>UQSV01000012.1 GCA_900543875.1 uncultured Coriobacteriaceae bacterium | reverse complement strand
CGCCCTCGCGCACGACCGCGCACGCGGGGCCACCGTCGTCGGCCACCACGTAGGCGAACTCGCCCACCCGGGCGTAAGCAAGCGCGAGCTCGCGCGCGGGACGCCGCAGCTCGCCCATGCCAACGGGGGCGAGCATGACGCAAGCGGGCAGCACGGCGCCCTCGCCCGCCATGGTCGTAGGCAGCAGCGCCGCGGCACGCGCCGGCTCGACGAGGCCGCGCTCGACAAGCTTGTGTTCATAGGCTCCCAGCAGCTCAACGGCACGGACCTCGCCCGCGCTGAGACCAGCCACGGGCTCAAGCTTCCAGCGCCGTGCGGCATCGCAGAGCAGCTCGACCGTTCCCTTGCCGCCATCGAGCGGATCCAGCTCGCCGCGGTCCGCGGCCTCGGCCACCACGAGCGCCATGAGCACGGCGCGCTCGGGGGCGCTCACGAGGGCGCGACCGTCTCCGTAGAGCGCCCAGCGCAGCTGGCACCAGGCCTCGGCCGTGATGCAGTCGACGCCCATCGAAAGTCCCCTGGCCGCGGCGAGCTCGCGCTGGACGTCAAGCGCCTGCGCAAGGCTTGGCGCCAGCACGAGCACGTTGCCGCCTCCGCGGGGATGCTCCAGCTCGCGGGACAAAAGCTCGCGCACGGCGCCGCACGCCAGGCGCTCGTCTGCCGTGCGCACGATGCTCAGACCCATGTTCCTCCCTGCTTCGCAATTCACTGCAACAATCCTACCGCGCCTAGCGGACAAAAAGCGACCCGGCCGCTCGGGGTGCGGTCGGGTCGCTCGCCGCCACGGGGCGGCATGGTGACGCATGAAAGGGGACGCAAGAGCAAAAGGAGCAAGGAGCTCCGATAACGCAGGTGCCTAGGCAAGCAGCTCCGCGATGGCGGCCTCGTCGGCCTCGGTGGCCTGAACGGCCGGCTCAAAGATCTTCGTGGAGATGGGCAGGCCCTTGACCTTCACGGCAGCCTTGATGGCAGAGACGAACAGGTCGCAGACGTCATAGACGGCCATGAGCTTGGAGATGCGCTCGGCGCACGCCACGGCGGTCGCGAAGTCGCCCTCCTCGTAGGCCGCGTGCATCTTGACGAACGTCTCGGGCTCCACGTTCGTGAGGCCGCACAGCACGCCGTTGCCGCCGCTCACGCGGTTGACCAGGTAGTACTCGTCAAAGCCGGAGAACACGGTGAAGTCGGGGTTTACGGCACGCGCGGCGCGGATGACCTTGCGCGTGTGGCTGATCGTGTCCACGGTGTCCTTGATGCCGCAGATGTTGGGGTGCTTGGCGGCAAGAGAGGCCACGAGCTCGGGCGTGAGGTCGGTGCCGGTGCGCGCCGGGAAGTTGTAGAGGATCACGGGAAGCTTCGTGGCCTCGGCGATGCCGCCAAAGTAGTTCTCGGCGGTCAGAGGGCTCGGGCCAAAGTAGTACGGCGAGACGGCGAGCACCGCATCGGCGCCGGCCTTCTCGGCGAACTTCGTGAACTCGATGACGTTGGCGTACGTCGTGTCGCCCACGCCGGCAAACACCTTCATGCGCTCACCAACGCGCTTGACGGCAAACTCGAGCGCGGCCTCCTTGTCGGCAAGCGAGACGCTGTAGAACTCGCCGATGCTGCCGAACA
Source organism: uncultured Coriobacteriaceae bacterium (assembly GCA_900543875.1). GTDB lineage: Bacteria > Actinomycetota > Coriobacteriia > Coriobacteriales > Atopobiaceae > Parolsenella. The sequence continues at coordinate 32,176 of UQSV01000012.1, read as the reverse complement.
GCAAAACGCCGTTCACGCCGGCGTCGGCAAGGTGGTCGAGGTGCTTGCCCCAGAGGTCGTAGTCGATTTTGCCCTCGTCGTCCGTAATGGTGATGGACGGGCTGAAGATGCCCTTGAACATGACTTTCTCGCTTTCTGGGGACGGCCAGCTCCAGGCTGTCCCCCTTTTGTTTCCCTTTGACGCAACATGGGACCGGCCGCAAGCGCGCCGGTCCCATGGGCAATGCGAACGAAGCTAGTCGATCTGCTCGTTCTCGTACACGACGCCCTTCTGCAGGATGACGTTAGCATACTGGGCGCGCTCGCTCGTGGCGATCACGACGTAGGCCTTCTTGGCCTCGTCGTAGAACGGGAAGCGGTCGATGGTGCCGATGACGTCGGCGCCACGGTCGTCCACCTCGGAGACGAGCTGCTTGTACGTGTCCCAGATCGGGGTCTCGCAGTCGTCCCCCGGCACGACGTCCATGAGCGTGACGGGCTTCTCGACGTACTGGTCGAGCGGGACGAGCTTGAGGATGGCCTTGAGGATCTCGGGCACGCCGTGGCCGTCACAGCGGACGAGCTTGCAGTCCTTGGCGATGGAGGCCGCCGGGAAGTTGCCATCGGCGATGACGAGCGTGTCGCCGTGGCCCATCTCGCACAGGATCGAGAGGAGCTCGGGTGGAAGCACCGGAGAGATACCCTTGAGCATAATGCACTCCCTTACTTTGATGGGACCGATGGAGCGGCCCGCGCGCCGACTGGACGCGCGGGCCAACTTCAGACGTTAGAGCGTAAGGCCGTAGGCACGCACGGCGTTGTTCATGAAGAAGTCCTCGTCGTCGCCAAAGGCGTCGCGAAGCGTCTGGAAGTGCTCGTCGAAGGAGCTGTAGAGCTTCACGACGGGCCAGTTGGACGCGTACAGGAGCTTCTTGGGGTCGAACGTGTCGCGCGTGAACTTGAGCAGCTCGGAGACGAACTGCTTGTCGGCCGTCGGGAAGCCCGAGACCTTCACGTAGAGGTTCGGCAGGGTCGCGAACTTCTTCATGACCGCACACCACTCCGGCGTAAGCGCCTCGACGTTACCGAGGTGGTTCAGGATAACGGTCTCCTCGGGCGCCTGGGCGAAGGCCTCGTAGGCATCCTCGAGCTCGTTCACGCGGTTGCAGGACTCAAAGGGCAGGCCCTTCTTGGCCAGCGTGTGAAGTCCCTCGACGAAGCTGGGCTCAAGGCAACGACCCTTGGGCTCGGAGTCGATGTGGAGCGGCTCGCGGATGCCGGCGGCAAAGGCCGGGACGCGCATCCACGGAGAGACGTCGCTGCGAAGCATGCAGGCAAGCATCTTGGGGTGGGCCGCCTTGAGGTCATAGGCGATCTTGTCCTCGGCCTCGTGGTCGGCGCAGTCAACCTCGACGTACACGCCGCCAACGAACTCGACGCCGGCCTGGCGGGCGTACTCGGCCTCGAGGTCCTCCACCTTGTAGGTGTGCGTGATGGTGCCGTCGGTGCCGTCGAGCCAGGGAAGGCTCTGCGTATCGAGGTTCCACACGTGGAAGTGAGAATCGACAACCTTGAGATCAGACATGATGGTTACTCCTCCCCAAAGCCGATCTTGGAGCCGGCGAAGCCGTACCAGGCGCAGAAGGCCAGGCAGGGCACGGCGACGAGCATGGCGACGGACAGGCCGCAGGCATCGCCGATAGCGCTCACGACGACCGGGATGATGGCGCCGCCCACGATCGACATCGTGATAATGGACGAGCCGGTCTTGGTCTCGTTGCCGCTCATGCCGCGCAGCGACAGCGAGAAGATCGTCGGGTAGCCGATGGACATGAACAGGTAGGCCACGACGAACGCAGCAACCGAGACCACGCCAAGGTTCAGGAAGACGAGGAAGAAGCAGACGGCGGCACCAGTCATGTAGATGCCGAGCAGCTTGCCCGGGTCCTTCTTGGCCAGAAGCGGCGTAGAGCCGAAGCGGCCGATGGTGAACAGAAGCGACAGGGCGCTCACGAGGCCCGTTGCGAGGCTCATCTCAAGGCCGGCAACCTTCGTCGCATACGTGGCGAACAGGGAGAAGCCAACCGTCTGGATGCCCACGTAGAAGAACTCTGCGACGACGCCAAGCTTGAAGTAGGGCTTCTTGAGGACACCGCCCTTGGCGGCCTTCTCGGAGCCGGCCCCCTCGACGTCGTTCGGCGGCGTGGGGAGCTTCACGAAGACGAACACGGCGAGCATGATGGCGAGCACGATGGCAATCACGATGTAGATGCCACGGGTGCTGCCCAGGAAGGCCGTCTTGGCCTCGGCGAAGCCGGGCTGGCCGGCGGCGACCGTCGTGCTCAGGATCTGGGCCATGATGAGCGGGCCCACGATGGAACCGACGCCGTTGAACGACTGGGCGAGGTTGAGTCGCATGGACTCGTGCTTCTCGTCACCGAGCTTGGTGATGTAGGGGTTGCAGTTGGCCTCGAGCGTGGTGGCGCCAGCGGCAACGACGAACGTGGAGACCAGGAACAGGGCGAACGAGGCGGCGTTCGTGGCGGGCACCGTGATGATGGAGCCAATCACGAACAGGGCGAGGCCGGCGATGACGCCGCCCTTGTAGCCGAACTTCTTGGCGATGGCACCGGCCGGGATGGCCATGACGAAGTAGGCGCCGTAGTAGGCGACCTGCATGAGCGACGTCTGGGTGGTCGTCAGCTCAAGGTAGTTGGCGATCGGGGCGTTCAGCGAGCTGACCAGGTTCATGGCCAGGCCCCAGACGAAGAACAGCGAGGTCACGAGAACGATGGCGATGGTTGCCGCAGCGCCCTTGGTGCTCGCCTTCTTGGCGGAATCAGACATGCGTTAAATCCTCTTTCCAGGCCAGAGCTAGTCGAGGGCGCGATCGAGGTTAACGTAGCCGCCGTCGACGCTGCACCACTGGCCGGTGGTGTGGCTGGCGCGGTCGGACAGCAGGAAGGCGCAGGTGTCGGCGATCTCCTCGCAGGAGGTCATGCGGTGCTCCAGCGGGATGCGGTCGGTGATGAGGGACAGACGCTTCTGCTGGGCCTCCTCGTCACCAAAGGTCTTGATCCAGTTGGCGTACAGCGGCGTCCAGGCCTCGGCGACCACGATGGCGTTGACGCGCACGGAGTCGTGGACGAGGGCGGCGGCCCACTCGCGGGTGAGGCCGAGGATGGCGCCCTTGGCGGCGGCGTAGGCGGTCGTCTTGCCCTGGCCGGTCAGAGCGACCTTCGAGGCGATGTTGACGATCGAGCCCTTCGACTCCTTGAGGTAGGGGCAGCAGCAGTGGACGAGCTCAAAGTAGTGCGTCAGGTTGCCGTGCAGGGACTTCTCGAAGTCGTGCCAGTCGAGGGTCTCGAGCTCGAGGTTGTCGTTGCGACCGGCGTTGTTCACCACGCCGTCGATGTGGCCGTACTTCTTGTAGACCTCCTCGACGATGGGCTTGATGGCATCGGTGTCGTTGAGGTCGATGTAGTACATCTCAAACGTGTCGGTGATCTCGGAGATCTCCTTGCGGAACTCGTCCTCGACGCCGTCCTTGCGGTTCAGGACCACGGGGATGGCACCCTCGCGAGCGAGCTGCAGGGAAATGCCCTTGCCGATGCCCTTGAAGCCGCCGGTGACGAAGATGACCTTGCCCTCGAGATGCAGATCCATGATGTACTCCTCCTTGTTGTGCCTGGGCTTTCCCAGGCTTCCTATATGCGCGGGTTGTAGGGGGACCCGCACAGCTCACACGGGCGCCCCGCCCGCGATGATGCCTTGGTGGTCGAGGTTGGGGATGGCTCCCCCGCCTCGTGGCCGAGACGCTCGCGCGCCTCGGGTGGTGCCGCCGCGCCTTACATGTAGTTGCACAGGTGCGGCAGTGCCGTCTCGGTGAAGCCTAGGGCCTCGGCGCAGGTGGGCTCGCCGTTGCAGACCGCGATGATCTTGTCGATCAGCTGGTCGCGCAGCTCCTCCATCGTCTCGGGGCCGTAGATCGTGGCCTGGGCGTCGAAGTCGATGTGGTCGGCCATGGTCTGGGCGGTGCGGCCGTTGGCCGTGATGCGCAGCACCGGTGCGATGGCGTTGCCGGTGGGCGTGCCCAGGCCGGTCGAGAAGATGACGAGCTGACAGCCGCCGGCAATGATGCCGCCCACGCTGGACGGGTCGTTGCCGGGGGTGTCCATGATCACGAGGCCCTCGTGGCTCTTGAGCTGGGCCGCGTAGGGGTAGACGGCGTTGATGGGGCTGTGGCCGGCCTTGTGGATGCAGCCGAGCGACTTCTCCTCGAGCGTGGTGAGGCCGCCGGCCATGTTGCCGGGGCTGGGGTTGCCCTCGCGCATCTCGGCGCCAAAGCCCTGGACGTACTTCTCGTAGTCGCGCACGATCTTGAGGACCTGCTCGCCCACCTCGGGGCTCGCGGCGCGGCGTGCCAGGATGTGCTCGCCGCCAAAGAGCTCGGGCGTCTCGCACAGGACGGTCGTGGCGCCCTGGCCAACGAGCCAGTCGGAGACCTCGCCGATGAGCGGGTTGGAACCCAGGCCGCTCGAGGTGTCGGAGCCGCCGCAGTTGGTGCCAAAGATGAGCTCGGAGACGGGAACGTCCTCGCGCTCGCAGGCCGAGGCCTCGGCCACGAGCTCGCGGGCGATGCGCGTGCCCTGCTCGATGGCCTTGATGGCCCCGCCCACCTGCTGGATCACGAGCGAGCGGATGGGCTTGTTGGTACGCTTGCGGATGGCGTCGACCACGAGGTCGTTCTGGCAGCCCTCGCAGCCCAGCGACACCGCGAGCACGGCATAGACGTTGGGGTTGGCGGCGAGGCCCGCGAGCGTGTCAAGCGTGAGCTGCTGGTCGACGTTGACCTGGCTGCAGCCGTTCTGGTTGTGGAACGACACGCAGCCGGCAACCGCGCGGGCAATGCGCTCGGAGGTGTCCGACGCGCAGATGCTCGTCGGCAGGATCAGGACGTGGTTGCGGATGCCCACCTGGCCGTCGGCGCGACGATAGCCGCGGAAGGTGCGGGTGCACTCGTGCTGAGCGGGAGCGGCCGCGGTGGTCGTCTCGACGGTGCCCACGCCATTGGCGTCGGTGTCCTTGAGCTCGTCGGAGCTCTCGCAGTTGTGGGTGTGGACGTGCTCGCCCTGCGAGATGTCGCGGGTAGCGACGCCGATGTACTCGCCGTACTTGACGACCTTGTCGCCCTTCTTGATGTCGGTGCGAGCAATCTTGTGGAAGAGCGGGATGGCCTCCTTCGTCACGACGTGCCCCTCGCCCCCAGCGGGAAGCGGGTAGGCGACGTCAGTGCCCGCCTCGAGCTGGCGGATGGCCACGACGACGTTGTCCTTCTCGTCAATGATGACGCCGTTACGCATGTGCGCTCCTCTTCGGTACGTGGGTGTCGTAGCAGCTCGCACGCGGCCCTCCCCTTTGCGCCCTGGTGCGGCGACTGGCTGCGAAGGCTTTGCGTTCGCATTTACGAACTATGTTCCCAAAACGCGGTTCTACCTTAATTCCATCGATGGCCGATGGCAACTTCATTTTAGCGCTCGCCGCGAACGGTTGCATTCCTTCCGCGAACGGTGTTCGCATACACGAACGTTCAATGAAATGATTAGAATATCTATGCGAGTAGTTGAATGGATGCGCGAGAGAGCCTCGGGGACGTTACGGGGGGCGCGCGATAGGGCCGCAAGGACGCCGCGGGCTCGCGCGAGAGGAGAGGTACATAGTGGAGAATCAGGCTCGCGAGGCAAGGCCGCAGCATCGCTCGACCATGCGCGTGCTCGACATCCTGGAGGCCCTGGCAAACTCCACGGCCGGCCTCACGATGGCAGACGTCTGCCGGGAGGTGAGCGCGCCCAAGGGGTCCATCTCCCCCATCCTGCACACGATGGCAGACTCGGGCTACGTCGCCTACGATGAGTCAACGAAGCGCTACACGATTGGCCTCAAGACCTACCTGCTGGGCAAGTCGTATGACCGCGAGAGCAGCTCGATAGGGCTGTTCGTGGCCGCCATGCGCGAGGTCACCAACGCCTGTGGCGAGACCTGCCAGCTGGGCGTCCTCGACCATGGGCGCGTGCTGTACGTGGCCAAGGTCGACTCGCCCCAGCCCGTGCGCCTGACCTCGAGCATTGGCCGCACGCTGCCGATCCACTACACAGCCATCGGCAAGGTGCTCGTGAGTGAACTGCCCGAGGCCGAGGTGCGCTCGATGCTCGCCGAGCCGCTCGAGAGGCCCACGGCCGCGACGATCCACTGTGCCGACGAGCTCATCGCCCAGCTGGGCGAGGTGCGCGAAACGGGCTTTGCGTACGACCGCGAGGAGGCCACCGAGGCCGTGCAGTGCATCGCCGTGGGCATCCGTCGCCACGGGGTACTCGAGTATGGCCTGAGCGTCACGACCCCCTCGTACCGCCTCTCCCCCGAGAAGCGCGACCGCATCAAGAGCGCGCTCACGAGGGCCAAGAGCCACCTGGAGCTCGCCCTTGCATAGGCGGCCGCACCGGGCACTCGCCCAAGATGTGTGCCTGACGCGACAATCCCTCGATCGATGCGCCGATCGCGTGCCTAACGCGACTATCTCAAGGTCTCGAAGCGGCCATTAAGTCTCGTTGGGCACGCAAAGCTAAGGCAACCGACAAGAGTGCGTGCCAAAAGCAGGTAATTATTCAGAATGCGTTCCAAACGCAGGTAGTTATTGGCCTTTCGGCTCGATTATTAACCGCACTTGGCACGCACTTCTACCTGCACTTGGCACGCGCTTTTGCTTGCGAGAAGGTCGCAACCAACAGGGCTGCCGCCATTGCCCCGCAGGGCGCGCGCGGCGGCCGCTACTCTGCGGAGAGGCGGTCGAGGACGGTGCGGTAGCCGCCCGCCTCGCCGTTGAGGCACTTTGAGACGCGGCTGACGGTGGTCGACGAGGCGCCGGTGTGTTCCTGGACGGAGAGATACGGCTCGCCGGCGTCGAGCAGGCGCGCGACCTCGAGGCGCTGGGAGAGGTCCTCAATCTCGCGCGGGGTGCAGAGGTCAATGAGAAGGGCTTCAACGTCCTTGGCGGTCGTGAGCTCGCACAACGCAGCCACCAGCCTACGTGCTGGCTCGGTGGCAAGAGCCTCTCGTGCGTCCATGCGCCCTCCCCTCGCGGCGCGCATCGAACGGCCGCTCGCATCAATCGATGCATCTACTTTAGCGCATTAAAGCGCAGCCGCGACACGCCGCACGCAAGACGTCCACAGCAAAGGGCCCGAGCACCACCGTGCCCGGGCCCCGTCACTTGTATCGCCGGTCATAAGCAACCACTCGCGGGGTCTCTCTACTTGATGACGCCACCAAGGATCATCGAGACGAGCGAGATGACGATGGCACCGAGAAGCGCCGCTCCAAAGCCGTCGATGAGAATGCCCGCATGCGTGATGTTGCGAGACAGGTAGCTCGCGAGCTCGAGCATGAACGCGTTGATCACCAGCAGGAACAGTCCCAGCGACAGCACCGTGATGGGCAGGCCCAGCACCTGCAGCACCGGCTTTACCACCGCGTTCACGATGGCGAGGAACAGTGCCGTGAACGCCGCCGCGCCCACCGTGCCGCCCACGACGTCGATGCCCGGCACGAGCCAGACGGCCACGCCCACGGCGATGGCGCCAACCAGCCACTTGCCCACAAATCCCATGTCCGCTCCCTCTCCGCCACCACGCCTCGCGCGGCGGCCGTGTCATCGTCTGGTCGCGCCCGTCCGTGGCCGTGCGTCGCAGCCGGCCGCCACGGACGTGCATCCGCTACTTCTTCCTCGGGTGATAGCGACGCCTCGTGGCGTGCGTGCTTCCCTTGCGAGCACCCGCCTTGAGCCTGGCCATAACCTCGTCCTCCGTCGTGCCCTCGACCTTGCTCCTCAGCTCGACCAGCTGGTCGCGCAGCTCGGCCGCACGCTCGAAGTCCATCGCCTCGCTCGCCGCGGCCATGTCGGCCTCGAGGGTCTCCATGAGCCTCGTGAGCTCCTCGCGCGGCAGCTTCTTGGCAAGCTCGGCCGCCACGGACTTGGCCGTGGCCTCGCTGCGAGCACGCGCGTCCTGCTCGACGTTGACCAGGCTCTCGAACGCGCCGTGGCTGCCCGTTCCGTGGCGGTCGCGCGTCTTGTCGCCAAGCGTGTCCTCCGCCTCCTCGATGAAGCTCGAGATATCAGCGATCGACTTGCTCACCGTCTTGGGCACGATGCCGTGCTCAGCGTTGTAGGCCTCCTGCACGCTGCGGCGACGCCGCGTCTCGTCGATGGCGACGCGCATCGAGTCGGTCACGACGTCGGCGTACATGATGACCTCGCCGTGGGCGTTTCGCGCCGCGCGGCCCATCGTCTGGATGAGCGAGCGGCGGTTGCGCAGGAAGCCCTCCTTGTCGGCGTCAAGAATCGCCACGAGCGACACCTCGGGGATGTCGAGGCCCTCGCGCAGCAGGTTGATGCCCACCAGCACGTCGATCTTGCCCGTGCGCAGGTCGCGGATGATGTCCACGCGGTCGAGCGTCGCCGTGTCAGAGTGCATGTAGTTGACCTTGAGCCCCTCGTCGAGCAGGTGGTCGGTGAGGTCCTCGGCCATGCGCTTGGTGAGCGTCGTCACCAGCACGCGCTCGTGGTGCGCCACGCGCTCGCGAATCTCGGAAGTGAGGTCGTCGATCTGGCCGCGCACGGGGCGCACGTCGATCTTGGGGTCGAGCAGGCCCGTGGGGCGAATGATCTGCTCGACCGTCTGCTGGCTCACCTGCTCCTCGTAGTCGCCGGGCGTGGCCGACACGTAGAGGAACTGCGGGACGCGCGCCTCGAACTCGTCGAAGCGCAGGGGTCGGTTGTCCAGCGCGCTGGGCAGGCGAAAGCCGTGCTCCACCAGGGTGATCTTGCGCGAGCGGTCTCCCTCGTGCATGCCGCGGACCTGCGGCACCGTGACGTGGGACTCATCGATGATGCAGAGCATGTCCTTGGGGAAGTAGTCGATGAGCGTGTAGGGCGGCTCGCCGGGCTTGCGTCCGTCGAGGTGGCGCGAGTAGTTCTCGATGCCGTTGCAGAAGCCCATCGTCTCGAGCATCTCGAGGTCGTAGGCCGTGCGCTCGCGCAGGCGCTGCGCCTCGAGCAGCTTGTCGGAGGCCTTGAGCTGCGCCAGGCGCTCGGTGAGCTCCTCGTTGATCGTGTCGAGCGCGTGGTTGATCTTGGGGCGCTCGGTGACGTAGTGGCTCGCCGGCCAGATGGGCACGGCGTCGAACTCGCGCAGAATCTCGCCCGTGACCTCGTTGATCTCTGCGATGAGCTCGACTTCGTCGCCAAAGAACTCGATGCGCAGGGGATGCTCGGCGTACGGCGGAAAGACGTCGACGCGCTCGCCTCGCACGCGGAAGCACCCGCGGGCGAGGTCGATGTCGTTGCGGTCGTACTGGATGTCGATGAGTGCGTGGATGAGGTCGTCGCGCTCGAGGGGCTCCTCCTTGCTCACGTTGGGGGCAAGGCCCGCGTAGTCCTCGGGGCTGCCGATGCCGTAGATGCAGCTCACGGACGCCACGCAGATGACGTCGCGGCGCGACAGCAGGCTCGCCGTGGCCTGGTGGCGCAGCTTCTCGACCTCCTCGTTCACCGAGGAATCCTTCTCGATGTAGGTGTCCGACTGCGGGACGTAGGCCTCGGGCTGGTAGTAGTCGTAGTAGCTGACGAAGTAGACCACCGCGTTGTTGGGGAACATCTCGCGCATCTCGCTCGCGACCTGGGCCGCGAGCGTCTTGTTGGGTTCCATGATGAGCGTGGGCTTGTTCACGGCCTCGATGGTCTTGGCCATGGTGTAGGTCTTGCCCGAGCCGGTGACGCCCATGAGGGTCTGGTAGCGCAGGCCCTCGTTGATGCCGCGCGCGAGCTTTTGAATCGCCTGGGGCTGGTCGCCGGCAGGCTCGTAGGGCGAGACGACCTTGAGCGGCACGCCCTTGCCCTCGACGCCAAAGCGGCGCAGCTCGGCGCCGACGTGACCCGCGAGCTGGACCCCTGGCTGGGCCGCGGAGCTAGTCTGCGGCATCGGAGCCTCCCATCACCTCGTGCCACCACTCGTCGACCGCGCGCGCCAGGGCCGCCTCGTCGCCGGTGTTGTCGATTACGTGGGTTGCATGCGCGCGCAGGTAGTCGTCGCTGGGCTGGTGGAGCACGCGCCGGTCGAAGTCGGCCGCGTCCATGCCGCGGCCCTGGGCGCGCTCGCGGCGCAGGGCCAGCGGGGCGGTGACGACCAGGACGTCGTCGGCGAGCGGCAGCAGGTCCTCGATGCGATCGAGCAGCGGCACCTCCACCACCGTGAGCGCAGGCTCGGCCGCCGCGCAGCAGCTGTTGGTGAGGATGGCGGCCAGGCGCTCCTTGATGGCGGGCATCTCGATGGCCTCGAGGCGCTCCGTGGCCTCGGGCGAGGTAAACGCGCGCATGGCAAGGCTCAGGCGGTCGAGCTCGCCGCTCTCGGGGTCGAGAAGGTCGCAACCAAACTCGTCGGCAATCTGCTCGAGCACGGGGTTGGGGCCCTCGTACCAGGGACTGTTTGCCTCGAGCACCTCGCGCGAGACCTGGTCGAGGTCACACAGCCAGGCGCCGCGCTCGTGCAGCAGGCGCGCGACGGTCGACTTGCCCGACGCGATGCCACCGGCCAGAAACGTCGTGTGCATGTGCCTTACGCCTTTCCGTCAAAGCGGGTGTGGCACTTGGGGCAGGTGATGCGCACCTTGCCCTTGCCGCGCGGGATGCGAACGCGCTGGCCACAGCTGGGACAGGTGAGGTGCACGTAGGCCTTGGCCTCGCGCGCGAAGGCCACGGGGTTGGCGATGAAGGTGATCACGGGACCGGTCGCGCTTATGGCACGGGAGTTCTCGCGGGCGCGGGCCATGACGTCCTTGGAGGTGATGCGGAACCACGAGTAGCCAAGCAGCACGAGAGCGACCACCGACAGCACCGTCGTGTGCGCGAACAGGTCGATGATGACGAGCAGCACCGCGACGTTGGTGCAGGCGCTCGAGAGCTCGTCGGCGCCGTTGCGGCCACGCGCCCACTCGACCATCCTTCGCTGCGAGTCGTCCATCTTACGTTTGAAGTCGCCCTTTGGCATGTCTCCCCCATTCGTCTTTTCGAGAACCTATTCTACCCAGCCTGCCGGACGCATACCAAAGCCGCGCCCGCGCGTAACAAAAGCGGGACAACAGGTTCGATGCGCGTACGTGCGGGCGCGGGAGGTGGGACGGAGGGGGGGTGTCCCACCTCCCACGCAAACAAAAAGCGGGGCCGCCCGAAGGCGACCCCGCTCGACATGCGAGAGATGTGAGGGCTGAGCGCTACTCGGCGTCAGCGGCCTCCTCCTCGGGCTTGTCCATGGGCTCGACGGCAACCTCGAAGCCGAGGGTCTCGGCGGCAGCCTTCATGGACAGGGAGATGCGGCGACGATCGAGGTCAATCTCCATGACCTTGACCTGAACCTTGTCGCCGACCTTGCAGACCTGCGCGGGGGCGTCGACGTGCTGCTTGGCCATCTCGGAGATGTGGACCAGGCCCTCGATGCCGTCACCGAGGTCGACGAAGGCGCCGAACGGGACGAGCTTCGTGACGGTGCCCTCGACGATGGCGTCGACCGGGTACTTCTTGACGAGGGAGCGCCAGGGATCCTCGGTGGTCTGCTTGAGACCCAGGGAGATGCGCTCGCGGTTGAGGTCGACGTCGAGCACCTGGACCTCGACCTCCTGGCCGACCTTGACGACCTCGGAGGGGTGGTTGACGTGGTTCCAGGAGAGCTCGGAGATGTGAACCAGGCCGTCGATGCCGCCGAGGTCCACGAAGGCACCAAAGTCCACGATCGAGGACACGGTGCCCTTGAGGCGCATGCCGGGCTTGAGCTTGGAGAGGATCTCCTGGCGCTCGGCCTTGCGGGCCTCCTCGAGCACAACGCGGCGAGAAAGCACGACGTTGTTGCGGTTGCGGTCCATCTCGATGACGCGGGCCTCGATGCGGGTGCCGAGGTAGGCGTTGAGGTCCTTGACGCGACGAAGGTCGACGAGGGAGGCGGGCAGGAAGCCGCGCAGGCCGATGTCGAGGATAAGGCCGCCCTTGACGACCTCGATGACCTCGCCCTCGACGTTCTCGCCGGCGTTGAACTTCTCCTCAATGCGGTTCCAGGCACGCTCGTACTCGGCGCGCTTCTTGGACAGGACGAGACGGCCGTCCTTGTCCTCCTTCTGGAGCACGAGGGCCTCGATGGTGTCGCCAAGGCTCACGATGTCGGCGGGGTTGGCATCCTTGCGGATGGACAGCTCGCGGACGGGGATAACGCCCTCGGACTTGAAGCCGATGTCAAGCAGGACCTCATCGCGCTCAATCTTGACAACGGTGCCCGTGACAAGATCGCCCTCGTCGAAATCGGTGATGGTGCCGTCGATGAGGTTGTTCATCTCCTCGTTGGACACATCGTCTAGCGAGAAAACGGACGAGTTCTGAATCTCACTCAAAGGTGGACCCCTTTCGAAAACGGGGCCCCGATGCTCATGCGCATCGCCTGCAGCAGCTCCGGGCAAGATGCTCGCCCACAGCCACCGGCTTGGATTTACATCGCTCGGGGGCCGACAGATATGGTGTGTGAGCGTCCGAACTCACACGTCCAGATAGGATACCTGTCTGCCCTATCACATTTCAAGGAGTTTTGCAGCATTCCACGTCTTTTTTCATGACCGAAACAAGTTTGGCCACCCTGATGGGTAGGGCGAGGCAGACATGGATGCGCGGAGCGGCCGTTTCGCTCGCGCGCGAGGCGTACGCGGGAGGCGCTGGGCACGCTTGCACACGCAAGCACACCCCGCAAACGGGCGCGATGGACCGGCGGCGCGCAGGCCCCGCAGCCGCTTGCGCGGGACGCGCGACCGGAGTGGGCGCCTGCTCAACGCACAGTATTGTAAGCCTCGCGCAAGGACGGCGGGGCCGCGCGAGGCGGGGCCGCAACGTGGGTAGAATGGGACGACACGCACACGATGGGGGTTTCATGATTCAGGCCGTACTCTTTGACATGGACGCAACGCTGCTCGACATCAACCTAACGGCCTTCATGACCGCCTATGCCGCGGACTTCTCGCAGATCATGGCCCGCGTGTCGGGCAGGCCCACCATCTCGTTTGGCCCGGTGCTCGCCCACTGCTACCTCGCGATGGGCAGCGCGCGCCGTACCGACGGCCTCACCAACGCCCAGGTCTTCTGCCGCGAGTTCGAGCGCCTCTCGGGCGTGCCCCTCGCAGACCCTGCGATCGCCGAGCCCCTGCACTACTACGAGCGCGAGCTGCTCCCCCACCGCTCGGGCGGCCTCACCAACGCCCATCCCATGGAGGGCGGCCTCGCGGCCATCGAGAGGGCGCGCGACATGGGCCTCGTAGTGGCGCTGGCCACCAACCCCAGCTTTGACGAGGAGTGCATCCACGTGCGCATGGGCTGGGCCGGCATCGCCGACATCCCGTTTGCGCGCGTGAGCCACATGGGCAACTCGACGCGCCTTAAGCCCAAGGCCCGCTACTACGAGGAGTTCGTCGCATCGCTGGGGCTCACGCCCGCCGAGTGCCTCATGGTGGGCAACGACGCCAGCCGCGACTTCCCGCGCCCGTGCATCGGCATGCGCACGGCCTACGTGGGGCACGCCCGCCCCAGGGGCGCCGCCTGGAGCGGCCGCATGAGCGAGCTCGCCGACGCACTGCCCGCGGTCGTCGACCGCGTCAACCTCGAGAACGCCAGCCTGCAGCAATAGCGACCTAATCCGTGAAGCCCTCGTCGTCGAGCAGCGTAGCGCGCGGGGCCGTGGCGGCCGCCACGGCCAGCTGGTCGCAGCGCTCGTTAAGGTCGGTGCCGGCGTGCCCCCTCACCCACACGAACTTCACCTGATGCGGCGCCATGGCGTTGAGCAGGCGCATCCAGAGGTCGGGGTTCTTGACCGGCTCCTTCTTGGCGTTCTTCCAGCCACGGCGCTTCCAACCATCGACCCAATGCTGGTTGAACGCGTTGACCACGTACTGCGAGTCGCTGTGGACCTCGACCTCGCAGGGGCGCTTGAGCGCCTCGAGCGCAGCGATGACGCCCATGAGCTCCATGCGGTTGTTGGTGGTGCGAGCGTACCCGGCCGACAGCTCGCGTTCGTAGAGCTTGCCCGTGGGGTCGTAGCAGCGAAGCACGGCCCCGTAGCCGCCGGGACCTGGATTTCCCCTGCTCGAACCATCCGTGAAGACGACGACCTTCGTCAAGACAACCCCCTCGCGCAGCGCGCACCCATCGTGGCCCAAGGCGCGCGGTCGCGGCGGAGCCCTTGGCCCATCGCACGCGCGCCCCGTGAATTTGCAGGCCTTCGAGTCTAGCGCAAGCCATGCCGTATCCCTATAGTTAGCTTTAGTTAACTTCTAGGAATCGAGGCACCATGGGCGAGAAGAGCACCACGAGCGAGCGGGCCACGAGGGGCGACACGACCGTACGGCCCGCCATGCCCGGCACACGGGGCGACGCGCCCGAACGGCCTGCTGCGCCCGGCACGGGCGATGCCGAGATGGGCGCCCGCTCCACGGGTCGCGGCCGTATCAGGCGGGCCCTGTGGGGCACCCGGCACACGGGGCACACCGGCGGCCTCGACATCCTGCGCTGGATTGGCCCAGGGCTGCTCGTGACCGTGGGCTTCATCGACCCGGGCAACTGGGCCACCAACATGGCGGCGGGGTCGACCTTTGGCTACGCCCTGCTGTGGGTCGTCACCCTCTCTACCCTCATGCTCATCGTCTTGCAGCACAACGTGGCCCACCTAGGCATCGTCACGGGCCAGTGACTGGCCGAGAGCTGCTCGGCGCACCTTCCCCGCCCGCTGTCGCGCCTCGTGCTCGCGAGCGCCTGGGCGGCCTGCGCCGCCACGATGATGGCCGAGGTCCTGGGCGGCGGCATCGCGCTGCAGATGCTCTGCGGCCTTCCCATCCTGGCCGGCAGCGCGCTCGTGACCATCGTCTCGGCCGTGTTGCTGCTCACCGGCTCCTACGCGCGCGTCGAGCGCGTCATCATCGGGTTCGTCTCGCTCATAGGGCTGGCGTTTCTGGCAGAGATCATGCTGGTGAGGGTCGACTGGCCGGCCACCGCGGTGGGCTGGGTCACGCCGTCCCTGCCCGCGGGCTCGCCCGCGATCATCGTGTCGGTGCTGGGCGCAGTCGTGATGCCGCACAACCTGTTCCTGCACTCGGAGGTCATCCAGAGCCAGCACTTCGAGGGCGCGGGCGACGAGGTCATCCGCGAGCGGCTCGACCACGAGTTCGCCGACACGCTGCTGTCGATGGGGATTGGCTGGGCCATCAACAGCGCCATGGTGATCCTGGCCGCCTCGACCTTCTTCGTGGCGGGCACGCCCGTCGACGACCTCGCGCAGGCGGCTGCCACGCTCGAGCCCATGCTGGGCCCCGCCTCGCGCACGATCTTTGCCCTGGCCCTGCTGCTTGCGGGCGTGTCGAGCTCGGTCACGGCCGGCATGGCGGCGGGCACCGTGAGCGCCGGCATGGCAGGCGAGCCCTACGACATCCGCGACCGCCACAGCTCGGTGGGCGTCGTGGCCTGCTTTGCCGTGGCGCTCGCGGCAATAGCGCTCGTGCCCGACCCCTTCTCGGGCCTCGTGTGGAGCCAGGCGCTGCTGAGCCTCCAACTGCCCATCACGGTGTTCGTGCAGATCTGGCTCACGAGTAGCCCGGCCGTCATGGGCGCCTATGCCAACGGACGTGGCATGCGCGCGCTGCTCGTGTGCCTGGGGCTCGTGGTGGTGGCCCTCAACGCCGTGCTGCTGGCGACGATGTAGGCGGGCGCGGACCTCGCGGCCCTGCTCGCGCCGCGAGTCATGGGCAGGCCGAGCAAGAAGCGGGGCGAAGGCCGCTCGCCCTCGCCCCGCTCGCACGGACCTGGTTGTGGAGGGCGCGCAAGACACGTGCGCCGAGCGCGCGCCCCTCGCTACTTGGCCTCGGCCCAGTTGGTGCCCCAGGAGACCTCGGCCACGAGTGGCACCGAGAGCTCGGCCACGCCCTCCATGGTCTCCTTGACCAGCGCGCTCATGGCGTCGAGCTCGGCGCGCGGCACCTCGAAGTCGAGCTCGTCGTGAATCTGCAGGACGAGCTTGCTTTCCATGCCCTCGTCGCGCATGCGCTCGTCGACCGCGATCATCGCGAGCTTGATGATGTCTGCCGCGGTGCCCTGCATTGGGTGGTTCATGGCCGTGCGCTCGCCAAAGCTGCGCAGGTTGGCGTTGCGCGAGAGGATGTCGGGCAGGTGGCGCTTGCGCCCGTAGAGCGTCGTGGCGAAGACGTTGCGCTTGGCCGCGGCGACCGTGCCGTCAAGGAAGGTGCGCACGCGCGGGTAGGCCTCGAAGTAGCGGTCAATCATCTGCTGGGCCTCCTTGCGCGAGATGCCCAGTGAGGTGGACAGGCCATAGGCCTGCTGGCCATAGACGATGCCAAAGTTAACGGCCTTGGCGCGGCTGCGCATCTCGTGGGTGACCTGCTCGACGGGCACGCCAAACACGCGGGCGGCCGTCTCGGCGTGGAAGTCCTCGCCTTCGCAGAAGGCCGCGATGAGATGCTCGTCACCCGAGAGGTGGGCCAGCAGCCTCAGCTCGATCTGCGAGTAGTCGCAGGCCAAGAATACGCAGTCCTCGCCCACCGTGAACGCGGTGCGCACGCGGTGGCCCAGCTCGCTGCGCGTGGGGATGTTCTGCAGGTTGGGGTTGGAGCTCGAGAGGCGCCCGGTGGCCGCCACGGTCTGGTTGAGGCTCGTGTGAATGCGGCCGTCGCCGGCGATGAGGTCGGGCAGGGCGTCGAGGTAGGTGCCGCGGATCTTGGCCTTCTCGCGATAGGCCAGGACGTCCGCCACGACGTCGTAGGTGCGGGCGAGGTCGTCGAGCACCTTGGCGTTGGTGGAGTAGTAGCCGCGCTGGGTCTTCTTGAGGCCCGCGGTGGGCAGGCCCAGCTCGTCGAAGAGCACGCCCGAGAGCTGCATGGGGCTGTCGACGTTGAACTCGTGGCCCGCGAGCTCGAAGATCTTGGCGCGCGTGGCGTCGATGTCGGCGCCGAGTTCGGCGGACTGGGCGGCGAGCACCGCCGGGTCGACGTGCATGCCCATGCGCTCCATGCGCGCGAGCACGCCCACGAGCGGCATCTCGATCGCAGCCATGAGCTTGCTCGAGCCGTCCTTCTCGAGCGCCTCGAAGAGCGGGGCCACGAGGGCGAGGGCCGCCGCAGCGGCGATGGCGGCCGCAGGGCACTTGTCGCTTGCCTCGGGCAGCTCGGCGTCGAGGTACTTCTCGGCCACGTCGGCGATGGCGTAGGCGCCCTTGGACGAGTCGAGCAGGTAGGCGGCCACGCCCACGTCGAAGAGGTTGTCGGGGTCGGTGTCCGCCGGGTCATAGGCACGCCCGTCCGCGACGGAGGCGGGCAGCGACGAGTCGACCGGGTAGACGGCGTGCATGAGGGCCTTGACGTCTGCGCAGGCCACGCGCCAGCCGCGAAAGGCGCGCACGAGAAGCTCGCTCGCTGCGTCGCCACACATGCTTCCGCAGGCCTTCTCGCACGCGAACCAGGCCTCGAGCTCGGGCGCAAAGAGCGTGCCCTGCTCGGGCTCGGCGAGCGCCACGCCCACCCACTGGCCGTCTGCGACGGCCTGCTCGAGGGCCGAGACGAGCTCCACACCCTCGAGGCGCTCGGGCAGCTCGAGGGCGGGCACGCCGGGGGCGCCCGCGGCGCCGGCGAGCGCCAGCACGCGACCGGTCATGCTCGTGATGCCCAGCGCGCCAAAGGCTTCCCTGACCTCGGCCGGGTCGAACGTGGGGAACTTGGCGTCGGCGAGCTCGATGTCGATGGGCGCGTCGGTGCGGATCGTGGCGACCTTGCGGGAGAGCAGGGCGTCGTCGATGTGGGCACGCAGGTTCTCGCCCATCTTGCCCTTGACCTCGTCGGCGTGGGCGATGACCTCGTCGAGCGAGCCGTACTGGCAGATGAGGGCGCTCGCCTTCTTGGGGCCGATGCCGGGCACGCCGGGGATGTTGTCGGACGTGTCGCCCTTGAGGCCGTAGAAGTCTGGCACGAGCTCGGGCGTGACGCCGTGGTAGAGGTCGTCGACGCTTTCGGGGGTCATGATGTTGACGTCGGAGACGCCCTTGCGGGTGGAGACGACGTTCACGCGCTCGGTGACGAGCTGGTACATGTCGCGGTCGCCGGTGACGAGCAGCATGTCGTAGCCGGCCACCTCGCCGCGGCGGGCCAAGGTGCCCAGGATGTCGTCGCCCTCCCAGCCCTCGAGCTCGGCCACGGGGACGTCCATGTGGCCCAGCAGCTCCTTGATCATGGGGAACTGCTCGTGCAGGATCGGGTCCATGGGCGGGCGCTGCGCCTTGTACTGGGGCAGCATCTCCATGCGCACGCGGGGCTTGCCCTTGTCGAACGCGCAGATGACGCCGTCTGGCTGGAACTTCTCGACGAGCTTCACGAACATCGACAGGAAGCCGTAGATGGCGTTGGTGGGGCGGCCGTCGGGCGCGGTCATCGTGGGCGGAATGGCGTGGAAGGCGCGGTGCATGAGCGAGTTGCCGTCGACCACGGCGATGGTGCGACGGGGCTCGCCGGGAGTGGGCGCACCGGCCAGGTCGGCGCTTGTCTCGGCGGTGTCCGTTGCCGGTAGCTGCGCGTTGTTGGTCTCGTCTGCCATGGTGGTTCCTTCCCGTTGGTTTGTTCGCCCACCATTGTACGTGTGCTCGTGGACACGCGGGCCCGAGGCGAGCGGCGTCCATGCTGTGGGGCGCGTGCGAACGGTGTTGTGTGCCTGTTGGGACCATCGAGACTAACTTGCGTGCCTAGCGCGGCAATCCTGACAACTTGCGTGCTCAACGCGACAATATGCGGCTCCCAGAGGGCCAATCTAGTCGCGATAAGCACGCAGTCACGCAGGCTAGTCGCGATGGGCACGCAACTTACGAGGTGGATTGCAAGCAAGTCGCATCAGGCACACGACATTCAGCTCGAAGGCGCCCGCGGCACGCCATAGGACGAGAGGAGCCGGCCCAGGTAGGCATCGTCTCTTGCCTCGGCAAACGAGAAGCGCGCCACGCGCGGGCCATAGTAGGTGAGACGAGCCTCACGGCGACGCTCGGCAAGCAGCTGGTCCCGCGCGTCGCGGTCGCCCGTCAGCTGCTTGTCGAAGGTCTTGGCACGCCCATCGAGCTCGCCCGCCACGCACCCCGCGACACCGCCGGCCGGCAGCGTTCCTGCGGCCAGGCCGCCCAGGACCTTCTCGGCATCGAGGTCAGCCGGGATCCACAGATAATCGAGACGATACGGTTGCCCCACGCCCATGGGGTCTGCCACCGGCACCTGCAAAAGCGGCGTCGCGAACCCTAGCTCGAGCATCACGGCACGTACATAGGACTCGCCACCGTTCTCGCTCAGGCCATCCGCGTTGAGGGCGCAGCGCAGCGCAACCTCGCGGTCTCGGGGCCTCCCCATGCCGCGAAACCCTTCCAGCAGCTCATCATTCGAGCACCCGTCCAGTGCAAGCGCTCGGTCGCACACGCCCAGACCGCGGCGAAAACCCAGCATGCGCGCAGCATCAAAGGCCGTTCGCTCCAAACTCGTTACCCTGATGCCGGCCACCTCCTCGACATCCAAGCCTGACGGAAGGCAAACACGCACAAGGGAGCGCGAGCTTGATGCATGCGCGCATCGGGGCGTCGCGGCATACGGGCGAGCTATATAGCCGCAAGGCTCGTACAAGCCCCACGCCACCGCAGCCGACGGTCCGCAGAACACGAGCCCGGGGTTCTTAAGCTGTAACGACCGCATGATGCACAGACTTTGGTCGGTTGCGCTAAGTCCATGCCAAAGCTTTGGCTGCTCATAGCAGCCAGACGCCGGCGAGACAAGCAGCCCGCGCTTCACCCAGCGATCGAGCGTCCTTCTCGAATTGTGGTCGCGGGCAACAAGGCACTGGCCCGCCCGCCGCGCCGCCGCAAGGTGGGACCCGATGCTTTGATTGACCTGCTCGCTAGTCCTTCTCGTGCCCATGGACGCCTCCTCACCCGTTGGAGGAAGCATGACAAATTTGAAGGACGGAAAAACTAACAAATACCTAACAGAGGTCTAACACGCGAGATAGAGGGCAAGATTTTGCCGAGAAAGACGAAGTGGGCAAAATTGCCGAGCGGCAGGTTTTGACCCGCAAGCGCGCGATGCGGAGCGTCTTCGGTCCGCCTCTTGTCCGATGCGTCCTTCCAGCTGTCACTGTCGCGGTCGCGCCCGTTTATCCAGCCCTGCCGTCTTGCGTGCCCAACGCGACAATCTTCGTTAGATGCGTGTCCAACGCGACAAAACACGGCTCCCAGAGAGGCAATCTAGTCGCGTTAGGCACGCAACCTCTCAGGCTAGTCGCGATAGACACGCACTTCTCGGCCGCTCGTTAATCAGCATGCCTAGAAGCATGCAAATGGCCAGGCCACGCACCCGGAACGCAACCCGCCAACAAATCCCAGCTACTTGCCTACGCTGGGGCAAATGTCTGCCATGGGGCACTCGCCGCAGCGCGGACTCTTGGCCGAGCAGACCTCGCGACCAAAGCGGATCCACTGGTGGTTGACGTCACGCCACAGCTCGCGCGGGATGATCTTGAGCAGGTCCTGCTCGGTCTTGAGGGGCTCGGCGGCGTGCGTCTTGGGGCTCAGCGCCAGCCGGTGGGCGATGCGGTTCACGTGGGTGTCGACCGCAATGCCCTCGACGATGCCAAAGCTCACGTTGAGGACGATGTTTGCGGTCTTGCGGCCCACCCCGGGCAGCCGCGTGAGCTCGCCCATCGTATGCGGCACCTCGCCGCCAAAGTCGGCGACGATCATCTGCGCGGCCTCCACGGCGTGGCGGGCCTTGCTCTTGTAGAAGCCCAGGCTGCGGATGACCTCGCCCACCTCCTCGGAACTCGCGGCGGCAAGCGCCTCGGGCGTGGGCCAGCGATCGAACAGCTCAGGCGTCACCTTGTTGACCTGGGCGTCGGTCGTCTGGGCCGAGAGGAGCACCGAGATGACAAGCCTGAACGGGTTGGTGTGGTCGAGGAAGCACTCAACCGGGCCGTACATCTCGTTGAGGCGGCCACAGAACTCGACTGCCCTCTCCCGCTTCGCAGCGTTCGTCTCACGCGGCATGGCGACCTCCTCGGAAAAAGGGCCGGGACCGCGCTGTGCACGCGGGCCCGGCCCAGGCGTTCAATCCACTAGTTGCTGCTCGGCATACCGTAGGCCATGAGCTCGTCGATGGTCACGAACTTGTAGCCGGCGGCCTTGAGCTGCGGCAGCGCGATCTTGAGCGCCTCGACCGTCTGCGAGCGGTCGCCGCCGCCGTCGTGCATGAGCACCACGTCGCCCGGCTTGGCCGACAGGATCGCGTCGGCGATCTTCTGCGCGCCCGGGCGCCTCCAGTCCTCGGTGTCGATGTTCCAGCCAATCTCGGCGGTGCAGTGGCTCGCGAGCGTCTTGATGATGTCGCCGTGGTAGTTGCCGCCCGGCGCGCGCATCACGTGGGTCACGCTCGTGCCCAGCACGCTCTCGATGGCCTGGAAGCCCTTGTCGACCTCGCTCACCTGCTCGTCGGCGCTCATCTTGGTGAGGTCGACGCCGCCGCCCGAGCCGCTCGCGTGGTCATACGTGTGGGTGCCGATCTGGTTGCCCTCGGCCACGATGCGCTTCACGACGTCCGCATGCTCGCCCACCTGGTTGCCAATCTCGAAGAAGGTGGCGTGGGCGTCGTTCTCCTTGAGGATGTCGAGGATCTTTGACGTGGTGGTGGGCCAGGGGCCGTCGTCGAACGTGAGGGCGATGACCTTGTCGTCGCCCGTGTCGGCCGTGTAGACGTGGTAGCCGGTGTCGACGGGCTGCTTGGTGACCTCGGTCACGGTCTTGCCCGAGACCTTGCCGGTCTTGGTGACCTGCTCGCCATCCTCGCCCTCGGAGTAGACGTGGATGGAGCCTGCCCAGTAGAGGTTGAACGAGCTCATGTCGTCGCCGCTCTCGCCGTGGGCGATGGGCTCGGTGGTCTCGGTGTACTCCTCGTCGACGTCGTTGCCGTCGGTAAAGGTGACGGTCGAGTGGCGCGACACGGGCGTGGAGGGGTCTGCCGTGGTCGCGCCGTTGAGGTTGGCCTCGAAGGGATCGCCGCCGCCCTCGGTGGCCACGGAGCCGTCGACGGCGATGAGGTTGCCGGCCTTAGGGCTCGAGAAGCCTTCGCTGATGAGGTCGCCCAGCGTGGAGCCGGCGCGCACCATGCGCTCGGTGCCGTCGACCGACACGCGGTAGATGGGCGGGTTGAAGTAGAGGAACGCACCGCCGCCGACCAGCGCCGCGATGACGACGAGGATCACCACGAGCATCGGCACGCGGCGCTTGCGCTTGCGCGGGGCACCGGGCACGCCGGCGTTGCACGCGGGGCGGCCGTGACCCGTGCCCACCTGCTGGGGCGTGAAGCCCGCGGCGCCGGAGGCGGGGCCGCCCGCGTAGGGGTTGTTCTCGCCCTGCGGCACGTAGGCGCCACCTTGGGGGACGTAGGCCCTACGCTGGGTGGGCGCGTCGACGCCAGGCTGGGACGCGGGCGCGTGGCCGTAGGCGTCGTCCGCGCTGGCCTGCGGCACGTACTGCGGCGCGTCTCCCGCACCAGGCTGGGGCACGT
This sequence comes from uncultured Coriobacteriaceae bacterium, assembly GCA_900543875.1. Taxonomy (GTDB): domain Bacteria; phylum Actinomycetota; class Coriobacteriia; order Coriobacteriales; family Atopobiaceae; genus Parolsenella. The sequence continues at coordinate 9,484 of UQSV01000012.1, read as the reverse complement.
ACTGCGGCGCGTCGCCCTGGGGCGCGCGGTCAAAGCGACTCTGGCGCCGGAAGTCACCCGGCTCGGGTGAGGTCTTGAAGTGCTTGCCCATCGAGGGGCCTCCCGTTCGCTGAACATATAGGTAACGTATCTATCCTAGCGCCTGCCCCTCATAAAAAGTGGGCGCAAATAACAGATGGGACACGTAGCCCGCGCCATCATGGGGCCGAGAAGGGCGCGGTGGCCGAGAAGCGCGACGACTCGCGGGTGTCTCTCTCGCCCACCGCCGCGTGCCAGAAGACCCGTCCCCTTGGCACGCCCTCGCCAACCGTTTGGCAACGCCTCGTTCAAACTTTTGTCGCTTGCGAGAAGCTCGCGCGTTGCCAAGGCTTAATTACGCCGTAATATTGCCTCGTTAGAGTGTTTCGATGTCAGGGATCCAAGTTCTCCAGAAGAGAAAGCGAGTCCACATGGCTTCAAAGGTCACCGAGGAGTACGGCAGCCTGGTGTTCAGCGACTCCGTCATGCGCGAGCGTCTGCCCAAGCCCACCTACAAGGAGCTCTCCCGCGTCATCAAGGAGGGCAAGGCACTCAACCTCGACATCGCCAACGAGGTTGCCCACGCCATGAAGGAGTGGGCGCTCGAGAAGGGTGCCACGCACTACACGCACTGGTTCCAGCCGCTCACGGGCATCACGTCCGAGAAGCACGACGCCTTCATGGAGCCCACCGGAGACGGCCGCGCACTGGAGACCTTCTCCGGCAAGGCCCTCATCCAGGGCGAGCCCGACGCCTCGAGCTTCCCGTCCGGCGGCCTGCGCGCCACGTTCGAGGCCCGCGGCTACACCGCCTGGGACCCCACCTCCCCCGCCTTCATCAAGGACGAGGTGCTGTGCGTCCCCACGGCGTTCATCTCCTACACCGGCGAGGCGCTCGACAAGAAGACGCCGCTGCTGCGCTCCACCGTCGCCCTTGACGAGCAGGCTAAGCGCGTGCTCAAGCTCTTTGGCAAGGACGTCACGGCCGTGACCACCACCGTGGGCCCCGAGCAGGAGTACTTCCTCATCAAGGAGGAGGACTACGCCGCACGCCCCGACCTCATCATGTGCGGCCGCACCCTCTTTGGCTGCGAGCCGGTCAAGGGCCAGGAGCTCGAGGAGCACTACTTCGGCGCCATCCGTCCCACCGTCAACGAGTTCATGAAGGAGCTCGACGACGAGCTGTGGAAGCTCGCGGTGCCCGCCAAGACCAAGCACAACGAGGTTGCCCCCTGCCAGCACGAGCTCGCGCCCATCTTCGAGACGAGCTCCAAGGCCATCGACCACAACCTGGTCACCATGGAGAAGATGAAGATCATCGCCTCCCACCACGGCCTGGTGTGCCTGCAGCACGAGAAGCCCTTTGACTACGTCAACGGCTCGGGCAAGCACAACAACTGGTCAATCTCCGCAGACGGCAAGAACCTGCTCGACCCGTCCGACACCCCCGAGGACAACCTGCAGTTCCTCGTCTTCCTCTCGAGCGTCATCGCCGCGGTCGACGACTACCAGGACCTCATGCGCGCAAGCGTCGCCTCGGCCGGCAACGACCACCGTCTGGGCGCCAACGAGGCTCCTCCCGCGATTGTCTCGATCTTCCTGGGCGACGACCTGGCCGCCGTCGTGGACGCCCTCATCAACGACAAGCCCTACTCGAGCCACCCGCGCGAGAAGATGGACCTGGGCGTGCCGCAGCTGGCCGACCTCACCAAGGACAGCACCGACCGCAACCGCACCTCCCCGTTTGCCTTCACGGGCAACAAGTTCGAGTTCCGCATGTGCGGCTCGCAGCAGAACCTGTCCGACCCCAACATGGTGCTGAACACCGCCGTTGCCGAGAAGCTCGACAAGTTCGCCACCGACATGGCCGACGTTGCCGAGTGCGACTTCATCGTTGCCGCCCTGGCCTGGGTCAAGAAGACCCTCACCGACCACCAGCGCATCATCTTCAACGGCAACGGCTACTCCGGTGAGTGGCCCGAGGAGGCCGAGAAGCGCGGCCTGCTCAACATGCGCACCACGCCCGATGCCCTGCCGTGCCTGCTCGACAAGAAGAACATCGACCTGTTCGAGAAGTACCACGTCTGCAGCGCCGACGAGATGCACGCCCGCTACGTCTCCAAGGCCGAGCAGTACGCCAAGCTCCTCAACATCGAGGCCAACTCGATGGTGTACATGACCAAGCACATGTACCTGCCGGCGCTGTTCGATTACTCCGGCGACATCGCCACGACCGTTGCCACCAAGGCCGAACTGGGCATCGCCGCCAAGGCCGAGAAGAAGCTCGTCCAGACGCTCACCGACGGCATCGACAAGATCACCGACCTCGTCGACGACCTCGAGCAGAAGAACGCCGCCGCCCAGGGCCTTGAGGACTGCACCGAGCAGGACAACGCCTACCGCGACTCCGTCATCCCCGCGATGGACGAGCTGCGCGCCTCGGTCGACGCGATGGAGAAGGTCTGCGGCCACGACTACTGGCCTGTCCCGAGCTACAACAAGATTCTCTTCTACGTGTAGCCCTTCGCGCGCCCGGCACGCCCGGCGCCGCAAGCCGACCGCGGCAACGCCGCATCCCCAGGAGCCTCGCCCCATCGGGCGGGGCTCCTTTCTTTGGAACGGTTTCGCCCGCAGATGGGACAAATTAGCCCGGAGCTTATTTGTCCCACTTTTCCTGGGTTTTGGGACGATAAAGCTCCGGGCTAATTTGTCCCAGGCAGCAAGGCGCCCGCATCCGGGCTGCTGCGCTACAGTAGAAACGTCGTGCACACATACGAGAGGAGCGCCATGGGGGCACGCATGAGGGCCGTTAAGACCACGCCAGACCAGGAGGAGCTCGCAAGCCTCGCCAGCCAGATCTGGAACGAGTACTGGCCCGCCCTCATCGGCCAGGACCAGACCAACTACATGGTCGAGCAGTTCCAGAGCCTGCCCGCGATCCAACGCGACATGGCGGAGCACGCCTACGAATACTGGTTCGTCATGGACGAGGACGGTCAGACCTGCGGCTACACCGGTGGCCACGTCGAGCCCGAGACCAATCGCTTCTTCATCTCCAAGATCTACCTCAAGAGCAGCTGCCGCGGCCGCCACCTCGCCGCAGATGTCATCTCCTTCTACGTGGGCCTGTGCCGCGAGCGCGGCCTTGCCGCCATGTACCTCACGGTCAACAAGCACAACGAGCTGGGCATCCGCTGCTACCGCGGCCGCGGTTTCGCAGTCATCGACGCGGTGGAGACGAGCATCGGCGAGGGCTTCGTGATGGACGACTACATCATGGAGAAGAAGGTGCCCGCGCTTACGCCCGACGCGCGCCTCATCGTGATGGACATCGACTCCACGCTCATCAACCAGGAGGTCATCGACCTTCTGGGCGAAGAGGCCGGCGTGGGCGAGAAGGTCGCGGACATCACCGAGCGCGCCATGCGCGGCGAGCTCGACTTTGCCGCGGCGCTCACCGAGCGCGTGGGCCTGCTTGCGGGCCTTGGCCAGGACGTGTTCGACCGCGCCTACGAACGTGTGACGTTCACGGAGGGCGCGCTCGAGCTCGTCTCGACCGCCCACGAGCGCGGCTGGAAGGTGGGCGTGGTCTCCGGAGGCTTCCACGAGGTGGCCGACCGCATCGTTGCGGCCGCGGGCATCGACTTCTGCCTGGCAAACCGCCTCGAGGTAGTGGACGGCAAGCTCACGGGCAAGCCGGCCGCGCCCATCGTGACCAAGGACCGCAAGCTCGAGGCCCTCGAGGACTGGGCTAGCGAGCTGGGCATTCCGCTCAAGCGCTGCGTTGCCCTGGGCGACGGCGCCAACGACATCCCCATGATCTTGGCGGCGGGGACGGGCATCGCGTTTTGCGCCAAGCCACGCGTGCGCGAGGCAGCGCCCTACGCCATCGAGGAGCGCGACCTCATGCGCGTTCTCGACATCATCGACCAGTAGCAAACAGGACGCGCCCGCAAGGACGCGCCCTTCTTACGTGGCGATATGCCGTCCGTCTCCGCTACGGCATCGAGATGCCGGCGACAATCTCGGTGATACCGTCGAACACGAGGGCCACGCCGGCCACGAGCATCACCAGCTCGGCCATCGTGAAGGGCGAGGCCACCACGACGAGCCCCACGACCACCGTGGCGACACCTAGTGCCATGCGCCAGCCCCAGCCAACGCCCACGACGTGGCGCAGCGCGTTGGCCTCGATGACGTCGTTGATGCCCGTCACGAGAATCACGACGCCAATGAGCGCGTAGATCACGCTCACGAAGGCGTCGGGCCAGATGACGAGGCAGGCGCCGGGCACGCACTCGAGCAGGCCCATGAACAGGTCTGCCTGCCGCAGCCCCTCGCTGTAGTGGCGCCAGCAGCCCGCGAGCGTGAGGGCGCCCGCGGCGAACAGCACCCAGCCCATAACGCGAACCACCAGCAGCGTGGCCCCGATGGGGCTCACGAACAGCGCGATGCCCAGGACGAGCAGCGCCACGCCCATGAGGATGACCGTTGTCTTCGTGCGCCTAAAGAACCTCTCGAACCAATCCATGCGAACCTCCTCGCTCTCGCTCACCCTTGGCATACCCATCTGCGGCCAGCCCAAGACATCGGGGACACAGGGACGTGTCTTTTTTTACCTTTTGGCGGGGACAAAAGACACGTCCCTGTGTCCCCGCGCGAAAATGCCCCTCGCCTTCTGCGGGGAAGACGAGGGGCACGAGAAAAGCGGGGCATGGGCCAAGACGGAACTGGCGGCCCCTACGCGAAGAACGCCTTGAGGCCGATGAGCACCAGCACGATGCCGCCGGCGACCTGGGCGCGGTCTCCCAGCACCTCGCCCAGCTTGCGGCCCATGGCAAGCGCCGCGAGGCATAGCACGAACGTCGTGAGGGCGATGATCGAGGCCGCGACCACGATGTTCACCGCCTGGGCGCGCAGGCTCACGCCCACGGCGAAGGCGTCGATCGCGGTGGCGAAGGCCTGGGCGAGGATTGTGACCATCGTGAGGCGCTTGGCCACGGGACCCGCGTGCTCGGCCTCGTCCTCGCCGGGGTGCAGCAGCGCCTCGGCGCCCTCGCGGATCATGTTGCCGCCCACGATGCCCAGAATCACGAGTGTGATGATGCCGGCGTAGCGCTCGATGACCTCGGCCGCGAGGCCTCCCACAAAGTAGCCCAGTAGCGGCATGAGGCCCTGGAACAGGCCAAACATCACCGGCATGAGCACGAGGCGACGCTTGGACTCGCTTGCGTAGACAAACGTGTTGGAGATGGTCACGGCAAAGGCGTCGGCCGAAAGGGCCACGCCCAGCAAGATGATCTCGAGAAGGCTCAAGCCAGTCATCCTCCCATGTTGGAGAAGCACAACGAGCCGATATGATACCCCGCTCGCACACAGTAAGCGCAGGTAAATATGCACGCCCGGTAGAGACGGCAGCATCTGATGTGACAGAGAGGCCCTCCCCCTTCTCGCACAAAAGAAGCGGCGGGAGAGGAACGCGTCCTCCCCCGCCGTAGGCGGTCAACTTATTACGCCAAGCAAACGCGCGTGCTAGGCGCGCTCGCCACGCGCGTCGGGCAGCGTCAACAGCATCACGAGGCCCACGACGAGCAGTACGCCAATCGACAGCACGCCCAGGCTCGCGTCGCCCGTGAGCGAGGTGATGATGCCCACCAGGAACGTGCCGAACACGCTGGCGTAGCGGCCAAAGATGTCGAAGAAGCCGTAGTACTCGTTGCTGTGCTCCTTGGGTACGAGCTTGCCAAAGAAGCTGCGCGAAAGCGCCTGCACGCCGCCCTGGAAGAGGCCCACGAGAATGGCGAGGATCCAAAACTCAACGGCCGTCTTGAGCGCGAAGGCCGCAAACAGCACGATGCCGCAGTACGCGAGCACCGCCACGATGATCATGCGCAGCGTGCCCACCTTGCCAGCGAGCTTGCCGTAGATGATGGCCGACGGGAACGCCACGAACTGCGTCACGAGCAGCGCCAGCACGAGCTGGGTCGAGTCGATGCCCAGAGCCGCGCCATAGCTCGTCGCCATCGAGATGACGGTGTGGACGCCATCGATATAGAAGAAGAACGCCACCATGTACACGAGCAGCGTGCGGTTCTTGGCGATGCTCCTCATCGTGTCGACGAGGCCCAAGAAGGTGGAGCCCACGATGGTGCCCAGCGTCTCGCCCGGCTCGCGCTCTTTGCCAAAGCGCTGCTTGTAGGTGCGGATGAGCGGCAGGGTAAAGGCGAGCCACCACAGGCCCGTGATCACAAACGACAGGCGCGTGCACAGCATCGTTTCGAGGCCCAGGGCGGGGCCGCCAAAGATGAGGGCGAGGCAGACGATGAACGGCACGGTGGAACCCACGTAGCCCCAGGCATAGCCCGAGCTCGAGACCGTGTCCATGCGCTCGTCGGTCGTGACGTCGGTGAGCATAGCATCATAGAACGTCATGGACGAGTTGAGGCCAATCGTGCACAGCACGTAAGCCACGAGGAACGGCAGCGCCCCCATGGGGATGGCCTGGGCAAAGCACAGCACGAGGCCCGTGAGGAAGAAGCCAATGAAGAACTTGATCTTGTTGCCCGCGTAGTCTGCGAGCGAACCCAGCACGGGCATGAGCAGCGCCACCACAAGCGAGGCGATGGTCTGGGCGTTGGCCCAGGCGCTCACGAGCTCGGCGGCGGAGGCGCCGGTGTTGATCGCGTTGAAGTAGATGGGCACGATCGAGGTGTTGAGCAGCACAAGCGCCGAGTTGCCCACGTCATACATCACCCAGTTGCGCTCGAGCTTGGTGTACTTGGTCTTTGCCATGGGCATCTCCATAACGTTTGTCGTGCGTCGGCGCGGTGCACGCGGCGCGGGTCCCATCCATGGTAGCGGGTTTGGCCGCTTGCCCACGTAAGGTACCCGAAAAGAATCGACGGCCCGCCTTGGCCCGCGAGCGGGCGGCAAGCGGCAGCGAAACGCCCGCAAGACTGTTCTTCTCGCGCACAGACGGGGCATAATGAGATGGACTTAGCGTATGAAAGGACATCCCATGCCCGCACTCATCACCCATCACCTGTTCGGCGAGCGCTCGGCCACCTTGCTTCCCGAGGGCGTCATCACCAGCGAGGAGGAGCTGCTGGCGTTTCTGCTGGGCAACCAGGGCCCCGACCCCTTCTTCTTCCGCATGCTCACCACGCCAGAGCGCGGCTCCGAGGCCCGCGCGCTTGCCCACGAGATGCATGACGGCCACATGACCAGCGCCTTCCTTGCCCTGCGCGAGGGCGTGGGGCACCTGCCCGCCGCAGACGCCGGCATTGGCCGCGCGTTTGCCCTGGGCATGCTCTCCCACTACGCGCTCGACCGCGTGGCGCACCCCTTTGTCTACGCGCAGCAGTACGCCATCGTCGAGGCGGCCGACGACCTCTATGACGCGGACAGCGAGGTCCACGCCGTCATCGAGAGCGACCTCGACACCTGGATGCTGTGGAAGCTGCGCCGCGCGACCGTGCACGACTGCCCGCCGGCGTCGGAGCTCGTCCACACCGAGCGCATCTGCCGCGTGGCGGGCGCCCTCATGAGCCAGGTCGCGTGGGAGACGTTTGGCCTCAAGGTGGGCGCGAGCGAGTACGCGGGCGCCGTGGCCGACATGGAGCTGTGCTACCGCTCGATCGAGCCGCACGGCTCGCTGCGCGGCGTGGGGCTGGGCATCATCGAGCGCGCCGTGCGCTCGCACTCGCTGCTGCAGGCCCTCTCCCACCGCGTCTCGACCTCCGACGAGTGCGCCGCGGCCAACCTTGACCATGAGGAGTGGGTGAACCCCTTTACGCGCGTCGCGTCCAACGAGAGCTTCCCCGAGGTGTTCGACCGCGCCCTCAAGGGCTGGCCAACGCTCTCCGAGGCGTTCACGCACGGCGGCGAGGAGCTGCGCGCCGCGGTCGCCGGCCTCAACTACTCCGGCATGCCGCTGGGCACCGACGAAGCTCCCGAGTCTGCCGACGATGCCGAGCAGGGCGGCGTGACCGTCGAGGCGTAGCGCGGCGGCGTCAAAACGTGCGCAAACCACAGGAGGGCCCGGCAACCACACGGCTGCCGGGCCCTCCTTTGTCACGCCCGCCTACTCGTGGCGCTCGAGGAACTCCTCGACCACGGCGTTGTACTGCTCGACGTGCTCGAGGTGCACGCAGTGGGTGCCTTCGAGCAGGGCCCACTCGGCACCGGGGATGCCATCGGCGACCTGCTTGGCGATGAGCGGGGTGCACTCGTCGGCCGTGCCCGAGGTCACGAGCGTGGGGATGCAGATGTTGGACAGCTGGTCGACCACGCTCCAGTCCTTGAGCTTGCCCGTGAACACGAACTCGCTCATGCCCTGCATCGTGTGGTAGACCTCGTCGCCCGCGGGGTCGGCGAAGGGCTTGCGCCACTCGACGGGACGCTCGTCCTCGGGCACCGCGGCCACGTGGCGGCGGTAGTACTCGGCGCTCGCAGCCTTGACCTCTGGGCGGTCGTAGTCGCCGTCGACGTCTGCCTGGGCAAGCGCCTCCTCCATCTCGCGGGGCAGGTAGGAGCGCAGGCGAAGCGCCTCGGAGAGCCACAGGTGCGCGTCTGCCGGCGAGCTCGCCACCACCATCGACGCCACGCCGCTCGGGCGGTGCGTGGCGTACTGCAGCTCGAGCATGCCGCCCCAGCTCTGGCCCAGCAGGTGCACGTGCTCGAGGCCCAGGTGACGGCGCAGGGCCACGAGCTCCTCCTCGAAGAGCTCGGCGCTCCACATGTCGGGGTTGGAGGGCGTCTTGGAGTAGCCGCAGCCAATCTGGTCGTAGTAGATGACCTGGCGGTGGTACTTGCGGGCGAGCTCGTCGAGGGAGCGCAGGTACCAGTGGGTGTTGCCGGGGCCGCCGTGGATGGTGAGTAGCGGTAGGCGCCCCAGGCCGTTCTCGCCCACGATGCGATACCACGTCTTGTATCCGGCAAACGGCATGTACCCCTCGACGACCTTGAGCTCCTCCATGGGTCTCCCTTCCTTCTGCCCGGCCACGCGGGCCGGCATCCCTCGTCCAATTCCGCCCGGTCACGCGGGCCGACCCATCCAATGCCCGGCGCGCACGCGGGCCGTGCGCATCGCCGGCCAAGCAACCAGGCTGTAACCACGCCTTGGGTGTGGAGCCATATACTAGCTACACAACGCACGCAGGCGAGCCGTCCGCCCATTCTGTAACGATGCGATTACAAGGGCCAGCGACGCCCTGCTCGCGCTTGAAAACACCCTTATTCATAGTAAGGTAGTAGGGAATAAAAGCAACCCGCCGGAACCAGCGCCCCAGGCGCCGCGCGAAACGGGCCAAGAGCGCCGGCCAGCGCACGTGCGCAGCCGGCACCAGAAAGGATGAGAACCCATGGACGCGAGGAAGCTCCTCTCCACCCCCCTCTCGCGCCGCGGTGTCATCGCGGGCGGCACGCTCTCCTACCACATCGAGAATCCCACGGGCATCGAGCCCTAC
>UQSV01000011.1 GCA_900543875.1 uncultured Coriobacteriaceae bacterium | reverse complement strand
CGGCGCGCGCGGTGCCTGCGGCGCCACCGCGACCCTGCGTGTGGCCCGCGCGGCGCTGCACTTCTGGGAGGAGCCGCCCATCTCGGGCGAGGCGGGATCGGGAGCCATCTTCTTCTCGTCGTGCACCCTGCGCTGCGTCTTTTGCCAGAATGCCGAGATAAGCAGCGGCAACTTTGGCCACGACGTCACGGTGGCGCGCCTCGCCCAGATGATGCTCGAGCTGCAGGGCCAGGGCGCACTCAACATCAACCTCGTGACGCCCGGCCACTTTGCCCCGCAGGTCGTCGACGCCGCCCTGCGCGCGCGTGCGGCGGGCCTCGCCATCCCCATCGTGTGCAACACGGGCGGATACGAGACACCCCAGACCGTGCGCCTGCTCTCGCGGGTGGTTGACATCTGGCTCGCGGACTTCAAGTACGCGAGCGGCCCGCTCGCCGCCCGGCTCTCGCGCGCCCGAGACTACCCCGAGGTCGCGGCGGCCGCCCTTGTCGAGATGCTCGCCTCGGTGCGCGCCCACGGAGGCCCCGCCAACGCGGAGGATGGCCACATGCTGCGCGGCACCATCGTGCGCCACCTCGTCCTGCCCGGTCACGTCGACGACTCAATGGCCGTGCTTGACCGCGTGTGGGAGCTCGCCGGAAACGAGGTCGACCTCTCGGTCATGAACCAGTACACGCCCAACGCCGCCTGCCGCGAGCGCGGGGGAGACCTCGCCCGCGCCGTGACCGACGAGGAGTACGAGGCCGTGCTCGACCATGCCGACGACCTGGGCTTCGAGCGCATGTGGTGGCAGCAGGGCGGCACGGTCTCCGAGAGCTTCGTGCCCGCCTTCGATGCCACCGGCGTCGACGGCCCCGAGCTCGTCGCGCCCGCGGGTGACTAGCGACCGCGCATAACGGCTAGACTAGGGGACGGTTCTTCAAGCCCCGCGTGGGCCCAACGTGAGGAGTAGAGATGGCAGACGCACCGCTTACCGATGAGGAGCGCGCGGAGCTCGAGCGCCTTCGCGCCGAGAAGGCCGCCCGCGAGCAGGCCGCCCGCAACGCCGCCCAGAAGGCCGAGCTCGAGAGCCTGCGCGCCGAGCAGGCCGAGGCCGAGCAGATGGCCCGCGACGCCGAGAGGCGCGAGCGCGCCCGCGAGTACATGGAGCCCGACGAGGACCTCAAGATGCCGCTGGGCCAGAAGCTCGTGCTGCTCGTCCTGGCCATCATCGTCGCCGTGTTCGTGATGAGCTTCGTGGGCGGTGGCCTCATCTCCGGCTAGCGCGCCGCCGGCAGCTTCGAACCAATCCACAAGGAGGGTGCGCAATGTCGCTCACCGATGTCACCAAGCCCACCGACGTCTCGCTCAACACGGACCTCTACGAGCTCACGATGGCCCAGGGGTTCTGGGAGAACGACCTCATGGACGCCGAGGCCTGCTTCACGGTCTTCTTCCGTGACGCCCCGTTCGGCGGCGGCTATGCCGTCGCCTGCGGCACCGGCCAGATCGCCGACCTCGTCGAGAACTTCCGTTACACCGACGAGGACATCGCCTACCTGGGGTCGCTCTCGGCCCCCGGCGGCGGCGCGATGTTCAAGCCGGCCTTCCTCGAGTGGCTGCGCACCTTCGCCATGGACGTCGACGTGTGGGCGGTGCCCGAGGGCCAGGTCGTCTTCCCCCGCGAGCCCATCGTGCGCGTCCAGGGGCCCATGGCCGCCTGCCAGCTCATCGAGACGGCCCTGCTCAACCTTGTGAACTTCCAGACGCTCGTGGCCACCAAGACGGCCCGCGTGGTCCAGGCGGCCGAGGGCCACGCCGTCTCCGACTTTGGCCTGCGTCGCGCCCAGGGCCCCGACGGCGGCCTTGCCGTGGCGCGTGCGTCCTACGTGGGCGGCGCGAGCTCGACCTCGAACTGCCTGGCCGGCAAGATCTACGGCATCCCGGTGTTTGGCACCCACGCCCACTCCTGGGTCATGGCCTTTCCCGCAGAGATCGACGCCTTCCGTGCCTTCGCCCGCTCGATGCCCAAGAACTGCGTGTTGCTCGTTGACACCTACGACGTGCACCAGGGCATCGCCAACGCCGTGACGGTCGCCAAGGAGATGGAGGCTGCCGGCGCATTGACTCGGGCGACCTCGCCAAGCTCTCCAAGTACGCCCGCCGCGCCTTCGACGAGGCCGGCCTTCCCTACGTCAAGGTGAGCGCCAGCAACGACCTCGACGAGTACACCATCCAGTCGCTCTTTGCCCAAGGCGCGCCCATTGACTCGTTTGGCGTGGGCACCAAGCTCGCCACGTGCGACCCGCAGCCGTCCCTCGGCGGCGTCTACAAGCTCTCGGCCGTGCGCAAGGCTGGCGAGAGCGCGTGGCGCCCCACGATGAAGCTCTCCGAGGTCGCCTACAAGCGCACCATTCCGGGCGTGCAGCAGGTGGCGCGCTTCTATGACGAGGCGGGCTGCCCGGTGGGCGACGTCATCTACGACGAGACCCTCGACGCGTCCACGCTCGCGGACGCCTCCTGCGTCACCGACTCCGAGACGAGCTACGACTTCACGGGGCTTACGCATCACGACCTGCTCGTCAAGATGGTCGAGCATGGCAGGCGCGCCGGCGACCCCGACGAACTCGAGGCCGCCAAGCGACGCTGCAAGGACGCGCTCATGCACCTCGACCCGGCCGTGCGCCGCTTCCTCAACCCCCAGGTCTACCCGGTGGGCGTCGAGCGCAACCTGGCCGAGTTGCGCGCCCGCCTCGTGCGTGAGGAGCGCGCTGCCCAGCGCTAGCGTGTGCCTCGCGTGGCGCGCCCCGGCCCAGGCCGTGCGCACGTGCGCTTTTTGCTAAACTCAATCAGTCCGCGTCAAGCGGCGTACCTGCAATTTTCGCGGCCCCCACGCGGGGGTCGCTTCGTGTCGGAGGGATGCATCGTGGTCGAGACGATCGAGAAGCTGGTTCGGGCGGCAGTCGAGGAGGCCCAGCGCGCGGGCGAGCTGCCCGAGTTCGAGGTTGCTGACCTGGGACTCGAGCGCCCGGCCGACTCCTCCCACGGCGACTGGACGAGCACCGTGGCGCTGCGCAGCGCCAAGCTCGCCCACAAGGCGCCCCGCGACATCGCCTCTGCCATCGCCAAGCACCTGCCCGACGCCCCCGAGGTTGACCACGTCGAGGTCGCAGGTCCCGGCTTCGTGAACATCTACCTCTCCACCGCCGCCGGCAACGAGGTCTTCCGCACCGCGCGCGAGCAGGGCGCCGACTTTGGCCGCTGCAACCTGGGGCAGGGCCAGAAGGTCCAGGTCGAGTTCGTCTCGGCCAACCCGGTGGGCCCGCTGCACATTGGCCATGGCCGCTGGGCGGCCCTCGGCGACTCGCTCGCGCGCGTCCTCGAGCACGCCGGCTACGACGTCGAGCGCGAGTACTACGTCAACGACCACGGCAACCAGATGAACACGTTTGGCAACTCCGTGTCCGAGCGCTACCTGCAGCTGGCCGACATCATGGGCAGCCGCGGCCTCGACGCCCACGCCGCCCACGAGGCCCTCATCGCCGACTGGCGCGCCTTCGTCGAGGACGAAGCCGACGAGCACCCCGACTCCCACCCCTACATGGACGCCTTCAAGGCCAAGCTCGGCGCCGACTCCTACGGCGGGGACTACATCATCGACCTCGCCGCCCACTTCATGGAGGCCGACGGCACCCGCTGGGTCGAGGCCGACGCGTCCGAGCGCATGCTCTCCTTCCGCGAGCGCGGCTACAAGCTCATGCTCGACGACATCTCCCAGACCTGTTCCGACATGCGCACGAGCTTCGACGTCTGGTTCTCCGAGCGCTCCCTCTACGAGAAGGACGCGAGTGGCACGAGTGCCGTCGACCGCGCCTTTACCCGCCTGCGCGAGCAGGGCTACCTCTACGAGAAGGACGGCGCCCTGTGGTTCCGCTCGACCGACTTCGGTGACGACAAGGACCGCGTGCTCGTGAAGGCCGACGGCGCCTACACCTACTTCGCCTCCGACGTTGCCTACCACTGGAACAAGTACGAGCGCGTCGATCACGTCATCGATGTGTGGGGCGCCGACCACCACGGCTACATCGCCCGCGTGCGCGCCGCCACCGACGCCCTGGGCTACGAGGGCAAGTTCGAGGTCCTGCTCGGCCAGCTCGTGAACCTGCTGCGCGGCGGCCACCCGGTCAAGATGAGCAAGCGCAAGGGCACCATGGTCCCGCTGCGCGAGCTGCTCGACGAGGTTGGCGCCGACGCCACGCGCTTCACGCTCGTCTCCAAGAGCTCCAACCAGATGATCGACTTCGACATCGAGGCCGCCAAGCGCCAGGACAACTCCAACCCGGTCTACTACGTGCAGTACGCCCACGCCCGCATCTGCTCGATCCTGCGTCGCGCCGCCGGCGTCACGGCCGAGGAGGCCGCGCAGCTGGGCATGGACGAGGTTGCCTCCCGCGCCGTTCCCCTCGACTGCGACCTGTCGGTGCTCACCGACCCCACCGAGGCCGCCCTTGCCCGCAAGCTGGGCGAGTTCGGCGAGCTCGTCGAAGGCTGCGCCCGTGACCGCGCGCCGTTCCGCCTGACGCACTACGCCCAGGAGCTCGCGGCCGCCTTCCACGGCTTCTACACCGCCTGCCAGGTGCTCTCGAGCGAGGGCCGTCCGGTCGACCCGGCGCTGTCCCAGGCCCGTCTCGCCGCTTGCGACGCCACCCGTCGTGTGCTTGCGCTCACCCTCTCGCTCATCGGCGTCTCGGCGCCCGAGCGCATGTAGCGTTCATACACAACCGATCCTGATGGGCCCCGTCGCGCGTAGCTGCGGGGCCCATCTATGCGAAAAAGAATTCTTCTAATCCCTTAATTTATTGCGATACTTCCCCCAATTAGGGGTATGCTAAAGACTGGTTACGAGGATTACTCGGGGGTCTTTTTCGTGAAGGTGTGTGAGTATCTGTCTGTCCGCAGGGCCTATGGACTTGTGCGTCAGACCACGCCTGCTACCAGCCGCGTTACCTTTGACGAGCTGGGAATACTGTGCCACCTGGCAAACGTGAACGGCCCTCTGCGCACGTCGCAGATAGCCGAGTACCAGGGCGTTTTGCGCCCCACGATGACGCACAGGACGGGTCACTTGGCCGAGCTCGGGCTCATTGAGCGCAAGCCCGGCGAGCGCGACAGGCGAAACGTCTACTGCCACCTGTCCTCGACGGGCGTCGTGGCCATCCGCCGCATGGTGGCCGACGTCTGTCGCAACATCAAGACCGACATGCCGCTGGGCCGCTGCACCGACGAGCGCATGATGCGCATCATCGACGGCGCCGCGCAGATTTCGTTCTCCTCGGCAGACCTCGTCCTTATGCAACTTGCGTTCTGCAGCGACGATGGCGACGGCCTGGGCTCGGTGGGCGGGCTCGTCGACGGTCTGGGCCTGCTGCAGCCCACCGTCTCGATGGCTGCCTCGTCGCTCAAGCGCGCCGGCTACATCGAGCGCGGCGACACCCCGGGCCAGGCGGCCCTCTCGATTGCGATTACCGAGTCTGGCCGAGCCCGTGCCGAGAAGCTCGTGGCGCAGGTTGCGGAGTTTAGGCCCGCTCGTGCTCGCGCGCGCAAATCTTCCGTGCTATAGTCTGCCGTGTCGGGCTTCTTGCCCACGCCGCCCCCGGCGGCCATTCCCACGTTCCCCAGCTTGTCTTGCATTCCACACCTCGCGCTGTCGCGCGCCGCGGGCTGCGAGCCTATGGGTTTTGCGCCCATGCTCGTCGCGTGCCGCGCGTCCGTCTGCGTTGCGGGTAGGGCAGGGTCCGGGGAGGCGCCCCACGCGCCAGACACGAAGGATTCCCACACGTGACAGAAGATAAGAACGAGGCTGCCCAGCCGGCCAAACGCCGCCGCAGCCGCACGCGCAAGGTCGTTGAGCAGCCCGAGGCCGTCTCGCAGCCCCAGGCCCCTTCCGCGCCCGCGGCAGACGCGCCCGCTCCCAAGCGCCGCAAGGCGCGTCAGCGCAAGGACGAGCAGCCCGCGCCCGAGCAGCACCAGGCGCAGCAGGCCCAGCAACAGCCCCAGACGCAGCAGGCCCAGGGCGAGCAGCAGCCGCGCAAGCAGTATCAGCGCCCCGACCGCCCCAAGCAGTACCAGCAGCAGGGCCGCTACAATAACCAACAGAACCAGGGTCGTCGCCGCGGTCGCCACAACAACGGCGGCAACAACAACGGCAACGGCGTCGTCGAGCCGCGCCTCTCGCGCGAGATGCTCTCCTCGATGCTCGTGGCGGAGCTCCGCGTCCACGCCGCGGGCCTGGGCGTCGAGTACGTGGGCGTGCGCAAGGCAGACCTCGTCGAGGCCGTCTACGTGGCCTCCGCGCGCGCCGAGGGCTTCCGCGACGTCGCGGGCGTGCTCGACATCACGGGCGAGGGCTACGGCTTCGTGCGCACCGGCAACTACATGGCTGGCGACGACGACGCCTTCGTTCCCCAGCAGCTCATCAAGCACATGGGCCTGCGCCGCGGAGACTGGGTCGAGGGAACCGTGCGCCCCAGCCGCCCCAACGACAAGTACCCGGCGCTGCAGAAGGTCGCCTCGATCAATGGCGCCTCTCCCGAGGTCGCCCGCGAGCGCCCGCGCTTCCGCGACCTCACGCCGGTCTATCCCAACGAGCGCCTTGTCATGGAGCACGGCAAGAACTCGATAACCGGCCGCGCCATCGAC
Organism: uncultured Coriobacteriaceae bacterium; assembly: GCA_900543875.1. Taxonomy (GTDB): domain Bacteria; phylum Actinomycetota; class Coriobacteriia; order Coriobacteriales; family Atopobiaceae; genus Parolsenella. Next base: position 27,516 of record UQSV01000011.1, on the reverse strand, counting down.
CTGGTGGCGCCCATCGGCAAGGGCCAGCGCGGCCTCATCGTGAGTCCCCCCAAGGCGGGCAAGACCACGGTGCTCAAGCGCATCTGCGAGTCCATCGCCGCCAACAACCCCGAGGTCTACCTCATCTGCCTTTTGGTGGACGAGCGTCCCGAGGAGGTCACTGACATGCAGCGCTCCATCAAGGGCGACGTCGTGGCCTCGACGTTCGACATGCCGGCCGACAACCACACGGCCGTCTCCGAGCTCGTGATCGAGCGTGCCAAGCGCCTGGTCGAGATGGGCCGCGACGTGGTGGTCGTGCTCGACTCCATCACTCGCCTTGCCCGCGCCTACAACCTCGCCCAGCCGGCGAGTGGGCGTATCCTCTCCGGCGGCGTCGATTCGGCGGCCCTCTACCCGCCCAAGAAGTTCCTGGGCGCCGCGCGCAACATCGAGAACGGCGGCTCGCTCACGATCCTCGCCTCCGCGCTTGTCGAGACGGGCTCCAAGATGGACGAGGTCATCTTCGAGGAGTTCAAGGGCACCGGCAACATGGAGCTCAAGCTCGACCGCGAGCTGGCCGACAAGCGTATCTTCCCGGCCATCGACCCGGTGGCTTCGGGCACGCGCAACGAGGAGCTGCTCATCGACCCCGAGCTGCAGCCCTTCGTGTGGGGCCTGCGCCGGATCCTTGCCAACATGAACAACATCGAGCGCGCCGAGAACTCGCTCGTGCGTAGCCTCAAGGCCACGGCGACCAACGAGGAGTTCCTCATACGCTCGGCAAAGAAGGCCCAGCAGAGCGAGTACGCCGACGCCCTGTAGGGACGTCTCTCGCGCCTGGCTTGGCGCAGGGAGCACCCCAGCCTCCGCCCACTGGTCGATGGACCGTGGACGGAGGCATTTTTATGCAACGCCAGCATGCCGGTGCTGCTATAGTCATACGAAGGGTGCAGAGGCGCCCACATCTTGAATTCGTTCGAGCGACGGTACCCGCAGACCAAACAGACCCCGCCGTTGCCCGATTGGCCCCGCTCGAGCGAGCGCTGGGCCCGTCGTCGCAATCTCGCCTGTTTGCATGAGCCGCCGTCGCTACTGGGGAGGCGTGAGGTCATGACGAGCAGGCGCAGCAATCCTGCCATCTTTGCCGGACTTGCCGGTGCCGCCGCGTGGGGAGCGCCCACGTGCGCGCAGGCGCTTACGGTCATGGGCTACGAGGTCCCCACGTCTGACCCCGGCTTCACCTTCGTGGCCGGCTGCGTCACCGGCGCCATCGTGGCTGGCTGCGGCAGCCTTGCCATCTCGCGCGCCGTCGCCGCGCGCACGGCCCGCGCAGAGATCGAGAGCGCCCTGCGCGGCAGCCATGCCCAGCCTGCCGTCCCCTCCCGCACGGCCGCCCAGGCCGTGCCCACCCAGCGCAGCGCCACGGCCCAGGCCTGGGAGCAGACCGGCGACATCCGCGTGCAGGTGCCCGCCGCCAAGGCCCCGGGCGCCCAGGCGACAGGTGCCCCCGAGCCCGTGCGCGACGCCATCGAGGACGCCTGGAGCGCCTGGGAGGCCAACGCCAAGGCCTCGACCGACTACGTCGACGTGGCCGAGGGCTACGTGCGCACCCGTACCCTCGCCGAGCGCATGAGCGCCCGCGCCAAGGGCGTGGCGAGCGTGCTGTCAGAGCGCCTGGGGGCCTCCCGCATGGAGGGCCTGCCCGTGATCGAGCGCGCCGATGGAAGCGTGGGAGACGTGGGCGAGAGCTGGTGGGACGACGCTATGAGCGCCTCGTCGCGCCCTCGCGCCACCTCGCCCTTGGGCGGTGAGTCGGTCGAGGAGGGCATGAGCGGCAACAGCGCCGTGCTCTTTACGGCCCAGACCGCGGCCGAGGTCCAGGCTGCCCGCGCGGTGTGGCAGCAGGGAGCCCTACAGGCCGCCGCGCCCGCCCAGCAGGCCGCTTCCGCCCCGGCGGCGTCTCGCCCCGCCTCTGCGGCGCAGGCCCCGCAGGACGCCCAGCCAAGCCAGGCCTCCGCACAGGCCGCGTACGCCCAGCCCGCGCCCACCGCGCAGGCTGCCGCGCCCTCGCGCGAGAGCCTCGCGGAGCGCCTTGCCAACCCCGCCGAGGTCTTCCCCGAGAAGAAGCCCAAGTACACCGACGAGCAGCGCGACATGTGGGCCGAGGCCCTGGCCGCCCTCGATGAGCGCTATGAGGAGCAGGTCGTCATGGAGGCCGCCGCGGCGCCGCAGGTGGTCGTCACCACCCCGGTGGGCGACGAGCTCGACGAGCCCGAGGGCCTCGAGCCCAACACGGCCTTCATCCCGTTCAAGCCCCAGGCCGGCCACCCCGAGGTCGTCGACACCGAAAGCTACGTCGACATGCTCGTCGACCAGGAGCTCGCCCGCAACGAAAGCCCCTCGGTGCGTCGCCTCGCACGTCACAAGCTGCGCGACTACTTCAAGGTCATTGACGGCACGGGCGACATCAAGAGCGCCCGTCACCTGGCCGCCCAGCAGGCGTAGGGCATGGGAGCGCCCCAGACGCACGCGCATGTGAAGAGCGCCCGCCGCATCCCCTCGTGGGTGCGGCGGGCGCTCGTCGTGGTGTGGATCGCCTTCATATGGAGCAGGTCGCTCTTCCCGGGGCCCGCCTCGAGCTCCCAGAGCAACTTCGTGGCCGCCCTGCTCCAGCCCCTCCTCGAGGCCATGGGCATTCACGAGTGGAGCCAGATGACCTTCCTCGTGCGAAAGACCGCGCACTTCCTCGAGTACACCGTGTTGGGCGTCCTTCTCGCCCTCACGAGGGACGAGGGGAGCCCGTGGTGGCCCCGCGTGCTCGTTGGCGTGGCCACCTCCAGCGCGGACGAGACGATCCAGCTGTTCGTGCCCGGCAGGAGCGGGCAGGTCACCGACGTCATGCTCGACTGCGCGGGGGTGGCGGTGGGGATGGCCCTCGCTACAGGTATTCGATCTGCGCTCCGTCGACGTCGCAGGTAAGGATGTGCGTGGCGCACTGCGGGAAGCGCTCCTGCAGGCGCACCTGCAGAAACTTCGCGACGATGGTGTCGTCGGTCACAGCCATGAGGGTCGAGCCCGAGCCAGAGATCCACATCGTGGCGGCTCCGCCCTCGAGGCAGGTGGCGCGAATCGCGTCGTAGTCGGGGATGAGCGTGCGGCGGTAGGGCTCCTGGATGAGGTCGTCGTTGGCGGCCGCGATGAGCGAGGTGTCGCCCGTCTCGAGGCCGCGCGTGAGGCCCGCGATGCGGCCCATCTGCCACACGGCGGTCGACAGCGGCACCTGCTGGGGCACGACCTTGCGCGCCTCGCTCGTGTGCACCTCGTAGGGCGGCACGATCGTGAGGAAGCGCAGGCGCGGGCTCACGTCGTAGCGCAGACAGCGCGGAAGCTCGCCGGCGGGCGTGAACGAGCACACCGCGGCACCCAGGATCGCGGGCGCCACGTTGTCGGGGTGGCCCTCGACGCGCGTCGCCATCGCCACGAGCTCCTCGCGCGTCACGGTGTGGCCCGTGAGGGCCGCGGCGGCCATGATGCCGGCGACCACGCAGGTCGAGCTTGAGCCCAGGCCGCGGGCCACGGGCACGTCGGTCTGGATGTCGATGGACACACCAAAGGGCTCCACGCCCCATTCGGCCAGGGCGTCGACGAGCGACACGTAGACGAGGTTGTGCTCGTTTTGGAACTGCTCGGGGCAGCCCGTGATCGTGAGGCTCTCGGCGCGGTCGAACGTGAAGTGCGAGTAGAGCGACACGGCCATGCCCAGGGTGTCGTAGCCAATGCCGAGGTTTGCGCTCGTGGCGGGAACGCTTATGCGGATCATGCGAGCAGCTCCTTGGCCTTGTCCTCGACGTAGGCGTTCATGCCGTCGACGGCGACGACGTCGCCGAAGCGCTCGGGCGCACTGCGCAGGGCCGAGAGGGCCGCGGGCGCGGTCGTGTGCGAGAGCTCCTCGAGGGCGTCCATGCACGCGAAGCCGCCCATGCCGGCGGTGTCGTGGTTCAGGGCCGCGAGCACGTCTGCCGAGAACTTGTAGGGGCTTGCCGTCGAGAGGACCACGCGGCAGGTGCCGTCGACGGGGCGCTGTTCGAGCACGTGGCGCGCGACCGCAGTGTGCGGGTCGAGCAGCACGCCGTGCTCCTCCCAAGTGGAGCGGATCGTGGCGCGGGTGTCCTCGTCGCTGGCGCGGCCGCAGGCAAACGTGGCGTGCAGGCGCTCGAGCAGCGCGGGCGGAATCGTGTAGGCGCCCTTCTCGGCAAGGTCTGCCATGAGGGAGGCCACAAGGTCGCAGTCGCCCTCGCTCAGGTAGAAGAGCAGGCGCTCGAGGTTGGACGACACGAGGATGTCCATCGAGGGGCTGATCGTCTTGTGGAACGGGCGGCGGCGGTCATAGGTGCCGGTGGCGATGAAGTCAGTGAGGACGTCGTTGGCGTTGGAGGCCACGACGAGCGTGCGCACAGGCAGGCCCATGAGCTTGGCGTAGTAGCCGGCGAGCACGTCGCCGAAGTTGCCGGTGGGCACGCAGAAGTCGATGGCGTCGCCCACCTTGAGGGCGCCCGCGCTTGCGAGCTGCGCGTAGGCGTCGAAGTAGTAGGTCACCTGCGGCACGAGGCGGCCGACGTTGATGGAGTTGGCGCTCGACAGCACGACGTTCTCCTCGGCCAGGCGGTCGCGCAGGGCGGCGTCGGCGAAGATGCGCTTGACCTCGGTCTGGGCGTCGTCGAAGTTGCCCTCGATGGCGCAGACGGCAACGTTGTTGCCGCGCTGGGTGGCCATCTGCAGGCGCTGGACGTCGGAGACCTTGCCGTGCGGGTAGAAGACGGTGACGCCCGTGCCGGGGACGTCGGCGAAGCCCTCGAGCGCGGCCTTGCCGGTGTCGCCGCTCGTGGCGGTCACGATCATGACGTTGCGGCCGTCGCCCGCGCGCGAGACGCGCATGAGCTGCGGCAGCATCTGAAGGGCCACGTCCTTGAAGGCGCTCGTGGGGCCGTGCCACAGCTCGAGCGTCCAGTCGTCGCCGCAGGGCGAGACGGGCGTCACGGCGGGTGAGTCGAAGTTGTCGCCATAGGCGGCGTCGACGCAGGAGGCGATCTCTTCTGCCGTGAAGTCGTCGAGCAGGTGGCCCAGGACGAGCTTGGCGCGGTCCTGGTAGGTGCCGGCCATGAGCGCGCCAAGCGAGGGCGCGCCGGCCGCGACGTCATCGCGGACGAACAGACCGCCGTCGTGGGCAATACCCTCGAGAATCGCCTGCTTGCTTGTTAAGGATTCGTTTCGCGAGCGCGTGCTATGGTACGTTGTCACTGCTCTTCTCCTTGCGTCGTGAGCGATGCGGGCGGGTGGGGGAGCCGCGAGCACGCGGGCGTCCCTACCGTTCGAAGCATCATAGCGTGGAGAGGGCTCGGCGCGGCCTGCGGCGAGCCCACATGAGACAGTATGGAAACGTCTGCGTCTCCTTTGCACCCCCAAGGCGCGCGGCTCGGAGGGCCACATGATCAAGATCACCAAGTTTGGAGGCTCGAGCGTCGCCGACGCCGGCCAGTTCAAGAAGGTCAAGCGTATCATCGAGGCCGACGAGGGCCGCCGCTTCGTCGTCGTTTCGGCCGCCGGCAAGCGCAACTCTGACGACAACAAGATCACCGACCTTCTCTACCTGGTCGATGCCCACCGCACCTACCACGTCGACTGCACGGCGCTTCTCGAAGACATCAAGCAGCGCTTCGTCGACATCGCCACCGAGCTGGGGCTCAAGTACCCCATCGCCGAGAAGTTCGACGAGTTCGCGGCCAACATCAAGGGCTACACCACCGAGTACATCGTGAGCCGAGGCGAGTACTTCACCGCCCAGCTCATGAGCGAGTACCTTGGCCTGCCGTTCGCCGACGCCGCCGACTACGTGCGCTTCCACCACGACGGCACACTCGACATGGAGCGCACCTGCGACCGCATCCACGACCTGGTCGTGCGCGAGGGCAGCTTCGTGCTGCCGGGCTTCTACGGCGCCACCGCCGAGGGCGACATCCGCCTGTTCAGCCGTGGCGGCGGCGACATTACGGGCGCCATCGTGGCCCGCGCGCTCAACGCCGACCTCTACGAGAACTGGACCGACGTCTCGGGCTTCCTCACGGCAGACCCGCGCATCGTCAAGCGCCCCCGCGCCATCCGCCGCATCACGTTCGACGAGATGCACGAGCTGTCCTACATGGGCGCCTCGGTGCTGCACGAGGAGGCCATCTTCCCCGTGCGCGAGGCCAACATCCCCATCGCGATTCTCAATACGAACCACCCCGAGGAGCGCGGCACGATCATCCAGGAGCGCGTCGAGCCTGGCGAGGACGACCCGGTCATCACCGGCATCGCCGGCAAGCGCGACTTCCTCACCGTGCACGTCTCCAAGACCAAGATGAGCGACTCGGTGGGCCTTCTTGCCCGCGCGCTGGGCATCTTCGAGCGCTACGGCGTCTCGGTTGAGCACGTGCCCACGGGCGTCGACTCGTTTGGCGTGGTCGTCAACAGCGCCGACGTCAAGGACAAGATCTACTCGATCGTGGCCGACCTGCAGCGCGAGCTCAAGCCCGACGAGGTCAAGGTCATCGACCAGCTGGCCCTCATCAGCGTGGTGGGCCGCAACATGTCCAACCGCCCGGGCACCTCGGGCAGGCTGTTCTACGAGCTGGGCAAGAAGGGCATCAACATCAGGCTCATCACCCAGAGCTCGCAGGAGATCAACATCATCTTTGGCGTGAACAACGCCGACTTCGAGGACACCATTCGCGCCGTCTACGACGCGTTCCTTGACGAGGAGGACTAACCCATGGCCGAGCCTAAGAACGTCGCAATCCTGGGCGCCACCGGTGCGGTGGGCACGCAGATGCTCGAGTGCCTCGCCGAGCGCGACTTCCCGGTGGGCGATCTGCATCTGCTGGCGAGCCCGCGCTCCGTGGGCAAGGTCGTCGAGTGGCAGGGCCGCAAGGTCGAGGTCGAGCTCGCCTGCCCTGAGGCCTTCGAGGGTGTCGACATCGTGCTGGGCGCCGCCGGCGACGACGTGGCCAAGGAGCTCCTGCCCGAGGCCGTGCGCCGCGGTGCCACCGTGGTCGACAACTCGCACGCCTTCCGCCTCGACGCCGACGTGCCCCTGGTGGTTCCCGAGATCAACCCCGAGGACGTGGCCTGGAACCACGGCCTCATCGCGAACCCCAACTGCGCCACGATTATTGGCCTCGTGCCCACCTGGCCGCTGCACAAGCTGGGTCACGTCACGCGCATGGTCGTGAGCACCTACCAGGCCGCGAGCGGCGCCGGCGTGCCGGGCATGACCGAGCTCGAGGAGCAGCTGGGCGCCCTGGGCCGCGACGAGGAGATTGGCGTGCCCAAGGCCTTCGCCGACCAGCTCGCCAACAACCTCATCCCCCAGATTGGCTCCGAGAAGTTCGCGGGCTACACCTCCGAGGAGATGAAGATGCAGAACGAGGGGCGCAAGATCATGCACCTGCCCGAGCTGCGCGTTAACTGCACCTGCGTGCGCGTGCCGGTGCTGCGCTCGCACTCCGAGAGCATCACCCTCGAGTTTGCCGAGCCCGTTGAGCTCGATGCCGCCCGCGAGGCCCTTGCCTGCGCCCCCGGCGTCAAGCTCGTCGACGACCTGGCTGCCGAGAAGGCCTGCGACCGCTTCCCGATGCCGCTCTACACGAGCGACCAGGACCTCGTGTGGGTTGGCCGCGTGCGCCGCGACATTTCGAACCCCGACGAGGCACGCGGCATCACGTTCTGGTGCTGCGGTGACCAGATTCGTAAGGGTGCCGCCACCAACGCCGTGCAGATTGCCGAGCTGCTGCTTTAGGGCCTCTCGCGCATCGCGTGTGCACTTCTCGCGCTGAACTTGCATAACTGCCGTCTTGGGGCTGCCCGCCACGCGCGAACGGCCCCTTTCTTGTGAACGGGGACAAAAGACACGCCCCCCCTGTCCCCAAGTGTCCGCTAATTTAAGCGGGGCTGCTATGACAACCCCGTCTCGCGCTATCATTCTTGGCTAGTTAAGCGGTTGGCTAGGAGGAGTTGCACGTGAGACTCGACGCGTTGGAGATTGGCAAGGACGCAATCATTGCCTCGGTGGCATCGGATGATGCGGCGCTGCGCCAGCACATCCTCGACATGGGCCTGACGCCCGGCACCGAGGTCACCATGATGAAGTACGCCCCCATGGGCGACCCCATGGAGATTCGCCTGCGCGGCTACGAGCTCACCCTGCGCCGGGCCGACGCGGCGCGCATCGAGCTCGTCGACGTCCACGACACCGACACGGTGGCGGCCGCAAACCCCCATCGCGAGGCCTGTGCCCACCCCGCCCTGGGCGAGGGCGTGACCCCGCGCGGCGGCAAGATGGCTATCGCCGCCGGCGACCCCATCCGCTTTGCCCTGGCCGGCAACCAGAACTGCGGTAAGACCACGCTGTTCAACCAGCTCACGGGCTCAAACCAGCACGTGGGCAACTTCCCGGGCGTCACGGTCGACCGCAAGGACGGCACCGTCCGCAACCATCCCGAGGCCACGGTGACCGACCTGCCCGGCATCTACTCGCTGTCTCCCTACACGGGCGAGGAGGTCGTGAGCCGCCAGTTCATCCTCGACTCGCGGCCCGACGCCCTCATCAACATCATCGACGCCACCAACATCGAGCGAAACCTCTACCTCACGCTGCAGCTCATCGAGCTCGACCGCCCCATGGTGGTGGCGCTCAACATGATGGACGAGGTGCTTGCCAACGGCGGTTCGGTCGACGTGAACCGCCTCGAGGGGCAGCTGGGCGTGCCCGTGGTGCCCATCTCGGCCGTGAAGGGCGAGGGTATCGACGAGCTGGTCGAGCACGCCGTGCACGTGGCGCGCTTCGATGAGCGCCCGGGGCGCCTCGACTTCTGCACGCCCGACGGCCCCGGCGGCGGCGCTGTCCATCGCTGCATCCATGGCATCGCGAGCCTCATCGAGGATCACGCGCGCGCCTCGCAGATTCCGGTGCGCTTTGCGGCCACGAAGCTCGTCGAGGGCGACGAGCTCGTGATCTCGGCCCTTCACCTCGACAAGAACGAGCTCGACGGCATCGAGCACATCATCTCGCAGATGGAGGAGGAGTCGGGTACCGACCGCCTCTCGGCGCTGGCCGACATGCGCTTCTCGTTCATCGAGGGGGTGTGCCAGGCCTGCGTGACCAAGCCGCATGAGAGCCGCGAGCACCTGCGCTCGGTGGCGATTGACCGCGTGCTTACGGGTCGCTACACCGCCATCCCGATGTTTTTGCTCATCATGGCGGCGGTCTTCTGGCTCACGTTTGGTGCGGTGGGGGCACCCCTGCAGGGCCTCATGGAGCAGCTCGTGGGCGCGGGAATCTCGGCGATTGACGACGCGCTCACGGCGTTTGGCACGAACCCGGTGGTGAAGTCGCTCGTGGTGGACGGCGTGCTGGCGGGCGTGGGCAGCGTGCTGTCCTTCTTACCCATCATCGTGGTGCTGTTCCTGCTGCTATCGATTCTCGAGGACTCGGGCTACATGGCGCGCGTTGCCTTTGTCATGGACAAGGTGCTGAGGCGCTTTGGTCTCTCGGGCAGGAGCTTCGTGCCCATGCTCGTGGGCTTTGGCTGCAGCGTGCCGGCCATCATGTCGACGCGCACGCTGCCCTCCGAGCACGACCGAAAGATGACCGTGATGCTCACGCCGTTTATGAGTTGCTCGGCCAAGCTGCCGGTCTACGGCCTTTTGTGCGCGGCGTTCTTCCCCCAGGCAACGGTGCCCGCCATTGTGTCGCTCTACGTGCTGGGCATCGTGGTGGGGATGGTCGTGGCGCTGGTGCTGCGCCGCACGGCGTTCAAGGGCGAGCCCGTGCCGTTCATCATGGAGCTGCCCAACTACCGCCTGCCAGGGATCAGGACCACGCTCATGCTTGCGTGGGACAAGGCCAAGGGGTTTGTGACCAAGGCGTTCACGATCATCTTCGTGGCGAGCGTGGCCGTGTGGTTCCTGCAGACGTTCGACGTGCGCATGAACGTGGTGAGCGACCAGTCCCAGAGCCTGCTGGCGATGGTGGGCGGCTTCATAGCTCCGGTGTTTGCGCCCCTGGGGTTTGGCGACTGGAGGGCGTCGTGCGCCCTCGTGTGCGGCCTTTTGGCCAAGGAGAGCGTCATCTCCACGCTCACGGTGCTTCTGGGCTCCTCGTCCGCGACGGCGCTCTCGGGCCTGTTCGCGCCGGCGACGGCCTACGTGTTCCTCGTGTTCACGCTGCTCTACCCACCCTGTGTGGCCGCCATCGGCACGGTCAAGAGCGAGCTGGGTGGCCGCTATGCCGTGGCCGTCTTTGCCCTGCAGGTGGGTGTTGCCTGGCTTGTGGCCTTCGCCTTCCACACCGTGATGTTGGCGGTTGGCGTGCTGTAGGCCTGTGTGCGTGGCGCGGGTGTAATGTTTCTGATGCTTCATGATGCGCGGCCGGCTGGGCGAGGGTTGCCTGGTCGGCCGCACTCCGTATGAATTTGGCCCATTCTTGCCCAAATGAATAGGGACGCAAAAAGAGGTCGGAAGGCAAAACGAGCCCTCCGACCTCGTGCGTTTCTGGTGCGCCCTGAGCGATTCGAACGCTCGACCGTCGGATTAGAAGTCCGGTGCTCTATCCAGCTGAGCTAAGGGCGCCTTCGCATGCGCGATGCGGTTTGACCATTCTAGCGCAATCAACCATCTGGGGGAGTGCGCGCCGGTCAGCGGGGTTTCAAGCTCCTGCCTGCCGCCGTCCCGGCGAGGCGAAGAAGCTGAAGCCGTGCGGGCTGGGCTTCTCGACCGTATACACGATCTCTATTTGCTCGTCTACGGGCGCCGACGTCCTCGCTCAAAACTTTTTTGAAATTCCCCCTTGCATGCGCGGCGCGTGCTGTGCATAATAGACGAGATGCTTGAAGGCGTGACAAATGGTGGGTGTAGCTCAGTTGGCAGAGCGACGGACCGTGGCTCCGTAGGTCGAGGGTTCGAGCCCCTTCACCCACCCCATCTCACACATTCAAGGAACATGGTTCGTTAGCTCAGCTGGTAGAGCAGGGGACTCTTAATCCCAAGGTCCAGGGTTCGAACCCCTGACGGACCACCATCTAAAGCAATGACCCCAAGCTTCGGCCTGGGGTCTTTTGCTGTACACGCCTTCTGCCTTCGGCTCCTCGTTACCAATGTCGCGTTCCTCTGAATGCGAAATGTTGCAAACTGCGGTTCTTGCTGCGTAGATTGTTACGTTCTTGCGGTACTTTCCGTTTTGACGCGAGAAAAACGGCAAGAAACGCATGTTTGAGTAAAACCGCGCGGCAAGAACCGCAGTTTGGTGCAAACAGCAGGATTGGTATGGATGATGGGCTTGGCTGGGGCGACGACCTGGCGAAGGCGACGGCCCGGCTGGGGCGACGCTCTGGCGAAGGCGACGGCCCAGCGCGAACGGCGGCTCAGCGCAAGCTGCGGCTCAGCGCAAGCGACGGCCTGGCGTAAGCGGCAGACATGCTGCAAACGGCGGATTCATGCGATGCGTCGCATCCGTGGCCGTCCTTCTCGCAAACGGCAGGCACGTGGCATGCGGTAGATGGACGTGATCGCACTGCTGTCTCACGGCCTCGTCGCGTCCGCAGTCGCCCTTCTCGCCCAAATATGTCCTTACTGATAGATACCGCTTGACCATTAATTTGTAGCCATTTACCAAAATTTCACTTGCATTTTCAAGATTTTGCGAGTTTGTTTTGCGCAGCTGTCTTTGCATGAGTAAGATTGAAGATACGTTAAGAAACGGCTGGAGGGGCTTTCCGGCCGACTGAAAAGGGGAGTTCAAATGGCAATCCTTGATTCGTCCCACGTGTTCTTCGACTGCTCCGCCACCTCCTGCGATGAGGTCCTGGCCTTCGTCGCCGACAAGGCCGCCGAGCTAGGCGCCACCTCCGATGCCGCGGCGCTGCTAGCCGGGCTCAAGGCCCGCGAGGGCGAGGGCTCCACGGGCATGCAGGGCGGCTTTGCCATTCCTCACTGCAAGAGCGCTGCCGTCTCCGAGCCCTGCATCGTGGTCGTGCGCCTCGCTAACCCCGTCGCCTGGGAGACCATGGACAAGTCCGAGGTCTCCTGCGTCATCGCCCTGCTCATTCCCGACGGCGATCAGGGCACCGAGCACCTGCGCATCCTCTCCAAGATCGCGGCCGCGCTGCTGCAGGAGAGCTTCTGCGAGACCGTGCGCGAGGCGACCGACGCCGCCCAGATCGTCGCAGCCATCAACGAGGGCCTCGAGAACTAGACCCATGACCTCGAATCCTTGGCGATTGCTCATGGATTCGGGGTCAACTTTTTGCCCGAGCGGCCTCCGAACGTGCAGTTGGGAGGCCCTTTCTGTGTCATACTTGAGTCTGCGCAAAATCTGTGTGAAAGGGGCGTCGCCTTGATTTACACCGTTACGTTCAACCCCGCCGTCGACTATGTCATGCACCCACTCACGCTCGACATGGGCTTCACCAACCGCTCCTCCAGCGAGGAGGTTCGTTGCGGCGGCAACGGCATCAACGTCTCCAGCATCCTCAACGAGCTCAACGTCGACACAATCTGCCTGGGCATCATCGCCGGCTTCACGGGCGACTACATCCTCGAGACCCTGCAGAGCGCCGGCGTCACCTGCAACTTCGTGCGCCTCGACAAGGGCTTCACGCGCATCAACGTCAAGCTCAACGGCATCGTGATGACGATTATCAACGGCATGGGCCCCAAGATTCCCAACGACAAGGTCGACGAACTCTTTGGTCGTCTCGACCGCATCAAGGCCGGCGACACGCTGGTCCTCACGGGCTCCATCCCCAAGTGCCTGCCCGATGACATGTACCAGATCATCATGACCCGCCTCGCCGGCCGCGGCATCCGCTTCGTGGTCGACGCCCCAGGCACGCTGCTGCTGCAGTCGCTCGAGAGCAAGCCGTTCCTCATCAAGCCCAACAACCACGAGCTGGGCAAGATCTTCGAGGTCAATCCCGAGACGCCTGAGGAGTGCATGCCCTACGCCCGCAAGCTCCACGAACAGGGCGCCCAGAACGTCATCGTCTCCTGCGGCGGCGAGGGCTCGGCTCTCGTGGCGGCAGATGGCAAAGAGTACATCACCAAGTGCCCGCCGTGCCACATGGTCAACGCCACCGGCGCGGGCGACTCGATGGTCGCCGGCTTCCTCGCGAGCCTCGACGGCGGTATGGAGTACCAGGACGCCCTCAACTTTGCCTCTGCCTGCGGCAGCGCCACCGCCGCGAGCAAGGGCCTTGCCAAGCGCTCGACCATCGAGAAGTTCTACAAGTCGCTCCAGGGCGTCATGGCCGAGTACGAGGCCAACAAGGTCAAGGAGGCCGCCGAGGCCGCCAAGAAGGCCGAGAAGTAAGTAGCTCTTTTTTCGATACCCGCCAAATGGAAGCGAATGAGCGTCCGTTCGGCGGGTATTGTTATGTCAGTCGAGCGCCACTCTGCTAGACTGCAAAACAGGTATTTCAGCGGATGCGCGCGTGCGCGCCCAAGCACGCGCGCGCATGCTTCCGTTGCGATTCGGGGAAGGGGCTCGCAAGAGCCGAAGAGAACAAGGAGTTCAGCATGGTTTCCGAGAAGGTCACGCTCATCAACCCGCAGGGTCTGCACATGCGTCCGGCTGGCACGTTTGCCTCCGCCATGGGCAAGTTCGCCTCCACCGTCACCGTCGTCGCTGACGGCAAGGAGACCAACGGCAAGTCGCCGATGGCCCTCATGGCTGCCGGCCTTTCCTGCGGCACCGAGATCGAGATCAAGTGTGATGGCGCTGACGAGGCCGACGCTCTCGCCGCCGCCGTCGAGCTCGTCAAGAGCGGCATCGGCGAGTAAATCGCTCCAGGGCCTCTAGGGCCCGTGCCACAAAAGACGCGCACAAGGGAGGGGCGGCGCATGCGCTGGCCCCTCCACTTATGAACACACCGTTCGAAGTATCCGGGGGGATCGAATGTACAAGGGTGTTAACGCATCTGACGGCATCGGCATTGGCGTCGCTCGCGTCGCCGTCGAGCCGGACCTGTCCTACGTGCCCGCTACGCACCAGGACACCGACGAGGAGGAGAAGGCCCGCTACCAGGCCGCCCTCGACGCCTTCTGCGCCAAGACGCAGGCCCAGGCCGACCGCATGAAGGTCACGGTGGGCGAGAAGGAGGCCGAGATCATGGTGGGTCACATCACCATGGCCAACGACCCCTTCATGATCGACGAGGTCAACAACCGCATCGTCGAGGGCAAGTGCGCCGAGCAGGCCATCGACGAGGTCTGCGACATGTTCTACGCGATGTTCGACGCCTCCGACGAGCAGCTCATCCGTGAGCGCTGCGCCGACGTCCAGGACATTCGCACCGGCATCCTCGCCCAGCTGCTGGGCAAGGACCTTGTTGACCTCTCCGTCCTGCCCAAGGACTCGATCGTCGTCGTGCACGACCTCACGCCGTCCATGACCGCCACGATCGACAAGGAGAACGTCGCCGGCATCGTCACCGAGGTGGGCGGCCGCACGTCGCACTCCGCGATCATCGCCCGTGCCCTCGAGATCCCGGCGGTTCTCTCGCTCGAGAATGCCTGCTCGCTGCTCAAGAACGACGACACCGTCGTCGTGAACGGCACCACCGGCGAGGTCGTCATCAACCCGTCCGAGGCCGAGCTCACCGAGTTCCGCGCCGCTGCCGAGAAGGCCGCTGCCGAGAAGGCCGCCCTCGAGGCCTACCGTGGCGTTGCCACCAAGACGGCCGACGGCATCGAGAAGCTGCTCGTCGCCAACATCGGCAACCCTGATGACGCCAACGTCGCCGCCGAGCGCGACGCCGAGGGCGTTGGCCTGTTCCGCTCCGAGTTCCTGTTCATGGACGCCAAGGAGCTCCCGAGCGAGGACGAGCAGTTCGCTGCCTACCAGAAGGTCGCCCTTCGCATGAAGGACAAGCCGGTCATCATCCGCACGCTCGACGTGGGTGGCGACAAGGAGATCCCGTACCTGCACCTCACGCACGACGACAACCCCTTCATGGGCTACCGCGCCATCCGCTACTGCCTGGCCAACGCCGACCAGTACAAGGTGCAGCTGCGCGCCCTGCTGCGCGCCTCCGCCTTTGGCGACATCAAGATCATGCTGCCGCTCGTGACCGACCTTGACGAGGTCCGCGACGCTAAGCGCCTCGTGGAGGAGTGCAAGGCCGAGCTCGACGCCGAGGGCGTGGAGTACAACAAGGACATCGAGGTTGGCACCATGATGGAGACGCCCGCTGCCTCCCTCATCGCCGATGACCTGGCCGCCGAGTGCGACTTCTTCTCCATTGGCACCAACGACCTCATTGGCTACACCATGTGCGCCGACCGCGGCAACGACGCCGTGCGCTACCTGTACACGGCGTACCAGCCGGCCGTCCTGCGCTCCATCAAGCGCATCATCGAGGAGGGCAACAAGGCTGGCATTATGGTCGGCATGTGCGGCGAGGCCGCGGCTGACCCGCTGCTGATCCCGCTGCTGATCTCCTTCGGACTGGGCGAGTTCTCCGTGAGTGCCCCGTCGATCCTGCGCACCCGCAAGATCATCTCGCAGTGGACCAAGGCCGAGGCCGACGCCTTGGCCGAGAAGGTCCTCGCACTCAAGACCAAGGAAGAGGTCAAGGCCGCGCTCGAGGCTGCCCAGAAGTAGCTTCTGAGCCACCCACAGCTTCCAAGGGACCCCGGGACCAGCGCCCGGGGTCCTTTTTTTGCGAGGGGGCAACGCGACGGCGGACTGGGTGGCCCCCGTGGTGGCCGGCGTGGTGCTACTGGCCGTGGCGCTGCCCGTGAGGCGTAGGTGCCAGCGTTAGGCGAAGCTTGCCCGATTCGCCGCGCTCGTCTATACTTAACCGGCGTTCCGGGGCGTGGCGCAGTTTGGTAGCGCATCTGCTTTGGGAGCAGAGGGTCGCTGGTTCGAATCCAGTCGCCCCGACCAACGCACGCGGGTGTGGTTCAACGGTAGAACCTCAGCCTTCCAAGCTGATGACGCGGGTTCGACTCCCGTCACCCGCTCCATGAGAGCAAACAGGCCAGTGGCATTGCGCCCTGGGCTGTTTTCTTATGCGCGGCCCGGTGTGGCCCGCTTGGGCCGCTGCGAGCCTTCGGGCGGAACGCGCACGGCTCGCTGGGCGAGGATGACGGTCTTTCCGGAGACATCCGCCTGGCACCTTCGCGCCGCAATTCTCGCGCTCGTCGGATAAGGCCTGTTATCCGTCCGCCTCCTCCTATAGACTGGGCAGACCATCGTCGTTTCTGAGAGGTGCTTATGACCCATACGCCGAGCCAGGCCCTTGCGCCCAGGCAGTCCTTCACCGTTGGCATCGCCCTGTTCTCGATGTTCTTTGGTGCCGGCAACCTCATCATTCCGCCGCTGCTTGCGCTTCAGGCGGGCACCGCCACCCCGGTTGCCCTCGTGGGCTTCCTCGTGGCGGCCATCGGCCTTCCCATTCTGGGCATCATCGCCGTGGCGCTCGCCGGCACCGCCCGCGACCTTGCCTCGCGCGTGCACCCTCGCTTTGCCGAGGTGTTCGTGGGCGCCGTCTACCTGGCCATTGGCCCGTGCCTTGCCATTCCGCGCACGAGCTCGACGGCCTTCGAGATGCTGGCGCCGCTTCTGCCCGCTGGCGTCTCGGTCGACGTGGCCCGCCTCCTCTTCTCGGTGGTCTTCTTTGTCGTGGCCTTCGCCCTCACCCTGCGCCCGAGCGTCATCACGCGCGTCCTTGGCCGCGTGACCGGCCCCGCCCTTATCGCGCTCATCGTCGTGGTGGTGGGCGCGGCTCTCGTTGTCCCCGACGGTGCGCCTGCCGCGCCACAGCCTCCCTACGACGGGGTGGCTGCCGTGCAGGGCTTCCTCACGGGCTACCAGACGATGGACCTGCTCGCCTCGCTCGCCTTTGGCATCGTGATTGCCGAGGCCGTGCGCGAGATGGGCGTCACCGACGCGGCCGGCCAGGCGCGCGAGATCTCGCGCGCGGGCGTCATCGCGGGCGTGCTCATGTGCCTCGTCTATGGCGGCCTTGCCCTGGTGGGCGCGGGTCTTGGCTCCGTCATCCCCGACGCCACGAACGGCGCCGTCATCCTCACCGAGTCTGCCACACGCCACTTTGGCCTTGCGGGCACCGTCGTCGTGGGTCTCATTTTCCTCATTGCCTGCCTCAACGTCTGCATTGGCCTCATCAGCTGCTGCGCCCGCTACTTCTGCGACGCCTACGTCGTGGGCGGCCCCGACGGGCCGGACGGCTCGCCCACGCGCGCCTTCTCGCTCATGGCCGCTGGCCTTGCGCTCTTTTCGTGCGTGCTGTCCAACGTGGGGCTCGACGCCATCCTGATGTTCTCGGTGCCGCTGCTGGGCGCCCTCTACCCGGTGGCCATCGTGCTCGTTGCCATGGGACTCGCGCATGGCTTCTGCGACGCGCACCCGCAGGTGTGGCGCTGGGTGGGTGCCTGCGTGGCCGTCGAGGGCGTGGCCGTGTCCCTGCGCGACGCGTTCGCGCCTGGCACGTGGCTGCCACTTGACGCGCTGCCACTCGCGGACATCGGCATGGCGTGGCTGCCGGTGGCCGCCGCCGCTCTCCTCGTGGGGCTCGCCCACTCGGCCGCCTCGGGGCACAGTGCCTAGGGGAGGCGCGCTACAATCGCCCTTGAGCGCGCCCGCGGGGCGTCAGGCTGCGAGCGGGGGAGCCGCGTGACCCTTCATCTTGGACATACGCTGGTTATCGCGAACCCGGCCGCACAGAGCGGCGCGGGCGCCGAGGGAGCCGAGTTCGTTCGGCGCACGCTTGGGTCCTACGAGTCTGCGACCGAGGGTTTCGAGGTCAGACTCACGCGCGGCTCCGGCGACGCCACGCTGGTGGCGCGCTCGGCGACTGGCTACGACACCGTCGTGGCCCTTGGCGGCGACGGCGTCATCCACGAGGTGGTCAATGGCCTCATGAAGATCGGCGAGGCGCGGCGCCCCAAGCTGGGCGTCATTCCGCTTGGCTCGGGGAACGACTACGCGCGCACGCTCGGCATGGCCGCCAACGCTCCCGAGAAGTCGCTGGGGCAGCTTCTCCAGGGCGTGATCCGCCGCCTCGACCTTGGCATCGTGAACGGCACCTACTTCGACCAGACGCTCTCGTTTGGCGTCGACGCGGCCATCGCCCTCGACACGATGGAGCGCAGGCGGGCGAGCGGCGCCCATGGCACGCGGCTCTTTGCTGCCTCGGGCATCGACGTGGTGCTCCACCAACTGCGCGCGTGGGACTTCACCGCCGCGCTCGACGGTCGCGAGGTTGCGGGCTCGTCGCTCATCTTCGCCGTGCAGGTGGGCCCCACCTATGGCGGCGGCTTTCGCATCTGCCCCGAGGCCGACGCCCGCGACGGTCTGCTCGACGTGTGCTACTCGCACGGCTCGCCCGGCAAGGCCGCGGCGCTCTCGATTCTTGCGCGGGCGCGGTTTGGCCGGCACACGACCTCGCGCTACCTCGACTTTGCCCGGGCCTCGCGCCTCGTGATCGACTTTGAGGGTGAGCCGCCGTGCCAGGCAGACGGCGAGCGCGTGGGCGGGTCTCACTTCGAGATTGGGTGCGTCCATCGCGCGCTCGAGGTCATCTGCCCCACGTGGCAGATGTAGGCGCTTGCTGACATTGCGCCGGCGGAGCTTGACGCTTGGGGGCGCGTGCGGGCGCCTGGCGGATGCGGCGCGATTCTGCGTGAGGCGAGGTGCGGAAGCGCCCGTTTCGCGGCGTGCCCGCGCGTGCCGGTGCGGTGCAGGCATGCCCCGCCCGCCTCGCTTCTCCACATCTGCCGCATGCTTCCCTTAATTGCAATTGGGTTAAAGACCAGCGGCTTTAATGGATATGTTACGACAGTGCAACAGTGCACCTCTTTTTCGGGGCCGTGTCGTGGCGCGGCGCTATTTTGTTAAAGGTTTTGGTACTGCGACCGCTTCCGTGGAGGCACGGGCGGCCATTCCCATGCGCTCATGCGCGCGAGAGGAGAATCCCATGACGTATACCGAGAGGGTCCTCGCCGAGCTTAAGGATCGCTATCCCGAGCAGACCGAGTTCATCCAGGCTGCCACCGAGATCCTGGGCACCCTACAGCCCGCGCTTGACGCGCACCCCGAGTACGAGCAGGCTTCGCTGCTCGAGCGCTTCGTCGAGCCCGAGCGTGTCATCATGTTCCGCGTCCCCTGGGTCGACGACTCCGGCAAGGTCCAGGTCAATCGTGGCTACCGCGTCGAGTTCAACTCGGCCATCGGACCCTACAAGGGCGGCCTGCGCTTCAACCCCACCGTCACCCTGGGCATGCTCAAGTTCCTCGGCCTCGAGCAGATCCTCAAGAACTCGCTGACCACGCTGCCGATGGGCGGCGGCAAGGGCGGCTCCGACTTTGACCCCAAGGGCAAGTCGAACAACGAGATCATGCACTTCTGCCAGTCGTTCATGACCGAGCTGTGCCGCCACATCGGCCCCAACACCGACGTTCCCGCCGGCGACCTGGGCGTTGGCGGCCGTGAGGTTGGCTACCTCTTTGGCCAGTACAAGCGCATCCGCGACGAGTGGACCGGCGTGCTTACCGGCAAGGGCCTTTCGTTTGGCGGTTCGCTCGCTCGCACCGAGGCAACCGGCTACGGCCTGGTGTACTTCGTGGACGAGTACCTCAAGAGCAACGGCGACTCCTTCGAGGGCAAGAACGTCGTCGTCCACGGCTCGGGCAACGTTGCCATCTACGCCATCCAGAAGGTTTCCCAGCTGGGCGGCAAGGTGCTCGCTGCTTCCGACACCCACGGCTGGGTCGAGGACCCCGAGGGCGTCGACTACCAGGTGCTCGAGCACATCTACAACAAGAAGCGCTCCGGCAACGACAAGGGCGTCTCCCTCGCCATGTACGTCGACGAGCGTCCCGGTGCCACCTGGCACGCCGAGGACGGCCGCGACGTCTGGCAGCTTCCCTGCGACATCGCGCTTCCGTGCGCCCGTGAGAACACCCTGCACCTCGAGGATGCCAAGGCCCTCGTCGCCAACGGCTGCAAGGTCGTGGGCGAGGGCGCCAACATGCCCACCACGATCGACGCCACGAACTACCTGCAGGAGAATGGCGTTGCCTTCATGCCCGGCAAGGCTGCCAACGCCGGTGGCGTGCTGGTCTCCGGCCTCGAGATGAGCCAGAACGCCGAGCACCTTTCCTGGACGTTCGACGAGGTCGACGGCAAGCTCGAGCAGCTCATGCGCGGCATGTTCCACAACGTGGACGACACCGCCCGCGAGTACGGCCACGAGGGCAACTTCGTCCTTGGTGCCAACATCGCCGGCTTCCTGAAGGTCGCCGACGCCATGATGGCCCAGGGCGTCTGCTAGCCAGCGGCCTGCCTTTGCCCACCCGAGTGGACCTTGGCCTCGTGCCAGGGTCCACTCTTTTGTTTTAAGCGCCTGTTGGGTTGTGCGGAGCGGCCGCAAAAAAGCGGCGGCCGCCGGAAGGCGACCGCCGCTGCAGCATCGTGGTGCGGGCGACAGGAATCGAACCTGCACGAAGTTTCCCCCACTGGAACCTAAATCCAGCGCGTCTACCAGTTCCGCCACGCCCGCGTGATGGTGGCGCCTCGCAACGGGCGCCGCGAGAGGGGAGCGCACCTGCGCCGCGTCCCTTCCGTCAATAGAAAAGAATGATACAGCATCTTGCGGCGCGTCACGGTCTCATCACGTAGTTTGGACGGCTTTGGTCGCGCTGGCACCCTCATACTGTTAAGATATTTCTGTTTGTGCATGCGGGCGCGCCCACGGGCAATCCCGCATAAGTTCGCCCGGGCCCGCGCGGCCCGCAGCGCAGGAACGATCCATCAGGAGGAACGTTGAAGATCACCGTCACCGCCGCCGAGCCCAAGGACAACAAGCTCGAGGCCACGCTCACCGTCGCCGCTGCCGATGTCGACGCCGCCATCAAGAAGGCCTACAAGGACATCGCCAACAAGTACCGCTTCCAGGGCTTCCGCAAGGGCAAGGCCCCGCGTCCCGTCATCGACGGCCTGGTTGGTAAGGACAACGTCCTGGCCGAGGCCTCCGAGGACGTGCTGAACGAGGCCACGCCGCTCATGCTCGACGAGCTCGACATCGTGCCCGTTGGCCAGCCCACCTACGGTGACGAGCCGGTCCTGGTCTCCGAGGGCTCCGACTACGTGGTCACCGCCACCATCTCGCTGCGCCCGGACTGCGAGCTCGAGAGCTATGACGCCCCCGAGATCAACATGCCGCCCGCCGAGGTCACCGAGGCCGAGGTTGCCGAGCAGCTCGAGACCCTCGTGAACTACCACGCCACCTACGAGGACGCTGGCGACGACTTCGCCGCCTCCGAGGGCGACATGCTCACCCTCGACATCGAGAACGTCGAGAACGGCGAGGACCTTGCCGGCACCGACCGCCCGTTCATGATCGGCTCCTCCACCGTGCCGGCTGCCTTCAACGACGCCATCAAGGGCATGAAGGTTGGCGAGACCAAGGACGTCGAGATCAGCATCGAGGGCGACGAGCCCAAGACCGTCAAGGTCAAGGTCACGCTCAAGAGCGCCAAGAAGCAGGTCGTCCCCGAGCTCGACGACGAGCTCGCCAAGAAGGGCTTTGGCTACGACACCGTCGACGCCCTCAAGGACGCCCTCAAGGAGGAGATCGCCGAGGACAAGAAGGCGCAGCTCCCCAACATCAAGGAGACCCGCGTCATCGAGAAGCTCGCTGAGTCCCTCAAGCTCGACGAGCTCCCCGAGGACTACGTCAAGCAGATCTTCGACGAGATCGCCCAGGACTTCCTCGGCCAGCTCCAGCGTCAGGGCCTCACCCTCGACGCCTGGCTGAGCGCCCGCCGCATCCAGATCAACGACTTCCTCGAGGACCTCAACGCCCAGGCCGCCGAGCGCGCCCGCCAGTCCCTGGCCCTCGACGCCCTCGCCAAGAAGCTTGGCCTCGAGGCCACCGAAGAGGACGTCCGCAAGGAGTTCGAGGATGCCTGCGTCAAGGACGTCGACGCCTCGATGAAGGAGTTCAAGGACGCCGGCCGCATGCCCGCCGTCCGCGAGACCGTCAAGCGCTCCAAGGCCGTCAACTGGCTCGTCGAGAACGCCAAGGTCACCGAGGTCGACGAGATCGCCGAGCGTCGTGCCGCCCGCGAGGCCGCCAAGGACGCCGAGTAGTCGAGCCGCCCGCTCGAGCGCGTCTGCGCCCAATTGGGTATAAACGCCGGGCGGGGGAGTGCCCCCGTCCGGCTTTTTTCTCACGTGACGCCGCACCTGCGGCGCCAGCACAGGCAAGGAGGACCGAATGTTCAGCCCGGTTCGCAACATTCCGAACATCCCGTACGTCGTGGAGCAGACGCCGCGCGGCGAGCGCAGCTACGACATCTACAGCCGCCTGCTCAACGACCGCATCATCTTCCTGGGCGAGGAGGTCACGCGCGACTCGGCCAACCTCGTCATCGCGCAGCTGCTCCACCTCGAGGCCCAGGACCCCGACAAGGACATCATGCTCTACATCGACTCGCCGGGCGGCGACGTCTACGCGGGCTTTGGCATCATCGACACGATGAACTACATCAAGCCCGACGTCTCCACCATCTGCGTGGGCATGGCCGCCTCCATGGGCGCCGCCATCCTCGCCTGCGGCGCCAAGGGCAAGCGTATGTGCCTGCCCAACTCGATGGTGCTCATCCACCAGCCGAGCTCGGGCGTCCAGGGCCAGCAGACCGACATCCAGATCGTCGCCAACGAGACCGCCTGGATTCGCCAGCACCTCAACGAGATGCTCTCCGAGGTCACCGGCCAGCCCATCGAGCGCATCAACCAGGACACCGAGCGCGACAACTACCTGCGCGCCGAGCAGGCCTGCGCCTACGGCCTGGTCGACAAGGTCATCAAGAGCCGCGCCGACGCCGCCAAGGAGGAGTAGCCCGTGCCTAGCTACCGCGACCCCGAGAACCCCGAGGGCGTCCGCTGCTCGTTCTGCGGCAAGAGCCGCGACCAGGTGCGCAAGCTCGTCAAGGGTCTCGACGGCGTCTACATCTGCGACGAGTGCATCGACGCCTGCGCTGGCATGGTCCACGACGCGGGCGACTACATCGACCCCTACGGCACGTCCGACGTCGAGGACGAGCAGCCCACGCTGCCCATCACGAACCTTCCCACGCCGCACGAGATCTACGAGGAGCTCTCGCAGTACGTCATGGGCCAGGAGGACGCTAAGCGTGCGATGAGCGTGGCCGTCTACAACCACTACCGTCGCGTGCTCTACGGTCTCGAGGACGAGCACTACGAGGACGACTACGAGCGTCTCGAGGCCAGCGCACACGCCGCCGGCGCCGACTCCGTGATGGACCACGAGCAGGTCGAGCTCGCCAAGAGCAACATCTTGCTGCTGGGCCCCACGGGCACGGGCAAGACGCTGCTGGCCCAGACCCTCGCGCGCTTCCTCGAGGTGCCGTTCGCCATCGCCGACGCCACGACCCTCACTGAGGCCGGCTACGTGGGCGAGGACGTCGAGAACATCCTGCTCAAGCTCATCACTGCCGCCGACGGCGACGTCGAGCGCGCGCAGGTGGGCATCGTCTACATCGACGAGATCGACAAGATTGCCCGCAAGGCCGAGAACCTCTCGATCACGCGCGACGTGTCCGGCGAGGGCGTGCAGCAGTCGCTGCTCAAGATCCTCGAGGGCACCATCGCGAGCGTTCCGCCCCAGGGCGGCCGCAAGCACCCGCAGCAGGAGCTCATCAAGATCGACACGACGAACATCCTGTTCATCTGCGGCGGCGCCTTCGTGGGCCTCGACAAGATCGTGGCCGACCGCGTGGGCAAGAAGGGCATTGGCTTTGACTCCGAGCTCGCGACCAAGGTCACCGAGTCTGAGGACGAGCTCATGGGCGAGGTCACCCCTCAGGACCTGCACCGCTTTGGCATGATCCCCGAGTTCGTGGGCCGCATCCCGGTCATCTGCTCGACGCGCCAGCTCACCGAGGACGACCTCGTGCACATCCTCACCGAGCCGCGTAACGCCATCGTGAAGCAGTACCGCCGCATGTTCGAGCTCGAGGGCGTCGAGCTGGAGTTCGAGGATGACGCCCTGCGCGAGATGGCCCACCTGGCCCTCGAGCGCAAGACCGGTGCCCGCGGCCTGCGCGCCATTTGCGAGAAGACGCTGCAGCAGACGATGTTTGACGTCCCGAGCGACCTCACCATCTCGAAGGTCGTCGTGACCAAGGCCTCCGTGGACGGCGACGAGCAGCCCAGGCTCGTCCACACCCACAAGGCCGGCCACCGCGCAGAGTAGCGGGTGGACGCGTCGCTCCTGGTGGGGCAGGCCTCGACCGTCCTCACCGTTCCGGTTGTCATCGACTACGCGTCGGTGGTCGTCGGCGTCCTCACGGGGGCGCTGTTCGGCTGTCGGCGCAAGCTCGACGTCGTGGGCGTCACGGTGGCGGGCTTTCTCACGGGCTTCGGCGGAGGCATCGTGCGAGACCTGCTGCTGGGCGCCCAGGACGTTTACTTCATGTCGCACCCCGACCTCATCTGGGTCTCATTTGCGATCTGCCTGCTCACGTTCTACTTCCGCGGGATCTTCCTCGACCTCAACCGGTCGATCCTGCTTGCGGACACTCTGTCGGTGGCGCTCTTTGCGCTCGCCGGCTCGAGCAAGACGTTTGCCTTTGGGCTCGACCCGCTCTACGTGGTGATCATGGGCGTCATCACGGCGGTGGGCGGAGGGGCCCTGCGCGACTCGTTCACGGGCATCACGCCGGCCATCTTCCATGGGTCCAACTACTACGCGATGGCCTGCCTGGGAGGCTCGTGCGCGTTCGCGGCCCTCGCGTTCTCGGGGGTTAACCTCGTGGTCGCGGGCTTCGCGTGCGTGTTTGCCGTGCTCCTGCTGCGCTACCTGTCGATTCGCTTCGACTGGCGCACGCGCGAGGAGGCCGACTTCACGCCCCGCGTGGCCCAGGCCGCCCGCACGATGCGTCAGCGGCTGCGCACGCGCTCCCGCTCGCGCTCGAGGCGCCGCAGGTAGGCGCGCTTCCGCTGCGGATGAGTTGGGGCCGGCCGGGTCGCCCGCGTGGGCGCACCGCGGCTTGCGGGGTCCTGCGTACGGATGGGCTGCCGGCCCCGCGCATCTCTCGCACGACACAACATATGACGGGGACGTTGGCGTCCGGGCACTCCACTTGGATTGCCCGGACGCTTTTTGGTCGCGACAATAGAGGGCTGTGAACCAAAAGGTGAAAGGTCTTGCATGTCGGTCGATCTCAAAGCCATCAGTAAGAGAAACCTCGCCCGCGACCTTGGGCTCATTGTGGTGGGCTCGCTGTTGTTCGCGGTGGGCCTCAACTGCTTCATGGAACCTAATGGCCTGGCGCCCGGAGGCATCTCGGGCCTGGCCATCACCCTGCGCGCCGCGGTGCTCGCCCTGGGCGGCCCCAACCTGCCCGTGGGCATGCAGACTCTCGTGATGAACGCGCTGCTCATGATCGTGGCGGCGCGCGTGGGTGGGGCGAGCTACGTGCTGCGCTCGCTTGCGGGCATCGTTCTGTCGAGCGTGTTCATCGACCTTCTCGCGCCAGCGCTGCCGGTTCTGGCCTCCGACGACCTGTTGCTTGCGGCCCTGTGGGGCGGCGTGGTCTGTGGCGTGGGGCTGGGCATCGTGTTTCGCGCGGGCAGTAACACCGGCGGCACCGACATCATCTGCCAGATCCTCGCGCGCCACACGCCCATTCCCGTGGGCACGTGGGTCACGATCACCGACCTGATGGTCGTCGCCATCTCTGCCTCGGTCTTCTCGCTCGAGAACGCCATGTACGCCACCATTGCGATGTTTCTCATGGGCAAGGTCATCGACATGGTCATCGACGGCCCCAGCCGCGAGCGCGTGGCGTGGATCATCTCGCGCGAGCAGGAGGCCATCGCCCGCTCGATCCTCGATGACCTCGACCGCGGCTGCACCGAGGTGCTGGCCCGTGGCAAGTACACGGGCGAGAGCCGCCCGATGCTCTTTGTGATCCTGGGGCGCGAGGACGTGACGCCGCTCAAGACGATCGTGGCCGAGATCGACCCCGACGCCATCGTGGTCATCACCGAGGCGCACGAGGCCTTTGGCGAGGGCTTCCGCAAGATCGAGGGTGACCGCGGGCTGTAGCGCCTGCGTTCCGACGACCGAGCACTCACTTCTGCGTGCCAGCAGGGTCGAGCACCCGCATTTACGTGCTAGCAGGCTGCTGAGCGCGTAAATGCGGGTGCTCGAATATTTGGGCGCGGTGGCGGCCTGAGCCTCGAGGCCTCACTGCCTCGCTACTTCTGCCGCCTCGCTACTCGCTGGGCCAGACGAACTCGTTGCGCCCGGCCTCGCCGCCGTCGACGAGGAGGTTCTGCCCCGTCATGAACCGGTTCGTGACGCCTACGAAGTAGACCCACTCGGCAATCTCGGCGGGCGTGGCCCAGCGGCGCAGCGGCGTGAGGTCCATGATGCGGCCCCACATGCTCTCGTCGTCCATGACGCAGCGGTTGAGCTCGGTGAGCACGCCGCCGGGGTCGACGCTGTTGCAGATGGCCTGCGGGGCCAGGCGGTTCGCGACGTTCTTGGTGTAGGCGAGGATGCCGCCCTTCGAGGCCGCGTAGGCCGGAAACTCCGAGCCCGTGTGGCCGCTGGCAGACCCCACGTTCACCACCGAGCGGATGCGCGGCGCGGGCGTGGCGGCGAGGCCCTCGCCCACGAAGGCGTAGGTCTCGGTGACGTTCATCGTGCCGACGAGGTTCACCGCGATGTCGTCCGCAGAGCCCTGAATGCCGGCGTTGTTGACGATGAGCTCGGGCTCGAGGTTGGCGGGCAGCTGGTTCTTCTCGGCAACGTTGGCGAGGAAGTGCTGGTAGTGCTCGTGCTCGATCGTCGAGGGCTGGATGTCGATGCCCCAGACGCGGTGCCCACGCTCAAGGAAGAGCCGCGCGCAGGCAAGGCCTATGCCCTGGGTGGTTCCGGAAATGAGGACGTCCACTAGGCCCGCGCCTCCCTCTCGCTGGCATGAGTCCTCACGTACTCCTCGCCCACGCCCTCGCGCTCCCAGGTGCTCGCGACCCTGAAGCCAACGGGGGAGAGGAGCACCTCGCAGGCGAGCTCGGCCAGGGCTCCGGTGACGGAGCAGGTGAGGACCTGCAGCCAGGACCAGCCAAAGAACACGTGCGAGACGACGATGGCAAAGACGAGGTTGTCGACGAGTTGTCCCAGGCCTGTGCTCACGTAGCTGCGCAGGGCGAACGTGGCGAAGCTGCCGTTGTCGGTCAGGTGGCCAATGAACTGGTTCACGTGGGAGTTGACGAACGACGAGCAGAGCATTGCGAGCGAGCTGCCGAGCACGACGTACCACGAGCCGCCGATGGTGGCGTTGAGCGCGGCGTTGACCTCGAGCGAGCCCGTGTCGTAGTAGGCGCCCCACATGCCGGGGGCGAGGCTCACGAGCCAGAACAGGGCGCTGACGGCGAGGTTG
>UQSV01000010.1 GCA_900543875.1 uncultured Coriobacteriaceae bacterium | reverse complement strand
AGATCACCTGGATCCCCGAGGAGAAGATCGTCGAGGCCGCCCGCATCCTCGCGAACAGCAAGCCCTGCACCATGCAGTGGGGCGTCGCCGTCGACATGACCAAGGAGGCGCTGCCCGCCTCCCAGGCGATCGCCGCCTGCTTCCAGATCACCGGCAACGTCGACGTCCCGGGCGGCATCATCGCCCCGCCCGAGATCCTCAACTACGCCGGCGGCTGGGGCCGCGAGCTGTGCCCCGAGGAGGCCTGGGTCAAGCGCATCGGCCTCGACGCCTACCCGCTGCTCAACTTCGGCTTCCAGATCGCCCAGCCCGACGAGCTGCGCCACACCATGGCGACCGGCGAGCCCTACAAGATCCACGCGACCTGGCTGCAGCAGAACAACGTGCTCGCCTGCATGGGCGCCGACCCGCAGGAGATGTACATCGGCCTCATGAACTGCGACTTCAACGTGTCGGTCGACCTGTTCATGACCCCGACCATGATGGCGTTGGCCGACGTGGTCCTGCCCGCTGCCACCTACGAGGAGCGCGACGCCTCCGACCTCGACCTCGAGCTCGCTGGCTCCGACTCGTTCATCTCGATGCTCGAGGCCTCCGCTGACGAGATCAGCGAGGAGGACATGCTCGCCGCCATGGCCTTTGGCCAGGAGGCCATCGCTGCCTTCTGCGCCGAGCAGAAGAAGTTCTTCGAGAAGGTCGAGCAGATCAACGGCCCGATCCAGCAGCGCGAGTACGTCTACGACGAGCCCGTGCCCTACGTTCACGACAAGGTCTTCGCCCACTACGACGAGATGAGCGCCGCCCTCAAGGACGCCGACAAGCTCTCGCGCATCGGCAAGGTCGAGTTGCTCAAAGCCGCCATCAAGGCCGAGTTCACCGAGGAGGAGCAGGCCCAGTACAGCCGCGAGATCCCCGTCGAGCTCAAGAGCCTCGAGAAGCACGCCATGCGCTGCATGGTCGTCGAGACCGGCGAGCGCGTTGACGGCCGTGCCGCCGACGAGATCCGCCCGCTCATGGTCAAGCCCGACTACCTGCCCCTCGTCCACGGCTCCGGCCTCTTCCAGCGCGGCCAGACCCAGGTGCTGTCCGTCTGCACCCTGGGCATGCTCAACGAGTGGCAGCGCCTCGACACCATCGAGCCGGTCGACGGCAAGCGCTACATCCACCACTACAACTTCCCGCCCTACTGCACCGGCGAGACCGGCCGCATGGGCAGCCCCAAGCGCCGCGAGATTGGCCACGGCAACCTCGCCGAGCGCGCCCTTCTGCCGGTGATCCCCTCCGAGGAGGAGTTCCCCTACACGATTCGCGTCGTCTCCGAGGTCATGGAGTCCAACGGCTCCTCTTCGATGGCCTCGACCTGCGGCTCCACGCTCGCCCTCATGGACGCCGGCGTGCCCCTGAAGCGCCCCGTCTCCGGCATCGCCATGGGCCTCATCCAGGAGGAGGGCAAGACCGTCGTCCTGTCCGACATCCAGGGCCTCGAGGACTTCCTCGGCGACATGGACTTCAAGGTGACGGGCACCGAGCGCGGCATCACCGCCATGCAGATGGACAACAAGGCCACCGGCCTCACGCCCGAGATCCTCTCGCAGGCGCTGCACCAGGCCCACGAGGGTCGCGCCTTCATCCTGCAGACGATGCTCGACGCCATCCCCGCCCCGCGCGAGACTCCCAAGGACACTGCGCCGCAGATCATCACGATCCAGATTCCGACCGACAAGATTCGTGACGTCATCGGCTCGGGCGGCAAGGTCATCCGCGGCATCCAGGACGACACGGGCGCCACGATCGACATCCAGGAGGACGGCAACGTCTTCATCGCCGGCACCGACGGCGCTGCCCAGGACGCCGCGGCCCGCATCAAGGCCATCGTCAAGGTGCCCGAGGTGGGCGAGGAGTACACCGGCCGCGTCGTGGGCATCCAGCCCTTCGGCGCGTTCGTCGAGCTGCTGCCCGGCAAGGACGGCCTGCTCCACATCTCCCGCGTCGCCCAGGGTCGCGTCGACAAGGTCGAGGACGTCCTCTCCATCGGCGACGAGGTCAAGGTCAAGGTCCTCGAGGTCGACGAGAAAGGCAAGATTTCGCTCGATCGCCTCGACAAGCCCGAGGTTCCCGGTGGCTCCAAGGGCGGTCACGGCGACCACCACGAGCCTCGCGGCGAGCGCCGCGGGCAGGGCAAGCCGCGTCGTCACCCCGGTGACAACGGCAACGCCGGCTCCGGCCGCGCCCCGCGCCGTCACCACGAGGGCTAGGCGAGCGCTCTGACTCTGAGCGTGCCTAGGCGCACCTGAGGTTTTAGCTTGAACGCAGCAGGGGAGGGCTCCACGGAGCCCTCCCCATGTTGCATAATTACTTGTTGGCGAATTCGCTTCATGGCAGAGCCCACGCGAGGGCGCCCCGACCCGGGACGCCCTCGCGTGGGCACGGCTTCTGCCAGCTCGCCTTTGGTTAAGACGCGGACGAAGGTCCGCTTGCATTGCAGACAACGACACAAGGAGGTTCTGCGCACACATGGCAAAGACCCCAACTCTGAGAATCATCCCGCTTGGCGGCCTCGACGGCATCGGCAAGAACATGACCGCCTTCGAGTGCGGCGACGACATGGTGCTCGTCGACGCCGGCCTGATGTTTCCCGATGACGACCAGCCCGGCATCGACCTGGTGCTGCCCGACTACACCTACGTCCTCGAGAACGAGGAGAAGCTCCGCGGCATCGTGATCACCCACGGCCACGAGGACCACACCGGCGCCCTCCCGTACCTGCTCATGGACCTCACCCACAAGGTGCCCATCTTCTCGAGCAAGCTCACCCTGGGCATGATCGAGGGCAAGCTGGCCGAGCACAACATCAAGTCGCCCAAGTTCCGTGAGGTCACCGACGGCAGCAGCGTTAACCTCGGCTGCTTCTCCCTGCAGTTCTTCGCGATGACGCACTCTATCCCGGGCGCCTTGGGCATCTTCCTCAAGACCCCGGCGGGCACCGTGCTCCACACCGGTGACTTCAAGCTCGACCAGACGCCCATCGACGGCGTGCGCCCCAACTACAACGCCATCAACCGCTTTGGCCGCCAGGGCGTCGACCTGCTGCTCTCCGACTCCACCAACGCCAACATGCCCGGCTTCACGCCGAGCGAGGCCACGGTGGGCGCCTCGCTTCGCCACATCATCAAGAACGCCCCGGGCCGCGTGTTCGTCGCGAGCTTCTCGAGCCACATCCATCGCCTGCAGCAGGTGTGCGACGCCGCCACGGCCGTGGGCCGCAAGGTCGTCGTGACCGGCCGCTCGATGATCACCAACACCAAGGTCGCCCGCGAGCTTGGCTACCTCAAGATCGCCGAGGAAGACATCCTCGACGCCTTCGAGCTCAAGGACATCCCCGATGACAAGATCGTCGTGCTGTGCACGGGTTCGCAGGGCGAGCCGCTCTCGGCGCTCGCGCGCATGGCGAACGGCGAGCACAAGAGCCTCTCGATTGGTCCCGACGACACGGTCATCATCTCGGCCACGCCCGTGCCCGGCAACGAGAAGAGCGTCCAGGGCATCATCAACTCGCTGTCCAAGATCGGCTGCGAGGTCTATGACAAGTCCAACGCCACCGTGCACGTCTCGGGCCACGGCCGCCAGGAGGAGCTCAAGCTGATGCTCGCCATGGTGCACCCCAAGAACTTCATGCCGGTCCACGGCGAGGCCGTCCACCTGCGCGCCCATGCGAAGCTCGCCGAGGGCATGGGCCTCTCCCGCGACCACATCTTCATCCTCGACAACGGCGACTCGCTGCAGATGAGGGACGGCAAGGTCTCGCTTGGCCCCAGCTATGACTCGGGCATCATCTACGTCGACGGGCTGCGCATCGGCGACACGGACCCCGTGGTCCTGCGCGACCGTCAGAAGCTCGCCCAGGACGGCATCGTCACCTGCGTTGTGACGCTCAAGAGCCGCTCCTGCAAGGTGGCCGACGTCGACGTGTCGAGCCGCGGCGTCTCCTTCGCGAGCGACGACGAGCTGCTCGCCGGCATCGAGGACACCTGCCGCACCACCATCGCCAAGAACAGCCAGGGCAGCCCGTCGGTCGACGTGCTGCGCAAGGCCGTCCGCAACTCCCTGTCCAACTACCTGTGGAGCAAGACTCACACCCGTCCCATGATCATCCCGGTCGTCATGGAGGTCTAGGCTCGTGCCAGCCAAACGCAGCTCAAACGCACACAAGAAGGCTCCCAGCCCCGAGTCGGCGGGCATCGCCAACGACCTCGTCGGCGTGCTCATCATATTCGTCGCCATCGCGATGATCGTCTCGCTCGTCTCGCCCTCGACCGCCGTCGTGACCCACGCCGTGGGCCAGGGGCTGCGCCTGGGCTTTGGCGAGGGCGCGATCCTCGTGCCGGTGGCCATGATCCTGTTTGCCATCACGATGTTCCTGCCCTGCGACGCGGCCCTCGTCGGCCGCGTGGCGGGCGGCCTTGCGCTCATCGTCGTGGCGGCGCTCTCGATGCTGTCCATACTCATTCCCGGGGCAGACGCCGCCCCCGACCTCGTGATAGCCGCCGAGAAGGCCGCGGGCGCCGGGGGCTACGTCGGCTCCGGCGTGGCCTGGGTGCTGCTTACCTACCTGGGACAGCCCGTGGGCATCGTCATCCTCATCGGCTGCATCGTCTGCGGCTGCGTGGTCTGCGGTTTCTCCATCTCCAACCTTGTCGAGCGCATCCGCCGCTCGATGGGCCTTGCCGCCGAGCGCATCGCCGAGGCTCGCGAGACGCACGACACCCGTCGCCGCGAGCGCGCCGACGCGGCCGCCGAGGCCGCGATGATGGGCGCCCCCGAGAACGAGACGGCTGTGCTCGACGAGCCCGAGACGAGCTTCGTGGGTGCGCGCCGCACGAGTGTGCTGCGTCGTGGCTTCAAGACCACGCGCATGGACCACCAGACCGGCACCCGCTCGCTTGACATCGACGACGCGCCCGCCGAGCAGGCCAAGACGAGCTTCCTGGGCCGCAAGCGCCACCCCAAGCTCGACATCAAGGACGCCAAGCCCGCCGAGGAGTTGCCCGTGCTCGACGCCCGGGCAACGCTCGATGCCGCCAACGATGATCCCTCCCTGTGGGAGACGCCCTTCGAGATGCCCGAGGCCCCCTCCAAGAGGGCGCGCAAGGGCGCGCCCAAGGAAGCTGCGGCTACGACTGACTCCGAGCCCGTCTCTGCCAAGGTCGAGGCCGAGAAGCCCGCGGACCCCGCTGTGCCAGACTTCCTGCGCAACGCCGCCGGCAAGAGCGCGAGTGCGGCCGCCGCTGTTGCCACTTCGGCTGCCGCCGATGGCGAGAAGCCCCGTCCGGTCCGTGGTTCGCGCAAGGCCCAGGCCGCCGCCCCCGCAAGCCCCACGCGTCCCGGCGATACTTCCGACGACTTCACCCTGCCGCCTATGTCGCTGCTCAACAGCAACCCCAACTCGGCGAGCTCCGCTAGCACCGACTCCGAGCTCGAGCGCACCGCCCAGCGCCTGCAGTCGACCCTGCAGGAGTTTGGCCTCACGAGCCGCGTCTCCGGCTGGACCGCGGGCCCGCTCGTCACGACCTTCAAGATCGAGATGGGCGAGGGCGAGCGCGTCAACAAGATCACGAACCTGCAGGACGACATCCAGCTCTCGCTCGCCTCCGAGTCGGTGCGCATCTTCGCGCCCATCCCGGGCACGTCGCTCGTGGGCATCGAGATCCCCAACAAGAGGCGCCAGAACGTGTGCCTGGGCGACGTCCTGCCCTATGCGCAGGGTGGCCCGCTCGAGTTCGCCATCGGCCGAGACTCGGAAGGATCCCCGGTCGTCGCGGACCTCGCGCGCATGCCCCACATGCTCGTCGCCGGCACCACCGGCTCGGGCAAGTCGGTGCTTATCAACGCCATCATCATGTCGCTCATCATGCGCACGACGCCCGAGCAGGTGCGCCTCATCCTCGTCGACCCCAAGCGCGTCGAGTTCTCCTGCTACGCGGGCCTGCCGCACCTCTACGTGCCGGTCGTGACCGAGCCGCGCCAGGCTGCGAGCGCGCTGCAGTGGGCGGTCACCGAGATGGACCGCCGCCTCAAGGTCTTCGAGCGCGCCAGCGCCCGCGATGTCAAGGTCTACAACCGCATGGTCGAGGACGGCAAGTTCGCCGACATGGAGAACCCGCCCAAGCCCATGCCCTACCTCGTCATCGTCATCGACGAGCTCTCCGACCTTATGATGGTCGCCGGCAAGGACGTCGAGGCCTCGATCGTGCGCATCGCCCAGCTCGCCCGTGCCGCCGGCATCCACCTCGTGCTCGCCACGCAGCGCCCCTCGGCAGACGTTGTCACGGGCCTCATCAAGTCCAACGTCGACACCCGCGTGGCCCTCAAGGTCTCGAGCTCCATCGACTCGCGCGTCATTCTCGACCAGACCGGCGCCGAGCGCCTCATGGGCAGGGGAGACATGCTCTTCCGCAAGGCCGGCGGCGTACTGCGCCGCGTGCTGGGCGCCTACGCGAGCGACGACGAGATCGAGAGCGTCGTTTCGTTCATCCGCGACCAGCGCGAGCCCGACTACCACGACGAGATCCTCTCGGCGGTGGCCCCGGCCCAGCAGGGCAGCGCTGCCACGGCCGACGACATGGACGAGGACGACCCTCTCGTGTGGGAGGCCGCGCAGGTGGTTGTGGACTCTCAGCTAGGTTCCACCTCGGGACTGCAGCGCCGACTCAAGGTGGGGTACGCTAGGGCAGGTCGAATCATGGATAACCTGGAGCGCAAGGGCGTCGTGGGTCCCCCCGACGGCTCCAAGCCCAGGGAGGTTCTCCTCGACGCCGATGGGCTCGAGGAGCTTCGTGCGGCTGAGGCCGCGTACAGGGAGGTGTAGGCATCATGCAGCGTGCGCAGTTTGCGCAGATTCTCGCGGATAGGCGTCGTCAGCTGAGGCTCTCCATCCCCCAGGCCGCCCGCGTCCTCAGGATGCGCGAGAGCGTGCTCGAGGCCTTCGAGATGGGCGACTTCGACCATCTGCCCGCCCTGGGGTACGCCCAGGGCATGGTGGCGAGCTATGCCCGTTACCTGGGCCTCGATCCCAGGCACATCACCGAGCTCTACGAGCGCGAGCACGCCGAGTACGTCACGGGCGTCACCGGCCGCGAGCCGAGCGGCTTGGCGAGGCTTGCCGACGAGCCGAGCATCGACGGCCCCACCTCGGCCACCGGAGCCGCCCGCTCCACCTCCACGGGTCTTGCCCCCACGCGCGGCTCCGGCTCGGGCTATGGGCCTTCCGCGTCGGCCGGCTCCTACGGCCAGCCCCGTGAGGGCACGCAGGGCGTCTACAACCCGCGCGGCTCCTACGGCACCAACTACTCCTCGGGCGGCTACGGCTCGAGCTACTCCGACCGCCGCTACACCACGCGTAACCCCAATTCCGACGAGGAGCGCGAGAGGCGCCAGCAGCAGGCCGGCCGCGTCCGCAGGTCTTATGACGCCTACGGTGACGAGCGCCGTGATCGCTCCGACGCACGTGGCGGCTCCTCCCAGCGCGGGCGCGCGCCCCGTGACGCCGCCGGCTACGACGGCGACATCCAGACGCGTCGCATCGACTCTGGCCAGTACCACGACGACCTGCGCTTTGGCTCCGACGCCAGGCCCTATCGACCGTCCTCGACGCGCGCGGGCCGCGCTGGCTCGCGTCCCGGCGGCGCCCCCGTGCGTCCCAATGTGCGCAGGCAGTCGCCCGACCGCAATCGAGACCCACGCAACCGCGGTCGCAGGCCTCAGCCGCCCCGCAAGGGCTTCGCTGGCGTCATCGACCGTCTGAACGCCGATCCCCGCCGCGCCATCACGCTGATGTTTGCCCTCGTGGCGATACTGCTCGTGGTCATCATCGTCTTCAGCGTGCGCTCGTGCGCCTCGTCCAAGTCGGACAACAGCAAGGTCAACGTCGTGACCGCCGTGACGAGCGAGGCCGCCTCGACCTCCGCCACCACGACGAGCGCGGCCGAGCAGCAG
Organism: uncultured Coriobacteriaceae bacterium; assembly: GCA_900543875.1. Taxonomy (GTDB): domain Bacteria; phylum Actinomycetota; class Coriobacteriia; order Coriobacteriales; family Atopobiaceae; genus Parolsenella. The sequence goes on along the minus strand of UQSV01000010.1, from coordinate 26,429 downwards.
GCGCTCTCGGAGGCCGCCGCCAAGAAGGCTGCCTCGCAAGCCGCCGCCCAGGCGCAGGAGACCAAGGTCACCGTCACGGTCGCCGAGGGTTCGACCACCTGGGTCGAGATCACGTGCGACGGCGAGCAGATGGTCGCCGAGTCGGTCACGGGCGCCTGGTCGCAGGAGTACACGCCCAAGAAGTCGCTCGAGATCCGCGTGGGAGACCCGAGCGTCGTGACGGTCGAGAAGAACGGCGAGCGCCAGACCTTCTCGGGCAAGTCTGCCGGCACGGCCTCGCTCACGATCGAGGGCACCGACCCCGCGGCCGCCGCGACAGCCTCGACCACGGCCGCCGCCGATGCCTCGGGCGACTCCGGCGACACCTCCTCCGAGTAGACACTCGCACTCACCATCCCAAGCAGGGCGCAGGCCCGGAAAGGACAGCACATGGCCAAGGACTCGAGCTTCGACGTCGTCTCCACGGTTGACATGCAGGAGGTCGACAACGCCGTGCAGCAGACGGCGCGCGAGCTCTCCCAGCGCTACGACCTCAAGGGCTCGGGCTCCAGCATCGAGCTCTCCAAGGCCGAGGGCACCGTCACCGTCTACGCCCCCGCCGAGTTCGTCGCCAACCAGGTCATCGACATCCTTAACGGCAGACTCGTGAAGCGCTCGGTCGACCTCAAGAGCGTGAGCTGGGACAAGCCCGTCGCCGCCTCGGGCGACACGGTGCGCGTGATTGGCCGCGTGGTCCAGGGCATCGACAAGGAGTGCGCCAAGAAGATCTCCAAGGACATTCGCGACCTCAAGCTCAAGGTCAAGGCTCAGATCGACGATGACAAGCTTCGCGTCACGAGTGCTTCTAAGGACGCCCTGCAGCAGGTCATTTCCCACCTCAAGTCTCAGGACTACGGCATTCCGCTGCAGTTCACCAACTACCGCTAGCGTCTCGCCCCCGTCTCATGCGTTGGAGCCGGGGGCGCGTCATGCTTTTAATCACGTACTGAAAGGTCTACCCATGTCGCTTGACACCACCGCGACGTCGCCTGCCGTCCTGTTCGTCACCCTCGGGTGCGCCAAGAACGAGGTCGACACCGACCGCATGCGCAGCCTGCTGCTGCGCGCCGGCTACTCCGAGGCCGCCGAGGTCGACGAGGCCGACGCCGTCATCGTCAACACCTGTTCCTTCCTTGCCAGCGCCACCTCCGAGAGCATCGAGCGCACGCTCGAGCTTGCCGAGGCTGCCCAAGAGGGCGTGCGCGGCCTGCCCATCGTTATGTGCGGCTGCGTGCCCTCGCGCTACGGCGACGAGCTCCCCGACCAGCTCCCCGAGGTCGCGGCCTTCGTGCGCGCCGACGCCGAGGACGGCATCGTGGGCGTCATGGACGAGGTCCTTGGCCACGAGTCGGTTGTGCCCGCCGCCGAGGGCGCGAGCGCGGGCCCGCTTGCGGAGCCGCTGCGCACCGTCGAGGGCGCGAGCGCCTACGTCAAGATCTCCGACGGCTGCGACCGCTTCTGCTCCTTCTGCGCCATCCCCTACATCCGCGGCCGCTACGCCTCGCGCCCGTTCGCCGAGATCGCGGGCGAGGTCCGCGCGCTTGCCGAGCAGGGCGTGCGCGAGTTCGTGCTCATCGGCCAGGACACGGGCATCTGGGGCAGGGACCTGGGTGAGGGCGACACGCTCGCGAGCCTGCTCGTGCGCCTCGCGAAGATCGTGCGCCCCTACGGTGCGTGGCTGCGCGTGCTCTACCTGCAGCCCGAGGGAATGACCGACGAGCTCGTCGCCGCCATCCGCGACACGCCCGAGGTGCTGCCCTACATCGACATCCCCATCCAGCACTGCAACGCCGCCGTGCTCAAGAGCATGAACCGCACGGGCAGCGCCGATGAGTTCCGCGCGCTGTTCGACCGCCTGCGCCGCGAGATTCCCGGCATGGTGCTGCGCACCACGGGCCTCGTGGGCTTCCCCGGCGAGACCGAGGAGCAGTTCGAGGAGCTGCTCGACTTCGTGCAGGAGCAGGAGTTCGACTACACGAGCGTCTTCTCCTACTCGCGCGAGGAGGGCACCCGCGGCGCCGAGATGGACAACCAGGTTGACGAGGACGTCAAGCTCGACCGTGCCCAGGCGCTCACCGACGTGGCCGAGGAATTGGGCTTCTCCGCCACGGCAAAGCACGTGGGCGAGGTCGTCGACGTCGTGATCGACGGCATCGACACCGACGGCGACGTGCCTGAGCTCATCGGCCACGCCTGGTTCCAGGCCCCCGACTGCGACAGCGCCGTGCACATCGCCGAGGGCGAGGCCGCCGTGGGTGACGTCGTGCGCGTGCGCCTCGTCGACTCTTTCTGCTACGAGCTCGAGGGTGAGATCGTCGAGGGGGAGGAATAGGGAAGTGGCAAAGAAGTCCAGCATGTGGACGCCGGCCAACATCGTGACCTGCACGCGCGTCGTGTTCGTTCCGGCGTGGCTGCTCATGGCCGAGGTCCTGGGCGGGCCCGGCGCGGGCGGCATCGCCGTCTTCGTTGCGTTCTGCCTGCTGTCGCTCACCGACAAGCTCGACGGTTACCTCGCGCGCAGCCGCAACGAGGTCACGACCTTCGGCAAGTTCCTCGACCCTATCGCCGACAAGCTCGTGGTCATCGTGGCCCTGTGCTACCTGCTCGAATGCGGCGCCCCCGTCTCTTGGGCGCTGCTCGTCATCGTGGCGCGCGAGTTTCTCGTGAGCGGTCTGCGCATGGTCGTGGCAACCAAGGGCATCGTCATCGCCGCGGGCAACCTCGGCAAGTGGAAGACCGCCACGACGATGGTCTCTATCTGCGGCTGCCTGCTCGCGATGGCGCTTGCCAACACGCTCGCCGTTGCCGGCCCGCTCCAGACGCTCTCCTACGCGGTGCTTGCCGTGGCCGTCGTCCTCACCATCTGGAGCGGCGTCGACTACTTCGTGAAGTCCTGGGGCGCGCTCGCAGACGACGAGCCCGAGGATGCCGGCGCGAGTGACGCTTCTGGCTCTGATGCGTCTGATGCCGTGCCCACCTGGGACGACGCCGTGGCGCTCGCCTTCGAGGTGCTCGAGGCCGCCCGCAGGCGTGGCGTTCACGTTGGCACGGCGGAGAGCTGCACGGGCGGCCTTGTCGAAGCGGCCCTGACCGCCGTTCCCGGCTCGTCCGACGTCGTGATGGGCGCCGTGGGCTCCTACGCCTGCTCGGTCAAGCAGGCCATCCTCGGCGTCTCCGGTGACACCCTGGCGTCTGTTGGCGCCGTCTCGAGCGAGTGCGCCCAGCAGATGGCCGAGGGCGCGCTCGGGGCTCTCGGCTGCGAGGCGTCCGTGAGCGTCACGGGCATCGCGGGCCCCGGTGGCGCCACCCCCGGCAAGCCCGTTGGGCTCGTGTGGTTTGGTGTGAGCGTCGCCGGCCAGACGCGCACCGAGTCTGTCGTTTTCCCGGGCGACCGCGCCGAGGTGCGCCTGCGCTCGGTCTTGCACGCGCTTGGCATGCTCAAGGGCGCGCTTGAGGGATAGCGCTTGGGCGACGTGCTTGCTCTCTGTGGCACCCGCGCCGCTCGCCTGCGGATTTATGCCGCTCGCCCGTTTTGAGCGCTCCCATTTTTCTTAGCATTTTCAGGCATCTAGCTCGGGTGTTAGACCCCTGTTAGATGCCTGTTAGATTATTTTTGCCCCAACTTTCGTATGCTTCTCCCAACGGTTTGACCACGAACGACTGTTCGCGTATTATGTCGGGAGGAAGCAATGGAAGGGAACGAGATGGCTAAATCCAACGCGGTTTCGAGAGAGATCCACGCCCCCACCACCGGTGAGGAGCGCACCAAGATGATCGAGTCGACCAAGGCCGAGATCGAGAAGAAGTTCGGCAAGGGCTCGATCATGAAGTATGGCGAGGATGGCCCAGACCTGCACGTCGAAGCAATCCCCACGGGCTCCATCGCGCTCGACGCTGCGCTGGGCATCGGCGGCGTGCCGCGCGGCCGCATCGTCGAGATCTATGGCCCCGAGTCCTCGGGCAAGACCACGCTCTCGCTCGAGATCCTCGCCGAGGCGCAGGCCATGGGCGGCGTCGTCGCCTTCATCGATGCCGAGCACGCGCTCGACCCGGGCTATGCCGCCCGCATCGGCGTTGACATCGACGAGGTTCTCATCTCCCAGCCAGACACCGGCGAGCAGGCGCTCGAGATCTGCGACATGCTCGTGCGCTCCGGCGCCATCGATGTCGTCGTCATCGACTCGGTTGCCGCGCTCGTCCCCCGCGCAGAGATCGAGGGCGAGATTGGCGACACCACGGTGGGCCTGCAGGCGCGCCTCATGAGTCAGGCCCTGCGCAAGCTTGCCGGCTCGCTCTCCAAGTCGAATACCACGTGCATCTTCATCAACCAGCTGCGCGAGAAGATCGGCATCATGTTCGGCAATCCCGAGACCACGCCGGGCGGCCGCGCCCTCAAGTTCTTCTCGTCGGTGCGCATGGACATCCGCCGCATCGACACGATCAAGCAGGGCAGCGAGATCGTGGGCAGCCGCGTGCGCGTCAAGGTCGTCAAGAACAAGGTCGCGCCTCCGTTCAAGACCGCCGAGTTCGACATCATGTACGGCACGGGCATCTCCAAGGAGGGCTCGATCCTCGACCTGGGCGTCGAGAGCGAGATCGTCAACAAGGCCGGTGCCTGGTACACCTACGAGGGCGAGCGCCTGGGCCAGGGCAGGGAGGCCGCCAAGGCGTTCCTGCGCGAGCACCCCGACCTGCGCGACGAGATCGAGTCGCGCGTTCGCGTCGAGGTGGGCCTGCCGCCCCTCGAGGGCCACGAGCCCGTCGAGGACGAGGCCGGTGCCGTGAGTGCCGAGGATGCCGAGTAGGCGTAGCGGCCAGGCTGCCAAGAGGAGGGACCCCCGCATCCACGAGGGTCCCTCTGGCTTTACCTGGCACGTGGAGCTTCCCGAGCGCGCCTCGGCCCCCATGGGCGCGCGCAAGCCGCTCGCCCGCATCGTCGTGAGCGAGGGCGAGGGCCTGCAGGTTCCCGTCGCCGTTGCGCGCCGCCTCGATGCCATGGACGACGTGGCGTGGGGCAGCCGCGCCGAGCTGCTCTACCATGTGGGCGAGGTCTCAGACTCCTGCTGCTGGGAGAAGCTCGTCGACCTTGTGTCGCGCAGGGACTACTCCACCTCCGAGATGGCGTCTCGGCTCGTGCGCGAGGGCTACTCGCGTGCGCGTGCCGAGGGGCGCGTCGAGTATGCCTGCGAGCTCAAGATTATGAGCGACGCGCGCTTTGCCGAGTACTTCATCCGGGCCAAGGTCGCGGCGGGGTGGGGTCCCGTGCGCATCGAGCGCGAGCTCTCGCGACGCGGCATCGAGGCCTCCGAGGTCGCCGGCTGGCCCGAGGCCTTTCTTGAACAGGATGACGTCTCGGAGCGCGCCAGCGAGCTGCTTGCCCGCAAGGCGGTTCCAGAGAAGAATGCCTATGCCAAGTTCGTGCGATTCCTCGTCTCGCGCGGCTATCCCATGGCCATTGCCAAGGAGGCGGCGCTCGACCGCATTCATGACGACGAGGGCGAGTGCTAGGCAAATTTATTGCGTCGAGGGCTCCGAATGTCAGGTCTGCGGCCATGGCAATGGGGACGAGCGCTGGGCCATATCTTGTGCTCGATTTTTGTCAGTGCCCCAAGCGCGTTGACTATTACCTAACGCTCACCTTAAAATATAGAAACCATTTGGGTATCTCTCGTCGGTTGTGACCTGCACGGCTGACGTTACTTTTTGTTCGTTGAGCTGCGATTTCTTACGCGCATAGACGCCGAGAGCCACTCGGATGGTGGGTTCTGCCCCCTGGGGGCAGTCTCCTGAACCCCCACGCCAAAGTTTTGTGATTCTAGGAGTCTTAATGGGTATCGAAGTCTTCTTCGCAGCTATCGCTGCACTGTTTATTGGTTTTGGCATCTCGCATTTCGTCGTCAATAACCAGAACTCCGCCAAGGTCCAACAGGCCAACCAGCAGGTTGCCGATGCCGAGCGCCAGGCCGAGCAGATTCGCTCCGACGCGCAGCGTCAGGCCGAGACCACCAAGAAGGAGGCGGTCCTGGCCGCCAAGGAGGACATTCTCAAGCACCGCCAGGCCGCCGAGGCCGAGGAGAAGCAGCGCAAGAGCGAGCTTCGCTCCCTCGAGAGCCGCATCATGCAGCGCGAGGAGTCGCTCGACCGCCGCAACGACGCGCTTGACCGTCGCGAGCACCAGCTCTCCAGCCAGGCCGGCCAGCTCGACCGCCGCCAGAGCGACCTCGAGCGCCTCGTGAAGAAGCAGACCTCCGAGCTCGAGCGCATCGCCTCCCTCTCGACCGACGAGGCCCACAAGGAGCTGCTCGACCGCGTGCGCAAGGACACCGTGCGCGAGGAGGCCCAGATCCTGCGCGAGAGCGAGCAGCGCACCCGCGCCCAGGCCGACAAGACCGCCCGCGAGATCGTGACCACTGCCATCCAGCGCTGCGCCGCCGACCAGGCCGGCGAGGTCACCGTCACCACCGTCCACATCCCCTCCGACGACCTCAAGGGCCGCATCATCGGCCGTGAGGGTCGCAACATCCGCACCTTCGAGCAGGTTTCCGGCGTGTCCCTCGTCATTGACGACACCCCTGAGACCGTCATGCTCTCGAGCTTTGAGCCGGTCCGTCGCGAGACCGCCCGCGTTGCCCTCGAGAATCTCATCGCAGACGGCCGCATCCACCCCGCCCGCATCGAGGAGATGTACAAGAAGGCCGAGACCCTCGTGAACCAACGCGTCCAGGAGGCCGGCGAGCAGGCCTCGTTCGACGCCGGCATCCACGACCTGCACCCCGAGATCATCAAGACCCTCGGCGCCCTGCGCTACCGCACCTCTTTTGGTCAGAACGTCCTGCAGCACTCCAAGCAGGTCTCCGAGCTGTGCGGCATCATGGCCTCCGAGCTTGGCCTCGACCCCACGGCCGCCAAGCGCGCCGGCCTTCTTCACGACCTTGGCAAGGCCATCGACCACACGGTCGAGGGTCCGCATGCCGTGATCGGCGCCGACCTTGCCCGTCGCTATGGCGAGCGTCCCGAGATCGTCCACGCCATTGAGGCCCACCACGCCGACGTCGAGCCCAACACGATCCTCGACCAGCTCGTCATGGCCGCCGACGCCATCTCCGCCGCGCGCCCCGGTGCCCGCCGCGAGAGCGCCGAGACTTACATCAAGCGCCTCCAGAAGCTCGAGGAGATCTCGAACGCCCATGACGGCGTCGAGCGCACCTACGCCATGCAGGCCGGACGCGAGCTGCACGTCATGGTCCAGCCCGAGAAGATCTCCGATGCCGAGGCCACGGTGCTCGCTCACGACATCGCCAAGCAGATCGAGGACGAGATGGAGTATCCCGGCCAGGTGCGCGTCGTCGTCATCCGCGAGTCGCGCGCCGTCGACGTCGCCAAGTAGCGGCTCGCCTCGAACACCATGGCTGACTTGCACGACATTTCCGAGAGCGGGGGAGTCCCTTCGGGGGCACCCTCGCTCGTTGACTTCGTTGCCCAGGTGTCCGGCGACACCGCGGTGAGGGTCGAGGAGTCGCTGGGCAACGGCTTCGTTCGCCTGCGCGTGGGGGAGGCGGAGCGCCGCCAGGCAAAGCACGACATCCGCTGCATCGAGGACGTCGTCATCGAGATGCTGCGAAACTCGCGTGACGCCGGCGCACACAGGATCCTCATCGCTACGAGCCGTGAGTCCGACCTACGCAGCCTCGTCGTGCTCGACGACGGCTCGGGCGTGCCCGACTCCATGCGCGAGCGCATCTTCGACGCCCGCGTTACTTCTAAGCTTGACACGGTCCACATGGACCGCTGGGGCGTGCATGGTCGTGGCATGGCGCTCTTCTCCATTCGCGAGAACACGCGGAGCGCCCGCGTCATGGCCACGGGCATGGGCCTTGGCTCGTCCATCCGCGTCGAGGCTGACGCCACCAAGCTTGCCGAGCGCAAGGACCAGAGCACCTGGCCCACGGTTGGTAGAGGCGATGAGGGTCAGCAGCAGCTCAAGGGCCCGCACAACATCATCAGGACGTGCTGCGAGTTCGCGCTCGAGGAACGCCCCGACTGCGAGGTCTTCCTTGGCTCTGCCGCAGACGTCATCGCCACGGCCCGCGCGCTTGCTGACGCGTCGCCCAACCGCTCGCGCCTGCTGTTCGTCGACGACCTCAACGAGGTGAGCGTCATCGAACGGCCCGCGCTCGCCGCGGACGCCCGCGAGCTCGCCGATGTCGCCGCCTCCCTGGGTCTGCCCATCTCGGAGCGCACCGCGCACCGCATCCTCGCTGGCCAGATCAAGCCCCTGCGTCCGGTTGCCTCGCGCCTGCTGCACCACGGCGGCACGCTGGGCCAGCAGGAGGTCGACCTCACGCGCGACCGTCGCGGCCTTAAGCTCTCTCCCGACGACGTCGACGAGTTCTCCCGCGTCATGGAGCGCGCCTTCGACCTCATCGCCGAGCGCTATTACGTGGGACTCTCCAGTGAGCCGCGCATCAACGTGACGCGCGACAAGATAACCGTTACATTTGACCTCGAGAAGGAAGACTAGTAGGCCCGCGGCCGCTGGTCCAAACGCCACCAAAACGCATCACTCACACGTAGAACCGCTGCTAGGAGTAACATCCATGGACTACCTGAAGGTCTCGAGCAAGTCCTCACCTGCGTCGGTGGCCGGAGCCATCGCAGGCATGGTCAAGGACGGCGTACCGGTCAACATCCAGTCGGTCGGCGCCGGTGCCGTGAACCAGGCCATCAAGGCCGTTGCCATCGCGCGCGGCTTTCTCATCCCGGTGGGTATCGACATCTCGTGCGCACCCACGTTCTCTGACATCGACATCGACGGGCAGAGCCGCACGGCCATCCGCATTGCGGTCTACGTGCACAGGCTCGCCCCGACAGACGCGCAGACCCTCGAGCAGGGTGCCGGAAAGGTGGCAATCTAGTGCAAGTTAACAAATCCCTCGCCGGTCTTACCTACCACGTCAAGACCTTCGGCTGCCAGATGAACCTGCATGACGCCGAGCGCGTCTCGGGCCTGCTTGGGACGTGCGGCTGCCTCGAGGTGGCCACTCCCGAGGAGGCCGACATCGTCGTCTTCATGACGTGCTGCGTACGCGAGAAGGCCGACACGCACCTGTATGGTCAGGTCTCCGCCATGGTGAGCGCGCCTGAGCCGCCGAGCGGCCGCAGGGTCGTCTGCATCGGCGGCTGCATCGCTCAACGCGACGGTGCCTCGATCCGCGAGCACATGAGAAACGTCGACGTCGTCTTTGGCACGCGCGCCATCTCCTCGCTTCCCGAGCTCATCGACGAGGCTCGCTCCGGCAACGGCAAGACCGTCTTTGCCGACACGAGCGAGGACTCGCAGGGCTTCTCGAGCGACCTGCCGAGCCGCCGCGAGAACGCTTGGCACGCCTGGGTGCCCATCATGACCGGCTGCAACAACTTCTGCACCTACTGCATCGTGCCCTACGTCCGTGGGCGTGAGCGCGACCGCGCCTTCGACGACATCGTCGACGAGGTGCGCCGCCTCCATGCCGAAGGCGTGCGTGAGGTGTGCCTGCTTGGCCAGAACGTCAACTCGTTTGGCCGCCAGCGCTACGGCTCCCCGCGCTTCGCGGAGCTTCTGCGCGCGGTGGGCGAGACGGGCATCGAGCGCATCCGCTTCACGAGCTCGCACCCTAAGGACCTGTCGCCTGCGACGATCGCCGCGATGGCCGAGACGCCCGCCGTCATGCCGCAGCTGCACCTTGCCGTGCAGAGCGGCTCCACCCGCGTGCTCAAGGCCATGAACAGGCGCTACACGCGCGAGGACTACATCGCGCTCGCTAACTCCATCAAGGAGGCCATTCCCGGCATCGCCCTGTCCACCGACATCATCGTTGGCTTCCCTGGCGAGACTGAGGAGGACTTCGAGCAGACCTTGAGCCTCGTGCGCGAGGTTGGCTTTGCCTCCGCGTTCACGTTCATCTACTCCAAGCGCCCCGGAACGCCCGCCGCAAAGATCGATGACCCCACGCCGCGCGAGGTCATCCAGGAGCGCTTCGACCGTCTGGCGGCCCTCGTGGCAGACCTTGCCCACGATGCCAACCAGGTCGAGCTGGGGCATACCGTCGAGGCGCTCGTCGAGGGTGCCTCCAAGCGTGACGAGCGCGTGCTCGTGGGCCACAGCCCCAAGAACAAGACCGTTCACTTCGAGGCTCCCGAGGGCTGTGACCCTCACGAGCTCGTGGGCAAACTCGTGGACGTTCGCGTCGACGAGGCGCGCACGTGGTACCTGCGCGGACCCATGGTGGGCGAACCCCGGTGACGTCGGGCAATGACAGTCTCGTGACGGGTGCCGCCGCACGCCGTCCCGTCATCTGCGTCGTTGGCCCCACGGCCTCGGGCAAGAGCGCGCTTGCCGACGAGGTGGCACTGCGCCTTGGCACCGACGTCATCTCGGTCGACTCGATGCAGGTCTACCGTGGCATGGACATCGGCACGGCCAAGACGCCCGTCGAGGAGCGCCTCGTGCCGCTCCAGATGGTCGATGTGGCCGACATCTCGCAGGACTACTCCGTGGCCATGTTCCAGCGCGACGCCCGCGTCCTCGTTGACGAACGCCTCGCTTGCGGCCGCGCCGCCATCCTGTGCGGGGGCACCGGCCTCTACCTCGACGCCGTCATCGACGAGATGGACTTTCCCGCGGGTCAGACCCACGGGGACGCGCGCAGCCGCTACGAAGACTACCTTGCCGAGCGGGGCGCGCAGGCCCTCTGGGAGCTCCTGCGCGAGCGCGACGAGGCGAGCGCGCTTGCCATCCACCCCAACAACTCCCGCCGCGTCGCGCGTGCCCTCGAGATGCTCGACGAGGGCACGAGCTATGCCGCGCAGCTTTCGGGCCTCCGCGAGCGCAAGGCGCACTACGGCGCCCAGATCTGGGGGCTTTCGATGGACCGTGCGCTACTCTACGAGCGCATCGACCGGCGCGTCGACCTCATGGTCGAGGCTGGCCTGGTCGACGAGGTGCGGGGGCTTGTCGAGGCTGGCATGGGCGCAGACCTCACGGCCCGCCAGGCCATCGGCTACAAGGAGGTCCTCGACTACCTCGATGGGTCGTGCACGCTCGACGAGGCTATCGAGCTCATCAAGCGCCGCTCTCGGCGCTACGCAAAGCGGCAGCTCTCGTGGCTGAGGCGTGACGGCCGCACTCGCTGGCTCGACATGGACGAGCTCGGCCGCGATAACGCCGTCGCCTTGATCGTCGACGAATACGAGAGGGCCTTGGGCGAGCGCGTCCAGGAGCCCTAAGAGGGGGAGAGCACCACGGGTCGATTCAAGCAGATGTCCACCGCTCCCGTTCCCGAGCGAACGCTCATCGTGGGCGTTGACACGGGGCGTACCGACTGGCCGATGAGCGAGTCGCTCGCCGAGCTTGCGCGCCTGGTTGAGACGGCGGGCGGGGTTGTGGTTGCCACCGAGACGCAGAAGCTCGACTCGCCCATCCCCAAGACGTTCGTGGGCTCGGGCAAGGCCAAGGAGCTTGCGGCACTGGTCAAGCGCATGGACGTTGACGTCGTTGCGTTCGACGACCAGCTGTCGCCTTCCCAGCAGGCCAACCTCGAGCAGATCTTTGGCGAGCCGGTCAAGGTCATCGACCGCACGGCCCTCATCCTCGACATCTTTGGTCGTCATGCGACGACGCGTGAGGGCGCCCTCCAGGTGCAGCTCGCACAGCTTCAGTACGTGCTGCCGCGTCTTCGTGGCATGTGGAGCCACCTCATGGGCGAGCAGACGCGCGGCGGCATCGGCAGCAGGTTTGGCCAGGGCGAGAGCCAGCTCGAGGTCGACAGGCGCCTCGTGCGCGACCGCATTGCCTCGCTTTGCCGCGAGCTCGCACGCCTCGAGACGCGTCGCGCCACGCAGAGCAAGGCTCGCTGGGACTCGGGCGTCTATCGCGTGGCGCTCGCCGGCTATACCAACGCGGGTAAGTCGACGCTGCTGAACGCCCTCACCAATTCCGACGTCTACGCCAAGGACGAGCTGTTTGCCACGCTCGACCCCACGACCCGCTCCATTGACCTTGCCGAGGGGCGTAAGATCACCCTGACGGACACCGTTGGCTTCATCCAGAAGCTCCCCACCACGCTCGTTGAGAGCTTTAAGTCGACGCTCGCCGAGGTCAGGGCAGCAGACCTCGTGCTCGAGGTTGTCGATGCCAACGACGAGAACTGGGAGAAGAAGGTCAGGGCCGTCGAGGAGATTCTTGCCCAGATCGATGCCAACGAGATTCGGCGCGTGCTCGTCTTCAACAAATGCGACCTGCTCGATGACGAGGTCCTTGCGGGGCTCAAAGCTGCGAATTCCCGGGCCGTCTTCGTGTCCGCCGGCGAGGGTTGGGGCCTTGCCGGGCTGCTGCACCGCATCGCGCAGGAGGCGAGCGACGGTGACGTGACGCTCACGGCGCTCATGCCCTACGAGAAGGGCATGCTCATGAAGCTCGTCCACGAGCGTTGCCAGATCATTCGCGAGCAGTACGTCGAGGGCGGCCTGCTCGTTACCGCCAAGGCGGGCGCTCGCATGGCCGCCACCCTCAAGCCCTATGAGGTGGAGGAGTAGGCCTGCGCCGCTGCGTCCAATGTGTCTCTGCTCGCGGATGTTGTTCGCTGCTTCGTGAGGCGTGGGTGTGTTATTGGGCACTTCCTGCGAGCTCTGAATGTGTCGGGTTCTTTTGGAAGCGGTTTTCGCCAACTTGGGCTTCTGGGCTTCTCGCGTGTCTATCAATGACTTTGGGCGGGACGTACTCTCCGCCTCGTGATTTCACCGCTTAGGCGAGATGACGCTCTTCGCTAATACCCATAGACGAGCATGAGCACGCCAAGAATGAGCGGTTGGTGAAGCACGTAGATGGGGAGGGCGTGCCTTCCCACGTACTCAAGGGGTTGGCACCGAAGGCTCTGGAGTGCTCTGGGCGCACCCTTTGCCTTGATGATGACGCCCAAGCTGGTTCCCGCGAGAAAGAGCAGCGAAAAGGGGAGGGGCGGGTAGTAGTCTCCCGACGCAAATTGGGGTCCGGGAAAGCCGAGCCAGCTGAGCCACCCGTAGGCATAGGGTGCCGCCGGCACCTTGAAGTAGGGGCCGCCAAAGGTCGCGAGACCAAAGGTTCCCGTTGGAACACCGAGGCAGATGACGAAGAACAGCGCGAGCCCCAAGGCGAGCGCGACGTTTACGCGCACGCCCGCCCGTAAGGCGAGCTTGAGGTAGAGGTGGCCCACGAGCGTGCTGAAGCCCATGCAGTAGATGATGCCGAAGTTCACGGGCGTGTCGACGGCAGCCACTGTTGTGGCAACGAATACGACGCCCGCCACGGCAAGATACTTTGCCGCCCTCCTGACGTTGCTGCTCGAGTAGGAGCACATGATGCCCGCCACCAGCAAGAACGTCCATGAGATGGAGGCGCGCCAGACATCTTGTAGGGGAGAGGCGAACCAGCCCAGGCCCACGCCATAGAGATAGACCAGGTCATAGCAAAGGTGAAAGAGCACCATCGATATGACCGAGAAACCCCTGATGACGTCGTAGCCGTGAATCCTCTCCGAGCGCCGCTTCTGCTCCATGGAATCTAGAGCGAGCGAAGCAGACCCGTGACCCTGCCGAGGATGGTCGGGTTGTCTGCGTAGATGGGCTCCATCGAATCGTTCTCGGGCTGAAGGCGGATGCGGTCCTTCTCGCGGTAGAAGGTCTTGACGGTGGCCGAGTCATCGATGAGGGCGACGACGATCTCGCCGTTGTGAGCGGTGTGCTGCTCCTTCACGACGATGTAGTCCCCATCGAGGATGCCGACGTTGATCATCGACTCGCCGCGGACACGCAGGATGAACGAGCTCGCATCGTTGATGACGCTCGTGGGGAGGGTCATGACCTCCTCGACGTTCTGCTCGGCGAGGATGGGCGTGCCTGCCGCGACTCTGCCAACGACCGGTAGGGTGATCGTGCTGGCATCAACGTCCTGGGTGACCTCGGCAAGCTTGACGTCTTGCTGGTAGAGGCTCTCGCTGCCGGGCCCGCAGATCTCGATGGTGCGGGGCTTCTTGGGGTCGCGGCGGATGTAGCCGGCCTTCTCGAGCCTGTTGAGGTGGGAGTGAACCGTGGATGGGGAAGAGAGGCCAACGCCCGCGCCGATCTCCCTGACCGAGGGTGGATAGCCGTGCTCTGCGGCGGATGCGCAGATGAAGTCATATACCTGCTGCTGCCGTGCGGAAAGCTTTACCTCAGACATGGTGGTTCCTCCTTTTCGTTGAGACCATCATACACGCGTTCGCTTCCTTTCGCAAACATTTGTTCTATTTTTGCTTGACACGAACATTCGTACGTAGATACTAGACATAGGGAACAAATGTTTGATAGTATGCATTACAAGATATTGTCCGCAACGGTTTGTATAAAGGTACCAGTACAAAACGAGATTGAGAGGAACGCACCATGAACAACTTTGATTACAACTATGACACCATTGGTTCTTCCGCCCTCAAGCCTCGTCACGCCGCCGCGAGCCTTTCCGTCGTGGAAGGTGGCCGCCACGACGCTCGCCGCCAGTGCTCCGTGAGGGAGCAGGCGCGTCGTGCCTACGACTGGTACGTCTCGGCCGACGCCCCCGTCTGCTCCGCGCCCGTCATCGGGGACCGCGAGCGCCTCGGGGCCTGTCTTGTCTTCTTCGCCATCGCGGGCATGGTGCTGCTGGGGGCCCTTCTCTAGGACCCGGCGTCCGGAGATTTCTGTCAGCAGCTAGACGAATCTATTTTCGCAGCGTAAGGTATCTATTGCAGTGAACCCGGCTAGGGAGGATACCATGCGCTGTCCCAAGTGCGGATGCGAGGAGTCCAAGGTCGTCGACTCCCGTCCTGCGGAGAGCAACGACTCGATCAGGCGTCGCCGCGAGTGCGAGGCTTGCGGTTTTCGCTTCACCACCTACGAGCGTAAGGAGGAGCTGCCGCTCATCGTGCTCAAGCACGATGGTTCCAAGGAGCCTTTCGATCGCGAGAAGCTCATGCGCGGCCTCGTGCGCGCAACGGTTAAGCGCGACATCCCCATCGATGCTCTCGACGCCCTCATCGCGAGCATCGAGAGCGAGCTGAGGGACCACGGCACCACCGAGGTCGACTCGAGCGACCTGGGCGAGATGGTGCTTCACCGCCTCATCGACATCGACAAGGTCGCCTACGTCCGCTTTGCGTCCGTCTATCGCGACTTCAAGGACATCGAAGAATTCTCTGACGAGCTGAGGAGGCTCTCTGGTGAGTAACGACGTGATTGACCTTCCCATCAAGCGCCTTGACCCGTCCGTCGAGCTCCCGTCCTACGCCTACGAGGGAGACGCCGGCCTCGACCTGCGCTCAAACGAGGACGTTGACCTGGCGCCGCACGAGCGCAGACTCGTCTCGACGGGCCTGGCCATCGCCATTCCCGATGGCTACGCGGGCTTTGTGCAGCCCAGGAGCGGACTTGCTCTGCGCGAGGGGCTGTCGATGGCCAACACGCCCGGCCTCATCGATGCCCACTACCGCGGTGAGCTCAAGGTCTGCGCCGTCAACCTTGACAACGAGAAGACCATTCACATCGAGCGCGGCGAGCGCATCGCCCAGCTCGTCATCCAGAAGGTGCCCGTCGTGCGTCTGCACGAGGTGTCGGAGCTCGATGAGACCGACCGCGGTGCGGGCGGCTTTGGGTCGAGCGGCGTCAACTAGCCGCGCGCGAGAATCTTAGATTGGGGAGCCTTACATGACCGATTTGAATGTGAGAGACGTCATCATCGTGGGTTCCGGTCCTGCGGGTCTGAGCGCCGCCATCTATGCAACGAGGGCGGGTCTCAGGCCCCTCGTCATATCGAGCAGCGCCGCTGGCGGCCAGATTGCCACGACCGACCTCGTGGACAACTATCCGGGCATCGAGGACATAACGGGTGCCGAGCTCGGGCAGCGTCTCTGGGACCATGCCGAGCACCTTGGTGCGGAGTTCGAGTTCGACCAGGTCGTCTCCATCGACAGGCGCGAGGGCGGGAGCCTCTTCGAGGTCGTCTGCGAGGGAGGCTCGCTTAGGGCACGCAGCGTCATCTATGCCGCGGGGGCCTCGCCGCGCAAGGCTGGCTTTGCGGGCGAGAATCGCTTTGGTGGCAGGGGCGTCTCGTACTGCGCCACCTGCGATGGCATGTTCTATCGTGGCAAGGACGTCTTTGTGGTGGGCGGTGGTAACACGGCCTGCGAGGAGGCGCTCTACCTTGCGAAGGTCGCCTCCTCGGTGACACTCGTCGTGCGCAAGGACCACCTCCGGGCGATGAGGAGCCTGCGGGATGTCGTTCTCTCCTCGCCCATGATTAAAGTTAGGTACCTTACTAGAATTGAGGGCGTGGAAGGGGATTCTCTTATCGAGAGGGTCGTGCTGGCATCCGTAGACGCCTTGGGCGTCCCAACCCGCGAGGAGCTTTCCTTCGCGCCAGGCGGTGTTGGCGTCTTCGTCTCGGTTGGCCAGGTGCCTCAGTCATCGCCTGTCTGCAGGCTCGCTGAGTTGGATGACCAGGGGTATGTCGTGACGCGTCCTGACATGTCTGTGGCAACGCCTGGACTCTTCTGTGCGGGAGACGTGCGGGCAACTCCGCTTCGCCAAGCGATCACCGCGGCCTCTGACGGAGCGATTGCCGCCACGAGCGCGGCAAGGTACGTGGGGGTTCTTGGTGATTAGCGTAATTCTCCTAGTTAGTGACTCCCCTTTTCCGGCTGATATACATTAAATAGCGATAATATATCTTATGTAAAGTAGAGCTGTTTCAAGTCAGCTTTTCGTCGCTGCTTGTTGCCTACTCCACGACCTCGCGCGGCGCGAAGGTGCCGTGGCAGACGTGGCGCACGAAGCGCTCGTTGTTGTCTCCTTCGTGTTCGTCGAGCAAGACAAGGATGCGGTCGCCCTCGAGGAGCCTGAGCGTCCCGCGCGGCACGATCTCGCGTCCGCAGCGCCGCACCGAAACGACGAGCGTGCGTTCGGGCCAGTTGATCTGCGAGATGAGCTTGTCGGCCGCGGGGCATCCCGCTTCGACCACGTATGAGTGGAGCTGGCGGCCGTGCGACCCCCAGTGCTCGTGCGCCTCGTCGGTCGTGGTGCCAAGGAGGCGTGCCAGCAGATGCTCGTAGTAGGCGTCGACCTGCAGCAGGTTGGCGGTCACGTAAGCGAAGACGCTCACAATCGCAAGCGACAGCAGCTGCTCCAGGCTCCCCGTGAGCTCAAAGGCGAGCACGACGGCCGTGACCGGCGCTCGAATGGCACCCGCGAACATGCCTGCGATACCGAGCACCATGAAGTTCATCACGAAGGCGTCGCTCATGCCCAGGACGCGCGTGGCGCCCATGCCAAAGATGGCGCCGGCGAGCGTGCCCATGATGACCAGCGGAAAGAGCGTGCCGCCTGGCGTTCCCGCGCCAAAGCAGACGCCCGTGAAGAGATACTTGCCCAGCAGGATGAGTGCCAGCGTGCCAATCGAGAGCCCCTGGGGGCTCATGAGCATCTCGAGAATCGCGTCGCCGCCACACATGAGCTCGGGCGACAGAAGGGCCATCCCGCCCGCGACCATGAACGGTATGAGGTAGCGTAGCCAAGCATGGCGGTAGCGGATGCGCGACAGCAGGTTCTGCAGCGCAAACATGCCGATGTTGTGGGCCGCGCCCACGACGCCCATGATGAGGCCAAAGACGATGAGCAGCGCATAGGCTTCGTGAGGGATGATCTCGCTCAGCCTGAAGCTGATGACCGGCTGAAGGCCCAGCACTTGGCTCGTCACGTAGTCGCTCATGACGGCGCTCATCATCACCGAGATAATCAGGGGCGCGTTGAACGTCTTGTGAATCTCCTCGAGGGCAAACATCACGCCGGTGAGGGGCGCGTGGAACGCCGCGGCCATGCCTGCGCCCGCGCCGCAGGTGACGAGCAGGCGCTCCTCTCCCCTCCCGCGCTTGAGGATGCGCGAGACGCCCTTGCCGGCCATGCCGCCAAGCTGCACCGACGGGCCCTCGCGGCCGAGGGACAGGCCGCCGAGGGCGCCAATCGTACCTTCGGCGAACTTGGCGGCGATGACGCGGTACCAGGGCGCGTCCATGGCGCCCATGACCTCGGCGTCGACCTGCGGGATGCCCGAGCCCGAGGTGGCGGGCTCCCACCTCACGAGAAGCGCCACCACGACCGCCATGACGGCCAGGGCGACGAACCATGCGACCGCCATGACGGGGTTGTTCGCCCAGCTCGCTACGGTGGCGCGCAGGATGCGCTCGCCCTGTGTGAGGGCAAGGCGGTAGAGCGTCACGAGGGCGCCGGCAAAGAGGCCCACGAGGGCGCCCTCCCACACGAGGCTCACCTGGAACCTGCGTGAGAGCCTGCGCCTGATGGGATTCTCGAACACCTGCACGCTAGCTCCTCGTCTCTCGATTGCAAGAAAAAGCCGGCCAGGTGGGCTGAGCCGCACCTTGACCGGCAAAATCATACGCCATCTGACAAGCCGTGGGGCCAACTGGGTCGAGCGTGCGCCCACCACCCCGGCCATAAGTCCTAGTCGACCTTGATGAGCGAGAAGATGTCCTGCGGGAACTCCTTGCCAATGGCCTCGCGGGGGTTGAGGAACGCGAGCTCGAGTATGAACGAGAAGCCCACGATCTTTGCGCCCGTCTGCTCGACGAGCTTGGCGGTGGCAAGCGCGGTGCCGGCCGTGGCCACGAGGTCGTCGACGATGACCACACGGTCGTCGGGCGTGAGCGCGTCCTTGTGGATCTGTAGCTCGTCGGTGCCGTACTCGAGCGCATAGCTCTGGGAGTAGACGTCGCGGGGCAGCTTGCCGGGCTTGCGGGCGGGCACGAAGCCCGCGCCCAGGCGATAGGCCACGGGCGTGCCAATGAGGAAGCCGCGGGCCTCGGAGCCCACGACCTTGGTGATGCCCTCGCCCAGGAAGTGCTCGGCCATGGCGTCGACGCAGGCCGAGAAACCCTTGGGGTCGGAGATGAGCGGCGTGATGTCCTTGAAGACGACGCCGGGCTCCGGATAGTCGGGAATGTCGACGATCAGGCTCTCGTACCGGAACGGCCTCTCGTTGCTGTCGGTCATGGTGGCCCCCACCTTCCTCTTGTTTGCTTGCCAACCTGACATAATACGCCAGGCGCCTATCGTGCTTGTTCCCCTTGTGCGGGGTGGTTATCCCTGCGCGTTGGGCGAGTCTCCCGTGAGCTCACGCATGATGAGCGTGCTTCTCACCGAGCCAGTGAGCGCGATCATGCGGTCGAGCGTCATCTCGCGCCTGAGCGTGCGCTCGCTCTCACTCTCGCCCTGGTGGCGTGACAGCGAGGCCAGGGCCTGCTCGAACATGGGCGTCTCGCGGTTCGCGGCGGCCACGTACTGGCGCAGGTTCTTGGGCTCGATGCCATAGCGGGTGAGCTCGGCGCACGTGCAGATGAGCTTAAGGTCGCTGCCGCGCACGAGGTCGCGGCCGGCTGGGGAGCGCACGAGGCGAATGAGCCCGCAGTCAGCAAGCTTGCGCACGAGCGCGATGTTGACGCCGGCGACCTCGGGCATGCGATCGATGGGGTGCAGCTCGCGCTCGAGCTCGGGGGTGATGTGCTCCCCCGCCAGTGGCTCGTCCTTCTCGGACGTGCCCTCGTAGCCCTCGCTGCGGCCCGGTTTGCCGTCGAGTTCGTCCTTGATGACGCTCAGCGGCAGAAACTTCGTCTTCTGCAGGTAGAGGATGGTCTCGAGGCGTTGAATGTCGCGCGAGGAGTAGAGGCGGTAGCCGCCCGGCGTGCGCGAGGGCGTGAGCAGCCCCTCGTCCTCGAGGTAGCGCACCTTGGACACCGACAGGTCAGGATACTGCTCCTGCAGCTTGCGAACGACCTTGCCTATGGTGAGATAGCCGGCATCGGCCATGTGGAGGCCTACTCGCCCGTGGCGATGCGAGACGGGCGAGTGGTGTGGTAGACCATGCGGAACGTGCCTACCTGGATGGTCGAGCCGTCGACGAGCGGCGACGTCTTGACGATGGCGCCATCGACCCAGGTGCCGTTGAGCGAGCCGAGGTCCTCGATGCGGGCACTGCCGCCGGCGATGTGGAGCACGGCGTGGCGGCGCGAGACCGTCATGTCGTTGAGGAAGACCGAGGACGAGGGGTCGCGGCCAATCGTGATGTCGGGCGTGTCAAGCACGAAGGTCGAGCCGGTCTGCGGGCCCTTGAGGATCGAGAGCGTGGGGTACTCGGGACGCGAGCCTCCCATGAGGTCGGGTACGGTGGCGTCTGCCGAGGGCATGCAGAAGATCGCGGTTGCGTCCGCTGCGTTCTTGGTGGTGTCGTTCTGCATGGCTAGCTCCTCTTGATAGCGAGTTCGTGAAACATGATTGTACCGCTCCGCGCCGCTCCTAGCGGCAAGCGATGGCCTCGATGGCGATGGGCACGCCGCCGGGAAGCGAGCAGACCTCGAGGCGGGTCACCGCGGGCAGCGGCTTCGTGAGGCGACGGGCGCAGACGCGGTCGACGCAGGCGAAGTCGCTCGTTCCCGCAAGGTAGATCGTGAGCTTCGTGACCTCGGCAAACGTGAGCTCGAGCTCGGAGAGCACGCCCTCGACGTTGTCGAGGCACTGGTTGGCCTGGGCGCCGAGGCCTTCCTCGACGAGCCTGCTGGTGGCGGGGTCAACGGGCGGCTGGGCGGAGACGAACGCGAAGCGTGCCGCGCTCGTTCCCTCGGAGAAGGGAAGTGAGGTACGCGGCGCCTTGTCGGTTGAGATGGCGTACATGGGCTGCCTTTCGTGCCTAGGCTGCGGGCGAGACGGCGGGGCAGACGTACCCCACGAGCCCAAGGCCGCTGCGGGCGGGCTCAAGCTCATTGTGGCACGCATACGTGGCGTTTCCAACGTTGCGCCCGTCCTGGCTCCAGCTGCAGACGCCAACGGTCTGCCCGGGCACGCAGAGCTTGTCGGTGTGGCAGGCGGTGCGCGCGTAGGTCGTGTCGCCTCCGCCCGGCCAGACGAGGCCGAGCGTGGTGGCCGAGGCGCTCACCGGCAGGCCGTAGGCGAGGTCGTAGGCAAAGGGGCGCGCCCCGAGCGTCAGGGAGGCGTTTGCGAGCACGTGTCCCTGGTAGGTGCCATAGGCCCAGTCAAGCAGCGACTCCGTGTCGGCAAAGCGGCCGTCCACCGTGGCACAGCCCAAGACGACGGTGTAAAGCGTGGTGGCGCCCCTGCGGGCGCAGCCCATGAAGGCCGTGACGGTGTTGCCGGCGCCGGTCTTGATGCCAATGAGGCCGTGGTAGCTGCCCAACAGGTGGTCGACCGTCGGGTACTCGCGCTGCACGCCGTTCACCTCGACCGTGACCTCGGGCATGCGCACCGTGTCTGCGATGAAAGGCTGGGTCGTCATGGCGTAGCGGGCAAGGATCGCGAGGTCGTGCACCGTTGAGTGGTGGCCGTCCGCGTCGAGGCCGTGGGGGTTCTCGAAGTGGGTGTCGTCCATGCCCAGCTCCTTGGCCTTGTCGTTCATCTTCGTGACGAAGGCCTCCTGGGAGCCACCCACGCACTGGGCAACCTCGTAGGCGGCGTCGTTTGCCGAGTAGACGAGCATGACGCGCATAAGGTCGTAGAGCGTGGAGGTACTGCCCGCGGTGTAGCCCGCTACCATGGCGTTCTCCGCGAGCTCGGGGGTGCTCAGGGTGCAGACGGTGTCGAGCGGCGTGCCGCTCTCGAGCGCGACCACGGCCGTCATGATTTTCGTGATCGAGGCCATGTTTATCTGGGCGTCTGGGTTCTTCTCGTAGAGCACCCTGCCCGTCTGGTCGACGACGATGGCGGCCTGCGCCTCGGAGAGGTCGGGCTCGGAGGCGTCAGCATGGGCAAGGGTGGGATGTGCGATGAGGGCGAGCAGGAGCGTTGCGAGGACGAGCAGCGTTGAGGCGTGCGTGTGGCTCATGCTACTTGCTCCTTCCCCTCCTGATGGACTCGCGGACGATGGCCACGCCCTCGGTGGTGTAGACGATGGCCGTGATGATCGAGAACACGCAGCCCGCGTAGACGAAGAGCAGGCCAACGGGCCCCGCGACGGAGTTGAGGCCGGGCAGCCACGAGGCGCTCGTGAGGCCCAGGCCGTCGATGACGGGAAGCCCCAGCAGCAGGTCGCAGAAGCCGAACATGAGCAGGGCCGTCGTGATCTTGCCGATGTAGACGACGTCGACGGGGCGCTCGCGGAAGCGGCGCACGATGAGGGCGCCCCCGCCGAGGTAGAGGTCACGACAAATGACCAGCACGGCCACCCATGCGGGCAACTCCTCGCGAATCACGAGGCCAAGGACGCCCGTGAACAGCAGGAAGCGGTCGCACAGGGGGTCGAGCAGCTTGCCAAACCAGCTTACGGTCTGCGTGGCGCGGGCAATCTTGCCATCAGCCCAGTCGGTGCAGGCAGCGATGGCGTAGATGGCGACGGCGACCGGGCGGTTGACGTCGTTCACGAACAGGCCGAGAAACACGCAGGTGAGGACCATCCTCATCACGGTGAAGGCGTTGGCCCACGTGAGGATCTTGCTCGAGGGATTGTCGGAGCTGCCCAGCGGCGCCTCGTTGTCAGTCTCGAAACCCTGACTGACCTTTTTTTCTAGCCACTCGTTGAACGTCAATGCTGCTCCTCGTAGTCCTGATGCCGCGTTCCCGTGCGGCGCTTAAGGGATGATACCCCATCGCGTGGCCGGCCCAACCCCGCCGCCCCTTGGTAGCCAAAGAAGTGACGAAAACGTTCGGCGGGCCTCCACGATTTATGTCAGCTGAACTGGCTCTCGTAGAGGCTTGCGTAGAATCCGTGGGCGGCGAGCAGCTGCTCGTGGGTGCCCGTCTCGACGATGCGGCCGTCCCTCATGGCGACGATGAGGTCGGCGCCCACGATGGTCGAGAGGCGGTGGGCCACCACAAAGCTCGTGCGACCCTCCATGAGCCGCTCGAAGGCGCGCTGCACGAGGATCTCGGTGCGCGTGTCGATGTTGCTTGTGGCCTCGTCGAGGATGAGCATCGGCGCGTTCGCGAGCATGGCGCGCGCGATGCACAGCAGCTGGCGCTGCCCCGCGGAGATCGAGGACTGGTCGCCGCCGAGGACCGTATCGTAGCCGTGTGACAGCCGCATGATGAAGTCGTGGGCAAAGGCTGCCTTGGCGGCCTGACGCACCTCCTCGTCGGTGGCATCCGACGCGCCCAGGCGTAGGTTGTCGGCCACGGTGGCGCTCTTGACCCAGGTCTCCTGCATCACCATGCCATAGGCCGCTCTCAGACTTGCCCTCGTGATGTCGCGGACGTCGTGGCCGTCGACGAGGATCTGGCCCGCGTCGACGTCGTAAAAGCGCATGAGCAGGTTGATCATCGTCGACTTGCCGCAGCCCGTGGGACCCACGATGGCGACGCGCATGCCGGGGCGCACGCTGAGCGAGAAGTGCTCGATGAGCGGACGGTCTGGCGTGTAGGAGAAGGCCACGTCGCGCAGCTCGACCTGCCCGCGCACGTTCGAGAGCTCGAAGGCGCCTGGCGCGTCGGGGGTCTGCTCGGGCTCGTCGAGCAGCTCGTAGAGGCGCGCCGCGCAGGCAAACGAGTTCTGCAGCTCGGTCACGACGTCCGAGATGTCGTTGAAGGGCTTGGTGTACTGGTTGGCGTAGCTGAGAAAAGCCGTGAGACCGCCCACGGTGAGGCTCCCCGCGATGGCCGCGAAGGCGCCGAAGATGCCCACGCCCGCGTAGACGAGGGCGTTCACGAAGCGCGTGGTGGGGTTCACGAGCGAGGAGTAGAAGACGGCCTTGAAGCTCGCCTGCGAGAGGCGCGCGTCGACCTCGCGGAAGTGCCCGCAGGCGACGTCCTGGGCGTCGAAGGTCTCGAGCACGGGGATGCCGCCCACGTACTCCTCGACCGCACCCGTGAGCTCACCGCGACGAACCGACTGCTCGTGAAAGTGGGCGTAGCCGCGGGTGGCGATGAACTTTGCGGTGAAGATCGACACCGGTGTCACGCAGATGACCACGAGGGTAACGGCCGGGTTCAACCTGAACATGAACACGAGCGTGAGCACGATCGTGAGCACGCCCGAGAAGAGCTGCTGGAAGGTGAGCGTGAGGCCGTTCGAGAACTGGTCGATGTCGGTGACGACGCGGTTCACGATGTCGCCGTGGCGGTGCGAGTCGATGTAGGAGAGCGGCAGAACCTGCAGCTTGGCGAAGGCGTCGCGGCGCATGTCGCGCACGATCGAGGCCGCGATGCGGTTCGTGAGCGCGGTGAGCAGCCACTGGGAGGCCATCGTCACGACGACGGCCGCGGCAAGGCCGCGCAGGGCCGAGACGAGCCCCGCCATGTCGACGGAGCCCTCCCCCATCACGCAGTCGACGGCGTCGCCCGAGTACACGGGCACGAGCAGCGTCGAGACCACGACCGCGGCGGCCAGGGCGAGCGAGCCCACGAGCCCGGGGATGTGGGGGTGCAGCTGCGCGATGGTGCGCCGGATGGTACCATCCGTGCTAGCGCTCTTCTCGCCTGTGCTCATCGTGCCACCTCCCCGGCGTTCTGTGACTCGCAGATCTGCTGGTAGACCTCACAGGTTCTCAGGAGCTTCTCGTGCGTGCCCAGCCCAACGGGGCATCCCCTGTCGAGCACGAGGATGAGGCTCGCGTGGCGTATGGCCGAGACGCGCTGCGAGATGACGACCTGCGTGACGCTCGCAAAGTCGCTAGCGAGCGCATGGCGCAGACGGGCGTCGCAGGCAAGGTCGAGGGCCGAGCTCGCGTCGTCGAACACGAGCACCTTGGGCGCGCGCGCGAGGGTGCGCGCGATCGAGAGGCGCTGGCGCTGGCCTCCCGAGAGGTTGCGGCCCAGCTGCTCGACGGCCCCGTCGGTGCCTCCCTTGGCCTCGACGACGTCCGCGGCCTGGGCGGCCTTAATGGCGCCTGCCAGCTGCTTTTCGCCCGCCCGCTCGTTGGCGAGCCTGAGGTTGGTCTCGATCGTGCCCGTGAAGAGGCGGGGCTGCTGGTCGACGAGCGACACGAGGTGGTGGAGGCTCGCGAGGGTGAGCTCGCGCACGTCGTGGCCGCCCACAAGCACCGCGCCCTCGTCGGGGTCGTAGAAGCGCATGAGCAGCGACGCCAGCGTCGACTTGCCCGAACCCGTGCCGCCAATGACGCCCAGGACCTGGCCGGGCTCAATCGCAAGGCTCACGTGGGAGAGCGCGGGCGCCGCGGCGCCGGGATAGGAGAACGTGACGTCGCGCAGATCGACGGAGCCGGGAAGACCCGAGGCGTCGAGCGCGCCGTCTGCCATCGAGGGCCTGCGGGCGAAGACCTCGTTCACGCGGCGGGCGCAGGCCTCGGACTTGGAGAGGGTGTTCACGAGGTTCGCGAGCTTGAGCAGCTCGACGAGTATCTGGCTCATGTAGTTCACAAGGGCCACCAGAGCGCCTTGGGAGAGCGTGCCGGCGTCGATGTTCACGCCGCCAGCATAGAGCACGACGACGAGGCCGAGATTCACGGCGGCGTAGGTGAGCGGGTTCATGAGGCCGGCGACGTCGCCCACGCGCACCTGCGCGCGCCACAGGCGCTGGAGCTTGTCACCAAACTCGGCGACCTCGGCGCGCTCGCGGCCAAAGGCGCGCAGGACGCGGACGCCCTCGAGCTGCTCGGTGGTCGAGAGCGTCACGGCGTCGAGGCTCTGCTGGACCGCGCGGTAGCCCCGCACGGCGACGCGCATGACGAGCCATACAAAGAGAAACACGAGGGCCGAGATGCCGCAGAAGAGCACGCCCTCGAGGCCGTCGACCACGAAGGCACACCCGATGGAGCCAAAGATGGCGATGGGACAGCGGAGCACGAGGCGGAAGAACAGGTTCACGCCGTCCTGGACCTGGTTCGTGTCGTTGGTGAGGCGCGTGATGAGCGTGGAGGCGCCCAGCTCGTCGACGTCTGCGCGCGACAGGCCCAAGACGTGGGCGAACAGGTCGTCTCGCAGGGCGGTGCCAAAGCCCGCCCCCAGCTGGGCCGAGAAGTACTGGGCCGCGACGGCGCAGACCCAGCCGACGACGCCCATGCCCACCAACACGGCGGCGCAGACGAGAACGTGGTTAGTGTCTCGGTTGGCTATGCCCTCGTCGACGACGCTCGCCATGACGAGGGGAACGAGAATCTGGAAGAGCGCCTCGAGGCACTTGAAGAGCGGTGCGAGGACGCACTGCCTCTCGTAGCCGCGCAGGTATCTGATGAGCTTGAGCATGTGCTCGCCCCTTGTATCGTAATTTTCGCACCCGAGAATAGCATAGGTGCATAGTTACGAAAAAAGGCCAGGACAGAAGTCCTGGCCTCTCAAGTTCTGGTCGGGTGGACTGGATTCGAACCAGCGACCCCTTGACCCCCAGTCAAGTGCGC
>UQSV01000009.1 GCA_900543875.1 uncultured Coriobacteriaceae bacterium | reverse complement strand
GTCGGCAGAAGTACCCCCGTTACACCTTCGTTAGAATTGGGCGCCAGACTGGTCTTGGGCAAACAAGGGGGCGAGAGATGGCGCGCATTCTGGCGATAGACGACGAGCGGGCGATCCTGGACGCCCTCGCGCGCGTCCTGTCACGCGACGGCCACGAGGTCGTGCGCGTCGGGCAGACCCTCGGCCAGCTCGGCGCCCAGCATGAGGCCGGCACCGCGCACCTCGGCCACGCCAGGCAGCTCGGCGAGCTTGTCGGCCAGGTAGGCGCCCACCTCGCGCACGTGCGGCAGGTAGCCCTCGCCCGGCTTGCCCTCGGGAGCCGTGCCAGTCGTGAGCTCGCCCAGCACGGCGTCGGCCGCGGCGCAGACAAGCGGGCCGCCGCCAAAGGTGGAGCCGTGGTCGCCGGGGTGGAAGGCCTCGGAAATCTCGGCCCTGGCGACGCAGGCGCCCATCGGCAGGCCGCCGGCGATGGCCTTGGCCAGCGTGAAGACGTCGGGCGTCACGCCGTAGCCCTGGAAGGCTAGCGCGTGACCCGTGCGGAACAGGCCCGTCTGGACCTCGTCGCACATCATGAGAGCACCGTTCTCGCTCGTGAGGCGGCGCACCTCCTCCATGAACTCCTGCGTCATGGGGTGCACGCCGCTCTCGCCCTGGATAGGCTCGAGGAGCACGGCGCAGATGTTGGAGCCGCGCTGGGCAAACACCTCGCGCAGGGCCTCGACGTCGTTGGCGTCGATGGCGATGAAGCCGCCGGGCAGCGGCTGGAACGGGTCCTGGGCCCAACCCTGCATCGTGGCCGCGATGGTCTCCATCGTGCGGCCGTGAAAGCTCTTGTTGAGGCAGACGATGTCAAAGCCGCCGTTGCCGCCGCGCTTGGCCCACAGGCGGGCGAGCTTGATGGCGCACTCGTTGGCCTCGGCACCCGAGTTGCCAAAGAAGGCGCGCCACTGCTGGGGCGCGTCGGGGCTCGCGGCGGCCGGGTCGCCGTCGCCGGCGTTGGCGAGCTGCGAGAGACGCCTCGCTACCTCGCCGCGGTGCTCGATGTGGAAGTAGTTCGAGATGTGCAGCAGCTTGGAGGCCTGCCCGGTCACGGCCGCCTCGAGCACGGGGTGGGCGTAGCCCAGGCAGCTCACGGCGATGCCGCCAAGGAAGTCGAGGTACTCGCGGCCCTCGGAGTCGACGGCGCGCATGCCGTGGCCGCCCACGAACTCGACGGGGTAGCGGCCAAACGTGTGCATCACGTAGGCGTCGTCTAGCTTCTTAGCCTCTTCCAGGGACATGTGTGGTCCTTTCGTCTTGCGCGCGGGCGCCGCCCGCACGTGGCATCTACCTGCTAGTTGTTCACGGCCAGACGGCTCGCGAGCGTGCCCAGCGGGTGGGCGTCGTACTCGAGGGCTTCCTCGGAGGAGTGCATCGTGGTGCCAATGCCCTTGTCGGTGAGCAGCTCGATGAGCAGGGAGTGCGGGGTCTTGCCGTTGATGACGTGACTGCGGAAGACGCCGGCGCGCAGCGCGTAGCAGCAGCTCTCGAGCTTGGGAATCATGCCCTTGTCAACGGTGCCGCTCGCGAGCATCTCCTCCATCTCGCGCAGGCTCATGTTGGAGATGAGCGAGTTCTTGTCGGAGAAGTCCATGTAGACGCCGTCGACGTCGGTCAGGTAGACGATCTTCTGGGCTCCGATGGCGGCGGCGACGTAGCCGGCGGCGACGTCGGCATTGATGTTGTAGTAGCCGCCGTCCTCGCCCACGCCCACCGTGGCCACCACGGGGATGTACTCGCTCTTGATGAGGGTCTCGAGGTAGGTGGTGTCGACGTGCTCGATCTTGCCCACGCGGCCGAGGTCGGGGTTGAGCGTCGAGCACAGGATGGTGCCCGCGTCTGCGCCCGAGACGCCCACGGCAAGGTTGCCGTGACGGTTGATCGAGGCCACGAGGTCCTGGTTGACCTCGCCCACGAGCACCTGGCGCACCACGTCCATGGCGGCGGGCGTCGTGACGCGCTGGCCGTCCTTGAACTCGACGGGGAAGTTGAGGGCGTCGAAGGCGCGGTTGATGGCCTTGCCGCCTCCGTGGACAATCACGACGTTCACGCCCAGGATCTTGAGCAGCACGATGTCGCTCATGACGTCGGCGCGCAGCTTCTCGTCGACCATGGCCGCGCCACCGTACTTGATGACGACGGTCTTGCCCGTGATGTTCTTGATCCACGGCAGCGCCTCGAACAGCACCTGGCCGGTGCGCTCGTCGGTGTCCTTCGCGCGCTTGCTCGTGTCGATTGCGTACTTCATGCGTCCCTCCTTGCGGGAGCTGGGTTCTTGGCGGCCGCGCAGGCGGCCCGGGCGGGGTGCGCCCTACGTGCGGTAGTCTCCGTTGATCGTGACGTACTCGTGCGTGAGGTCGCAGGTCCAGACGGTCGTCTCGCAGGTGCCGGCGCCCAGGTCTGCCCAGATGGTGATCTCGGGCTCCTCGAAGCGGCGCAGGGCCTCGTCCTCGTCGAAGGCAACCGTGAGGCCGTCGCGGCACACGGGCATGCCCATGATGTCGATGTCGACGTCGCGCTGGTCAAAGGCAACGTCGCACTTGCCCAGGGCCATCGCAATGCGACCCCAGTTGCAGTCGTGGCCGTAGACGGCGGTCTTGACCAGCGGCGAGTTGGCGATGGCGCGCGCGGCGGTGTCGGCGTCCTCGTCGGTCGCGGCGCCGGCCACGGTCACGGTCACGAGCTTGCTCGCGCCCTCGCCGTCGGCCGCGATCTCGCGGGCGAGGTGCTGGCACACGGCGTTCACGGCGGCGGCGAACTCATCGGCCTCGGGGGTGCCGGCCTTGATGGAGCAGCCGTCCAGAGAGGCCTTGCCCGTGGCGATGGCGATACAGGTGTCGTTGGTCGAGGTGTCGGAGTCGACCGTCACCTTGTTGAAGGTCTTCTTGACAACACTCACCAGGACCTCGTGAAGCAGCTCGGGCTCGACGAGCGCGTCGGTCGAGATAATCGAGATCATCGTGGCCATGTTGGGCATGATCATGCCCGAGCCCTTGCACATGCCGCCCACGGTGATGGTATGGCCCGCAAGGGCGCCCGTGGCCTCGTAGGAAACCGCGTACTCCTTGGGGTGGGTGTCGGTGGTCATGATGGCGTGCGCGGCGTCGTGGCCGCCAGCCAGGCGGGCCTCGTCGTCCTCGTCCTCGCTCGCGGCGGCAGCCGCGGCGATCTTCTCGTGCAGGGCCGGCACGCCGGTCTTGAAGGGCGAAAGGTCAAGCAGCTGGCCAATGACGCCCGTGGAGGCAACGAGCACCTGCTCGGGCGCGCAGCCCACCTCCCTGGCGACGAGCTCGCAGGTGGCCTCGGCGCACTCCAGGCCCTCCTCGCCCGTGGCGGCGTTGGCGTTGCCCGAGTTGATGCAGACGGCACGCACGGCGACGCAGCCGTCCTCGCCCAGGTGGCCGCGCGAGACGGTCACGGGAGCGGCGCAGAACTTGTTGGTGGTGAAGGCGCCCGCGGCGACGGCGCCCTCGTCGACCTCGACCAGGGCCAGGTCGAGACGGTTGGGGTCGGCGCGGAACCCGGCGTGGATGCCGCCCGCGTAGATGCCCGCGGGGCTCGCGACGCCTCCGTCCTCGATGACCCTGAGGCTAGGCATGGGAGTCTCTTGCATGGTGCTCCTCCGGTAGCTAAGACGGACAGAACGAATGGATGCGAGCTAGACAGCCATGCCGATGTTCGACAGGCCGGCCTTCTCGTCGAGGCCAAAGACAATATTGGCGCACTGCACGCCCTGGCCGGCGGCACCCTTGCACAGGTTGTCGATGGCGCCGGTGCAGATGAGCGTATTGGTGCGGGCGTTGATGGCCAGGCCCACCTGGGCCACGTTGGTGCCCACAACGCTCGCGGTACGCGGCTGGGTGCCGGCCGGCAGCACCTGGACAAAGGGGTGGCCATCGTAGAGCGCGTGGTAGCAGGCCAGCATGTCGTCAAGGCTCATGCCGGCGGCCTCGTCGGTGAGCTGTAGGTAGACGGTCGAGAGCAGGCCGCGCTTCTGCGGCACGAGGTGCGGGGTAAAGACGACCTCGCCGGGCTTGCCCAAGATCTGCTCGATCTCGGGCGTGTGGCGGTGCTTGCCCACGTTGTAGGCCATGACGTCCTCGTCGGCGTTGCAGAAGTGGGTCTTGGCGTTGCAGCCCTTGCCCGCGCCCGTGACGCCGCTCTTGGCGTCGACGATGACGAGGCCGTGGGTCCAGCCGGCGCGCACGGCCGGGGCGCTCGCAAGCGAGGTGGCCGTGGGATAGCAGCCGGCGCAGGCGACGAGGGCGGGCTTGCCGGCCTCGTGCAGCTCGTGGGCGCGCGCGAGGTCGTCGCCAAAGAGCTCGGGCAGGCCAAAGGCGCGCGTGGAGAGCAGCTCGGGCGAGGTGTGCCTGGCGTTGTACCACTGCTCGTAGACGTCCTTGTCGGCCAGGCGGTAGTCTGCCGAGAGGTCAACGACCGTGATGCCCGCCTCGAGCAGCGACGGCACCTGGGCAAGTGCGGCCGTGTGGGGCACGGCCAGGAAGACCAGGTCGCACGCGCGCACCGCGGGGTCGTCGTGCGTGGTGAACACGAGGTCGGTTGCGCCAGCGAAGGCGGGGTACTCGGCGGCGAGCGGCGTGCCCGCGTCGGCGTTCGACGTGATGACCGACAGCTCGAACTCGGGGTGGCCCAGCAGCAGCCTCACGAGCTCGGCTCCCGCGTACCCCGCCGCTCCCACAACTCCAACCTTGTACGACATGCAGCGCTCCTCACTATCGAAACCCGGCCACGTGGCCGGGCGCTCAGGCGTCCCTTGCGCCCGCTCGGGACGCAATGCTTTTCGATTATAGCCATTGTGGAGGAGCGCGGCCGTATCGATTTGCGCGAATCTGTATATCGATATCATATTCATGCAATATTTTGCATATTCATACGACCAGTGCCTATGAAAAAGCCGCCCGGAGGCGGCCCTACCTAGCGATTTGCTTTGAGCGTGGCAAAGAGCCTGGTGTTGTGGCGCTTCACGAACGAGATGAAGCGGCCCTCGGCAAGCGCCATGCGCGCGTCGCGGCGCCTCACGGGAACGAGCATGAGGCTCATCATCTTCGAGTGCGGCTGGGCGATGGAGACGGCCAGCTGGGCGCGCTCGCTGCTGATCATCGCGTCGATCTGCTCGAGCTTCTCGGCCTCGGAGAGGGTGCAGCTGGGGTTGCACACGTTCTCGATGCAGCCCACCAGGCGCTCGACGTAGCGGCGCTGCACCATCTCGGTGCTCGCCGGGTCGCCGGCGAGCCCCCAGTGCTCGTAGAGGTCGAGCATCCAGCCGTGCTCCTCCTCGCGCTTCTCGTACATGTTCGAGCGCCAGCGGGCGGTCTCGCTCTCGGCGCGCAGGCGAATGAAGTGGTAGTAGGCGCGCTCGGTCACGGCCACGCGTTCGATGTCGCGGATGACGTCGAGCACGAAGGGGAAGTCGTCCCAGAACGTGGGCTTGAAGCGCGCGTGGATGTGCTCGAGGTACGAGCGGCGGAAGAGCTTGTTCCACGGCGTGTAGAGCAGATTCGTGTCGAAGAGGCGCCAGGCGCAGGCGCGGAACTCTTCCTTGGAGCCAAAGGTGCACGAGGGCTGGCTCTTGAGCTCGGAGGTGTGCTGGTCGCCGCTGCCGTAGTAGGTCTCAATGTAGAAGCCCGCGATCACGAGATCGAGGTCGTCCGCCTCGGCGATCTTAACGAGGTCGGCGAGCATCGTGGGCTCCACCCAGTCGTCGCCGTCGACGAAGTGCACGAACTCGCCGCGGGCGCGGTCGAGCGCGGTGTTGCGCGCAGCGGCGGCCCCCTGGTTCTTGGTGTGGATGACGTCGATGCGAATGTCGCGCTCGGCCATGCGGTCGGCGACCTCGCCGGTGCGGTCGGTGGAGCCATCGTCGACGATGAGCAGCTCGAAGTTGCGCATCGTCTGGTTTTGGAGGCTCTCGATGGCTCGCCCAATGAAGCGGTCCACGTTATAGGCCGGGATGATGACCGAAACCTTGGGGACCCTCTTCTCGCTGTGTGCCATCAAGTCTTCTTTCACGCGTGGTTCGTGGGCGCTTCTGCCCACACGGAAGACTACCATCGACGCACTTCCAGCCACATCCCCTTGGGGTATGTCCAGTTAATCTGCGCATTTGTTGCGCAAGGCGCACACATCAAAGATTAGGCGATGACGCCCACGGTTCTCGCCAGCGCGGCGGCGTCGAGCTGGCCGTCTTCGATGGCGCCCACGCTCGCCACGTCCGAGGCGGAGAGCCCCAGCGAGACGGCGCGCTTGGCGATGTCGAGCAGGCCCGTGGCGTCGAGGTCACTCGAGACGATGCCGCCCAGAAGCTCGGTGGCATGGCTTGCGAGCGCCGAGCTGCCGCCCGCGGCCGTCTGCAAAAAGGCGTCCCAGCCCGCCTGCGTCATCGTCACCGCGTGGTCCATGGGCACGGCGCAGGTAGAGGCAATGCCGCCCGCAAGGCCTCCGAGCCCCTGCGAGGCATAGACATCATGCAACGAGGCGATGCCGGAGTCGAGCGCAAGCTGCGCCTCGGGAGCAAGCGACGTGAGCTTGGCCGCCCCCTGGGTAGAGTCGACCGAGGCCACGTAGAGGCCCGAGAGTTCTGTCGAGGAGGAGTCGGGCACGATCACGAACAGGACCGTCTCGACCTCGTCGCCCGTGACCGTGGCGCCCGCGGCGTCTGCTAGGGCCTGCGCGCCGTCCTCCTGCACCGTCGCGGACGCAAGCGCGTCGCTCACCTCATGGCTTCCCAGGGCGCTCGACGAGTTGGCGAGCCTCCATAGCGTCGAGACGAGCAGGGCAAGAGCCACGGCAACGACGAGCAGCACCACCGCTGCGACCTTGTTACGATTGGGGTTGTCCTTGGGAACGTCGGGCCTCTCGTACATGATGGCTCCCCTCGCACGGCGCCCCTACTCCCAGGGCGTGAGCAAATTCTGGGGATAGTCTACCCCCACGAAGGTGAGTCCCTTCGCCGGGGCGCAGGGGCCCGCCGCCTTGCGGTCGCACGCGGCCAGGGCTTCAGCCACCCAGAGGGCGTCGCGATGACCGCGGCCCACCTCGACGAGCGTGCCCGTGATGGTGCGCACCATCGAGTGGAGAAAGGCGTTGCCCACGACGTCGATACACACGACGCTCTCGCCGCACTCGACCTCGCGCGTAACGTCGATGCGCGAAACATATCGATGCGTGGGCTTGCCCTCGGCGCTCGTGGCCTTGCAGAAGCTCTTGAAGTCATGTTCCCCCACCAGCGCCTGGGCCGCCTCGTTCATGGCCGCCTCGTCAAGAGTGCTCTTGAGCCACCACGCATGGTCCCAGGCTAGCACGGGGCGGGCGGGCCCGTCTACGATGCGGTACCGGTAGCTCCTCGAAGTTGCGTCAAAGCGTGCCGAGAAGCCCGCGGGAGCCTGATAGAGGCCCTGGGGGGCGATGTCGTCGGGAAGTAGGGCGCCCAGCCCGTGCATGAGCCTGCGGTCGGGCAGCGCGAGCTCCTCGACCGTGACGGGGACGCTCACGTACTGGGCGATGGCATGGACGCCCGCGTCGGTGCGGCCCGCGCAGGTAAGGTCCACCTCGCGCCGGAGCAGGGTCTCGAGCGCGCGCGTGACCTCGCCCGCCACCGTGCGCTGGGTGGGCTGTGCGGCAAAGCCCGCGAAACCCGCTCCGCGATAGCCAAGCTTGAGCACAAGCGTGCCGTCGAGCGTGCCCTCCTCGAGAGCGCGCTCCTCGAGCGAGGGGCGGTGAGGCGGCTGGACGATTGCGGGGTCGAACATGGTTGCTCCAAACATCAGGTCTGCGGAATGCCTTCCGTAGACTCGGCAAGACGCATGCTTCTTGGCCGAGCCAGGCTCGGTCGCACGGGTGCGACGGGCAGACAGCCCGCAGCCCGCCAGCGTACCCAAAGACCAACCATTCCAGTCCACGTGGCGGAGCAAGAAGCAGGGCTCAATGCAAAAGAGGGTCCGAACGCAGCGTCCGGACCCTCCTACAGTACCTTACGAGTTGCCTCTTTGCGAGAGTCTCGCCTACTCGGCGGTCTCCTCGGTGGACTGCTCCTCGGCGGGAGCCTCCTCCACCTTGGTCACCTTGGTGGCCTCGGCCTTGGGGGCCTTGGCAGCAACCGGCTCGGTGATGATCTCGATGATGGCGACCTCGGCGTTGTCACCCTTGCGGGGGCCGAGCTTCATGATGCGGGTGTAGCCGCCGTTGCGGTCGGCCCACATGCCCTGAGCAGCCTTCTCGAAGACCTCGCGGACGAGCTCCTTGTCACCGAGCTTGGCGATGGCGAGACGACGAGCGTGAAGGTCGCCGCGCTTGGCCCAGGTGATGATGCGGTCCACGTCGGTGCGGATGGCCTTCGCACGCGGCAGGGTCGTCTTGATGCGGTCGTTGGCGAACAGCGCCTGACAAAGGCTCTTCTTCATAGCCTTGGTGTGGGCGGCGTCGGTGCCAAGCTTCATCCCGCTCTTCTTGTAGTGCCTCATAGTCAGTTACTCCTATGCGATGTAGCGGCGCTTAAGCCTTGAAGCTCAGGCCCATCGACTCAAGCTTGTCCTTGACTTCCTCGATGGACTTGACGCCGAAGTTGCGGATGTTGAGCAGGTCGTTCTCGGAGAACTCGACGAGCTGACGGACGGAGTGGATGCCAGCGCGCTTCAGGCAGTTGTAGGAGCGCACAGACAGGTCCAGGTCCTCGATCTGCTTGTCAAGCTCAGTGTTGTCGTCGGTCTGGCCAGCGGCGAAGATCGACGGCTCCTCGGCCTGCTCACCCTCATCGGCCAGGGACATGAACGCAGCCATGTGCTGGTTGATGATGTTCGCGGCCTCGACGACGGCCTCGCGGGGAGACACACCACCGTTCGTCTCGATCTCGAGAACGAGCTTGTCGTAGTCGGTGTGCTGGCCCACGCGGCAAGGCTCGACGG
This sequence comes from uncultured Coriobacteriaceae bacterium, assembly GCA_900543875.1. Taxonomy (GTDB): domain Bacteria; phylum Actinomycetota; class Coriobacteriia; order Coriobacteriales; family Atopobiaceae; genus Parolsenella. The sequence goes on along the minus strand of UQSV01000009.1, from coordinate 26,160 downwards.
CCTTGGCGCAGCGGCGCACGGGCGAGAAGAGCGAGTCGACGTGAATCAGACCGATGGGGTCGTCGTCATGCTCGTTGTCCTCGCCAGAGACGTAGCCACGGCCGGTGCCGATGCGCATCGACATCGTAAGGTGGGCGCCCTCGGAGAGCGTGCAGATCACGTGCTCGGGGTTAACGAGGTTGAACTCGGAGGGGATGTCAAAGTCCCCGCCAGTCACCGTGGCCGGGCCATCGATGGAGATGGTGGCCGTGGCCTCGTCGCCAACGCCAAGGCTCTTGAAAGCAAGGCCCTTGACGTTCAGCACGATGTCGGTGACGTCCTCATAGACGCCCTCGACCGTCGTGAACTCGTGCTGTACGCCGTCGATCTGGATGGCCTCCACAGCGGCGCCCTCGAGCGAGGAGAGCAGCACGCGGCGGAGCGAGTTGCCCAGGGTATCGCCATAGCCGTGCTCAAGCGGCTCGGCAACGACGCGGGCAACGTTGTCGCTGACCTCTTCTACCGTCACGTTGGGACGGATGAAATCGGACATAGAAACCTCCAACCGGTCTCTACTACTTGGAGTAGAGCTCGACGATGAGCTGGGCGTCGAGATCAAGGTCGATCTGGTCACGCGTCGGGAGCTGCAGGACGGTACCCGTCAGCTTCTCGATGTCGACCTCGAGCCAAGCAGGCACGGCCATGTGCTCAGAGGAGATCAGGGCCTCCTTGATGGGAAGCAGGTCCTTGAACTTGGGGGCGACAGCCACGACGTCGCCGGCCTTCACGCGGTAGGAGGGGATGTCGACGCGCTTGCCGTTCACAGTGATGTGGCCGTGACGGACGGTCTGACGGGCCTCCTTGCGGGTGCGGGCGAAGCCAAGGCGGAAGACCACGTTGTCGAGGCGGCTCTCGAGGATGGTGAGCAGGTTGTCACCGGTAATGCCCTCGATCTTCAGAGCCTTCTCGTAGTACATGTGGAACTGCTTCTCAAGCACGCCGTAGATGAACTTGGCCTTCTGCTTCTCGCGGAGCTGACGGCCGTACTCGCTCTCGTTGCGGCGCTGGCGCTTGGGCTGGCGGTTCGACTTCTTGTTGATGCCCATCACGATCGGGTCAATGTCGAGCGCGCGGCACCTCTTAAGGACAGGAGTCCTATCCACTGCCATAGTTAGATTCCTTCCTTACCTACACGCGGCGACGCTTGCACGGACGGCAACCGTTGTGCGCGATGGGGGTCTTGTCCTGGATGCTCGAAACCTCGAGGCCAGCAGCCTGGAGGGAGCGGATGGCGGTCTCGCGGCCAGAGCCGGGGCCCTTGACGAAGACGGAGACCTTGTGGACGCCGTGCTCCATGGCCTCCTTGGCGCAAGCCTCGGCAGCCATCTGAGCGGCGAACGGGGTGGACTTGCGGGAGCCCTTGAAGCCGACCATGCCGGCGGAGCGCCAGGAGATCACGTTGCCCTGGGGGTCGGTGATCGAGATGATCGTGTTGTTGAAGGTGCTCTTGATGTGAGCCTGACCGACAGAGATGTTCTTACGGTCGGCACGCTTGATGCGCCCGCGAGCCTGGGCGCCCTTCTTAGCAGTAGCCATTAGTCAGTCTCCCCTACTTCTTCTTCTTGCCGCCGACCTGACGCTTCTTGCCCTTGCGGGTGCGAGCGTTGGTGTGCGTGCGCTGGCCGCGGACGGGGAGGCCCTTGCGGTGACGGAGGCCGCGGTAGCAGCCGATCTCCATCAGGCGGGCAATGTTCTGACGCGTCTCACGACGGAGGTCGCCCTCGACGGTGTAGTTAGCGTCAATGTAATCGCGCATCTTCGAGACCTCATCCTCGGTGAGGTCACGCACCTTGGTGCTGGGGTCAACGCCAGTCTCGGCGCAGATCTTAGAAGCGGCGGTACGGCCGATGCCGTAGATGTAGGTAAGTCCGATCTCAACGCGCTTCTCGCGCGGGAGGTCGACGCCGTTAATACGGGCCAACTTGTGCTCCTCTCCTAGCCCTGACGCTGCTTGTGGCGCGGGTTCTCGCAGATCACGTACACCTTACCGTGGCGACGGATGATCTTGCACTTGTCGCACATCTTCTTGACCGAAGGACGTACTTTCATCGTTCTTCCTCTCGGTGTGTCTTGCTTTCCTATATGAACGCCCAGCCGCTGGCGAGAATATCCAAGGCTGTGTGCCGCTTGCGCGGCGGTTTGGACCGGGTGGTCCTGCCGAACCCCTACTTGTAGCGGTAGGTGATGCGGCCACGCTGCAGGTCATACGGGGAGATCTCCACGTCAACCTTGTCGCCGGGAAGAATGCGGATGTAGTTCATCCTGATCTTTCCCGAGATGGTGCAGAGAATGGTGTGGCCATTCTCGAGCTCAACGTTAAACATCGCGTTGGGCAGCGGCTCGAGCACCTTGCCCTCAAGCTGGATTGCATCCTGTTTGCTCACTGCGTGCTACCTTCTCCTCGATACATGACACAGCGACTGAACATCATAACGAAAAACCCGCGCTACGTCCATGCGGCGCGGGTTCTCCACAACTTCTGTAGCCAGGCGTGACTAGTGCTCGCCCGCGTCGCCGCCCGTGCCACCCATCATGTCGCACCAGGGGCCGTCGGCGTCTGCCGTGAGGATCACGGGGCCATCCTCGGTGATGGCGATCGTGTTCTCGTAGTGGGCCGCGGTGAGCCCGTCGTTGGTGACGACGGTCCAGCGGTTGGGGAGCACGTGGCTCTCGTAGCCGCCGAGGCAGATCATGGGCTCGATGGCGATGACCATGCCCACCTGGAGCTTGACTCCCCTGCCGGCCTTGCCGTAGTTGGGGACGTTGGGCTCCTCGTGCATGGCGCGGCCCACGCCGTGCCCCACGTAGTCGCGTACCACGCCGTAGCCATTGGCCTCGGCAAGGCTCTGGACGGCATGACCCACGTCACCCAGGCGGTTGCCGGGGACGGCGGCCGCGATGCCGGCCTTGAGGCAGTCGCGGGTGACCTCGCACAGGCCCTTGTCGGCCACGCTGGGATTGCCGCAGTAGAAGGTCCAGGCGTTGTCGCCCACCCAGCCGTTCACGATAGCGCCCGTGTCAATGGAGACGATGTCGCCCTCCTGCAGCACGGTGGCCGCAGACGGGATGCCGTGGACGATCTGGTCGTTCACCGAGCAGCAGATGCTGGCAGGGAATCCGCCGTAGCCCTTGAAGGCGGGCGTGCCGCCGTGCATGCGGATGATGCTCTCGGCAACGCGGTCGAGCTCGAGGGTGTCGACGCCCGGGCGAATCATCGCGCCAACGCGGCGAAGGGCCAGCTTGGAGAGGGCTCCGGCTGGCTTCATGGCCTCAATCTCTGCCAGGGTCTTGATCTTTAGCATAGACCGAGGAGCTCCTTGACGTCCGCATAGACCTCGTCGACCGGACGGTCGCCGTCGACGGACTTGAGCAGGCCCTTGCCACGGTAGTACTCGACGAGCGGAGAGGTCTGCGTCTCGTAGACGTCGAGGCGCTTCTGGATCGTCTCGGGCTTGTCGTCGTCGCGCTGATACATCTCGCCGCCGCAGGAGGGGCAGGTGTCGACGCCGGCGGGAGCGGTGTAGCCGCACTCCTTGCAGGTGCGACGCGAGGACAGGCGCTTGACGATGACGTCGGCGGCAACGTCGACGAGCAGAGCGGCGTCGAGGTTGCGGCCCATCTCGGCAAGAGCGGAGTCGAGCGTCACGGCCTGAGCGGTGTTGCGTGGGAAGCCGTCGAGGATGAAGCCCTTCTTGGCGTCATCGGCGTCGAGACGCTCGGTCACGAGGTCGACGACGAGCTTGTCGGGAACGAGCTGGCCGTTGTCCATGTAGGACTTGGCCTTGACGCCCAGCTTGGTGCCGGCCTTGACGGCGGCGCGGAGCAGGTCGCCGGTGGAGATGTGGGCAACGCCATACTCCTCGACGAGCTTCTGGGCCTGAGTACCCTTACCGGCACCGGGGGCGCCGAGCAGAACGATGTTCATGCGTGCCTTCTTTCTGCGCCGATGCGCATCAGAGAATTCCGTCCCTCCAGCCTACCGCAAAACAAACGGGGCCGCCGCCCGAAGGCGACGACCCCGCAAAGACTCTTTGTCCGAGACCTACTTGATGAGCAGGTTCTCGTAGTTGGTGGTCTTGAGCTGGCTCTCGATCTGGCAGATCGTGTCGAGGGCCACGCCAACCATGATCAGGATCGACGTGCCGCCAAAGGCCTGCACCAGCGAGTTGCCGGTGAAGGTGAAGATGATCGACGGAACGACGGCCACGATCGCAATGAAGATGGCACCAGGAAGCGTGATGTGGTTCAGCACGTTCTTGATGTAGGCCGAGGTGGCTGAGCCCGGGCGAACGCCAGGGATGAAGCCGCCCTGCTTGCGCAGCGTGTCGGCCGTCTCATCGGGGTTGAACACCATGGAGGTGTAGAAGTACGCAAAGCCAACGATGAGAAGCACGGAGAGAATCCAGTTGAGCCAACCGGAGCTCACGGCGTTCGCGAAGGTGCTAATCCAGCCAACACCGGGGAAGAACACCGCAATCTGAGCCGGCAGGTACAGGATCGCGCTCGCGAAAATGATGGGGATGACGCCAGCCGTGTTGACCTTGACGGGAAGGTACGTGGACTGGCCGCCCATGATCCTGCGACCCACGACACGCTTGGCGTACTGCACCGCGATGCGACGCTGGCCACGCTCGATGTAGACGATGAACGGGACGACCGCGACGATTACCACGACGGTGAGGATCGTGAGCAGGATTCCGTTGTCAGAGGTGCGCAGCGACTGGATGATCGAGGTGGGCAGGCCCGAGATGATGTTGGCAAAGATGATGAGGCTCATGCCGTTGCCAATACCACGCTGGGTGATGACCTCGCCCATCCACATGATGAGGATGGCGCCGGCAAGCATCGAGACCACGACGACCACGTTCATCAGCCACTCGGGGATGCCCGTCTGCGAAAAGTCGATGCCAAAGCTGGAGCTCTTGAAGAGGAAGAGGTAGCCGATGGCATTGAGCAGGGCGAGGCCCACGGTGACGTAGCGCGTGTACTGCGTGATCTTGCGCTGGCCGCTCTCGCCCTCGCGGGCGAGCGTGCCGAGGCTCGGCACCACGGCCTGGAGCATCTGCATGATGATCTGGGCCGTGATGTAGGGCATGATGCCCAGGCAAAACACCGACACGCGAGAGAGTGCGCCACCGCTGAACAGGTTCAGAACCGCGATAGCACTGTTCGCGCTGGAGCTCGACTGATATGCCGAGAGCATCCCCGAGAAGGGGATGCCCGGCACGGGCACGTATGCCCCGATCCTGTAGAGGACGAGGATACCGACCGTCAGCAGGATCTTGTTGCGAAGCTCCTTGACGCGAAAGGCATTGAGGATGCCATTTAGCACGGGAGCTCAACCTTTCCGCCGGCGGCCTCGATCTTGGCCTGGGCGGCAGGGGTGACCTTGTCGACCTTGACGGTGAGCTTCTTGGTGATCTCGCCGTCGGCAAGGACCTTCACGAGCTCATAGTCGCGCTTGATGATGCCAGCGGCGATGAGGCTCTCGGTGTCCACGACGTCGCCGTCGTTGAACTTGTCCTCGAGGCGGGAGACATTGACCGGCGTGTACTCGACGCGGCCGTGGTGCTTGAAGCCGGGGAGCTTCGGGAGACGCATGGCCAGCGGCTGCTGACCACCCTCGAAGCCAGCGCCCTTGCCGCCACCGGAGCGGGAGAGCTGGCCCTTGGTGCCGCGGCCAGCAGTGGTGCCGTGGCCGGAGGCGTTGCCGCGACCAATGCGCTTGCGGGCCTTCTTGGCGCCCTCAGCGGGGCGCAGATCGTTGAGCTGCATAGGTGTGACTCCTAGTTCTCTTCAACGGTGACGAGGTGCTTGACCTTGAAGATCATCCCGCGGACGCTCTCGTTATCGGGAAGCACGTGCGTGTCGTTGATCTTGCGGAGGCCGAGAGCGCGGCAGGTGCGGGTCTGGTCAGCCTTGACACCGCAGACGGCGCTCTTGACGAGCTTGACGGTGAGGGTCTTCGCCATGACTAGTTCTCCTTCCCGACGAACATCTCGGCGACGGTGAGGCCGCGACGCTCGGCGGTCTCCTCGGGGCTCGAGAGCTGCTTCAGAGCCTCAGCGGCGGCCTTGATGATGTTGAGGCCGTTGCTGGAGCCCATGGACTTGGACAGGACGTTCTTGATGCCAGCCAGCTCGAAGAGCGGACGAACGGGGCCGCCGGCGATGACGCCGGTACCGTCGATGGCGGGCTTCACGAGGACGCGGGCAGCGCCAAACTCGCCCATGACGTCGTGGGGCACCGAGCCGGTCTCGGTCAGGGGCACCTTGAACATGTTCTTCTTGGCGTTGTCGGAAGCCTTCTGGATGGCCAGGGGCACCTCAGAGGACTTGCCGGTGCCAAGGCCAACGTTGCCCTTGCCGTCGCCGACGACAACGAGGGCGACGAGAGACATACGACGGCCGCCCTTGACGGTCTTGGAAACGCGGTGGATGAAGACGACGCGCTCCTGGAGCTCGGAGGCGTCGCGCTGCTGCTTCGGGTTACGAGCCATTACAGATACCTCCTAGAACTTCAGACCCGCGGAGCGGGCGCCATCAGCGAGAGCCTGGACACGGCCGTGGTAGATGCGGCCGCCGCGGTCGAACGTCACCGTGGTGACGCCAGCCTTGAGGGCGCGCTCGCCAACCATCTTGCCCACGAGCTCGGCGGCCTCCTTGTTGGAGCCCAGCTTGCCCGTGGCGCGGAACTCGGGGTCCAGCGTCGAGGCGGTGCAGATGGTCCTGGCATCGACGTCGTCGATGACCTGGGCGTAGATGTTGGTGTTCGTGCGGTGCACGGAGAGGCGGGGACGCTCGGCAGTGCCGCAAATCTTGGAGCGGACGCGACGCTCGCGGCGCTTGAGGCCAGCCCTCTTAGCCTTGAACTTGTTCATGAAAATCTCCTTAGTCACGCCGTCACCTAGCAGGGTGACGGTCTTCTATGACTTACTGGACAGGCCTTACTTGGCAGCCTTGCCGAGCTTCCTGCGGATGTGCTCACCCATGTAGTGGATGCCCTTGCCCTTGTAGGGCTCGGGAGGACGCTTCATGCGAATCTCGGCGGCAACCTGGCCGACCTGCTCCTTGGAGATGCCCTTCACGTTGATGTGCGTGTTGTCGGGGACCTCGAAGGTGATGTTCTCGGGGGCCTTGTAGATGACCGGGTGAGAGTAGCCGAGCGAGAGGTCAAGATCCTTGCCCTTGAGCGCGACACGGTAGCCGACGCCCGTGAGCTCGAGCTGCTTCATGAAGCCCTCGGAGACGCCGAGGACCATGTTGTGGATGAGGGTGCGGGTCAGGCCGTGCTGGGCGTTGGCCTCGCGGGACTCGTCGTTGACGGTGACGAGGATCTCCTCGCCCTCCTCCTTGATGGTCACGAGCTCGGAGAAGTGGCGATCGAGCTCGCCCTTCGGGCCCTTGACGTGGACGTGGTTGCCCTCAACTGTCACAGTGACTCCGGCGGGAATCTGGACAGGCTTCTTGCCAATACGGGACATGGTGAGTCTCCTTTCCTATCCTGCCGTGAGTTACCAGATGTAGGCGATGACCTCGCCGCCGACGCCGAGCTTACGAGCGTCGCGGTCGCACATCATGCCCTTGGAGGTGGAAATAACGGCGGTGCCGAGGCCACCGAGGACGCGGGGAAGGTCCTCGGCCTTGCTGTAGATGCGCAGGCCCGGCTTGGAGATGCGCTTGATGCCGCGGATGACGCGGGCACGGCGCGCACCATACTTCAGGGTGACCGTCAGGGTCTTCTGGGGCTTGGTGTCCTCGACGGCGTAGCCCTCGATGTAGCCCTCCTCCGTGATAACACGGGCGATCTCGACGAGCACCTTGCTCGACGGCATGCTGACGACATCCTTGCCGGCGGTGTTGCCGTTGCGGATGCGCGTGAGCATGTCTGCAATGGGATCGGTAACGTTCATTGGGATTCTCCTTCGGTAGGGATGAACCTCTGCGTCCGGTTCAGCCTGGCCCGTAGCCAGGTCGCCTGGACGGGAGTCTTCCTTTTGCCCAGGAGCTGAAGGTCTAGGACCTACCAGCTCGCCTTGCGGACGCCGGGAAGCTCGCCCTTGCTAGCGAGCTCACGGAAGCAGACACGGCACAGGCCGAACTTGCGATAGACGCTGTGCGGACGGCCGCAGCGCTGGCAACGGTTCTGGGTGCGCGTCGAAAACTTCGGCTCTCGCTGAGCCTTGACGATCATCGATGTCTTAGCCACAAATCCTCCTTACGGATGACGGCCGCACTTTTGTGCGGCTATTTTCGCCGCTTGCGCGGCACGCCGCCGACACAAGGCCGGCGGCGGGATTACCAATGCTACTTGGCGAACGGGAAGCCAAAGCCGTCGAGCAGGGCCTTGCCCTCCTCGTTGGTGTTGGCGGTGGTGACGATGGTGATGTCCATGCCACGGGTGCGATCGATCTTGTCGAAGTCGATCTCAGGGAAGATGAGCTGCTCGGTGACGCCCATGGAGAAGTTGCCACGGCCGTCGAAGCTCTTGGCGGAAATGCCGCGGAAGTCGCGGATGCGGGGGATGGCAACGCAAATCAGGCGATCCAGGAAGTCCCACATGCGGTCGCCGCGCAGGGTGACCTTGGCGCCGATGGGCTGACCCTCACGAAGGTGGAAGGTAGCGATGGACTTGCGGGCACGACGAATGGACGGCTGCTGGCCGGTGATGGCACGCAGGTCGGAGATGGCACCGTCGATAGCCTTGGAATCGGTGGCGGCCTCGCCGACGCCCATGTTCACAACGATCTTCTCGATCTTCGGGACGCACATGGGGTTGGTGTAGCCGAACTGCTCGATGAGCTTGGCGCGGACCTCGTCGTTGTACTTGGTCTTGAAGCGCGGGACGTACTTCTCTTCAGCCATTTTCACTCCTTATGGGGTTTCTCAGCACGGGGTTGGCTCGGGGCTTTTAGACCTCGGTTACCCTCGTACCTCCTGCTCGACGGCTAATCGGCAGGAGCCTTCACAGTGCAGCTCATAAGGATATGCCTTTGCAAGGGCTTTTACCAGTGGAAATTCCTGTTTTGGTCGCGCGCGGTCCCGCGTTCACGCGACCCCCACAAAAAAGGGCGCCGCCCCAGGCGACGCCCATCATAGCAGTCCCGCCGTCGGTCCTACTCGTCGACGCTCGCGTGGAACGAGGCGTCCGCCGCGACCTCGAGCAGGCTCTTGCCGTCGATGCACGGCAGGTTGAGCACCTCGTCGACCGTGGGCACCAGGTCGGAGCAGTCCGTGAAGTGGCCCTTGTCGTTGAGCCGCCCGCAGTCCTGGACGCGCCAGTAGCCATCGGTGTGGGTGACGTAGTAGGTCTTCTCCCCCACCTTGGCGAAGACGCGCGTGTTAGCGCGCAGGTAGCCGTCAAGCGTGTCCGGCCCAATCTCGACCGTCTCCTCAGCCATCTTTCCCATGAGAGCTCCCTTCTTCTTACCCGCGGCGCGCGCCGCGGATGGGCTAACCCTTCCTTGGGTCAAGGGTGCCCCTCATGGGGCCGCTCCCATCCCTCATACCGACGAGCGGGCAATATCGTCATGGCAGCGGTGGTTGGGACAGCCAGGGGGAGGTCCTCGCTCACGCCTAACGGCCCCTCATACAAAAAAGGAGCCCACAGGCCAAGCCTGCGGGCTCCTCGTTGCATCTGGGATGCGTTACCTCGAACCTACTTCTTGTAGGGGTCGGGGATGACCTCGCCGCTCTTCTTGGCGACGCGCACCTTGGTGCCGTCCTCCTCGAAGCGGTAGCCAACGCGCGTGGGCGTGTCGGTCTTGGGGTCGATCAGGGCAACGTTGGAGACGTCGATGGGCATCTCCTTGTTCACGAAGCCACCCTGCTGGTTGTCCTGCGTGGGACGGACGGCCTTCTTGGCGACGGCAACGCCCTCGACGACGACCTTGCCCTCGCGGGGAAGGGCGCGCACGACGACGCCGCGCTTGCCCTTGTCCTTGCCAGAGAGCACCTGGACGGTGTCGCCGGTCTTGATCTTCATCTTAGCCATAGTGGCGACTCCTCCTAAAGCGTCTCAGGCGCGAGCGAGACGATCTTCATGTACTTGTGATCGCGCAGCTCACGGGCGACGGGGCCAAAGATACGGGTGCCGGTCGGGTTACCGTCCTTGTCGATGAGGACGCAGGCGTTCTCATCGAACTTGATGTAGGAGCCGTCCTTGCGGCGGGTCTCCTTGACGGTGCGAACGATGACGCAGCGAACGACGTCACCCTTCTTGACGGAACCGCCCGGCGTGGCCTCCTGGACGGCGGCGATGACGACGTCGGCGATGCCGGCGTAACGGCGCTTCGAGCCACCCAGAACCTTAATGCACCTCACCTTCTTGGCGCCGGAGTTATCGGCGACGGTGAGCATGGTCTGCATCTGAATCATTGCAAATCCCTTTCAGAAGCTCATCCGGCCCAGAGGTGCGCCCTCACGAGCAGCGCACATGGGCCGATAGATGGCCTTGGCAGTTACTTGGCGGCCTCAACGACCTCGACGAGGCGCCAGCGCTTCGTCTTGGACAGGGGACGCGTCTCCATGACCTTGACGGTGTCGCCAACGTGCGCGACCTCGTTCTCGTCGTGGGCGTGGAGCTTCTTGGTGACGGTAATCATCTTGCCGTACTTGGGGTGGCGCTTGCGGTTGTCGATCTTCACGGTGATGGACTTGGCACCGGAGATGGAGGTAACGACGCCCATGCGCACCTTACGCGAGTTACGAGCCTCGGTATCGCTCATGTTCTTCTCCCTAGACTCTTCTACTTCGCCTCAGCGGCGATCTGGCGGGCGCGCATCTCGGTCTGGATGCGAGCGATGTCGCGCTTGACGTTGGTCACGCGGGCCGTGTTGTCCAGCTGGCTGGTGGCCATCTGGAAACGCAGGTTGAAGAGCTCGGCGCGGCCGTCCTCAAGCTTCTTGGCGAGCTCCTCGTCGGAGAACTCGCGGATCTCGTTCATCTTCATGGGTTACTCGTCCTTCCCAGCCTGCTGGTCGGCAAGGGTGACAATCTTCGTCTTGATGGGCAGCTTGTGCTGGGCAAGACGGAGAGCCTCCCTGGCGATCTCCTCGGAGACGCCACCGATCTCGAACATGATGCGGCCGGGCTTGACCACGGCCACCCACTCCTCGGGGTTGCCCTTACCCTTACCCATGCGGGTCTCGGCGGGCTTCTTGGAGATGGGCTTGTCCGGGAAGATCGTGATCCAGACCTTACCGCCACGCTTCATGTAACGGGTCATGGCGATACGGGCGGCCTCGATCTGGCGGTTGGTGATCCAGTGAGCCTCAAGGGCGACGATGCCGTACTCACCGAAGTGCAGCTGGGTGTTGCCCTTGGCGTGGCCCTTCATGGAGCCACGCTGCACCTTGCGGTGAAGAATACGCTTAGGAGCCAGCATTAGTTGCCCCTCCTCTCATTGCGACGACGGGGACGCGAGGAGCCCTCGAGGGCCGGCTGCGGCTTGGGCTGGCCGGGGAGCTTCTCGCCGACGTAGATCCAAACCTTCACGCCGCAGGCGCCCATGGTGGTGCGAGCGGTAGCCTCACCGAAGTCGATGCAGGCACGAAGGGTGTGCAGGGGCACGCGACCCTCGCGGTACCACTCGCGACGGCCCAGCTCGGCGCCGCCGAGACGGCCGGAGCACTGGATGCGGATGCCCTTGGCGCCGGCCTTGCGGGCAGACTGCACGGCCTTGCGCATGGCGCGACGGAAGGCGATGCGCTGCTCGAGCTGGTCAGCGACGCTCTGGGCAACGAGGGAGGCATCGAGCTCGGGGCGCTTAACCTCGATGACGTCGACGTTGACCTGGCCCTTGCCGACCTTGGCGATCTTCTCGAGCTCGGAGCGGAGACCGTCGATCTCGGCGCCCTTCTTGCCGATGACGATGCCGGGACGACCGGTGTAGATGGTGACCTTCACCTTGTCGCCGGCGCGGTCGATCTCCACGCGGGAGAGCGCAGCCTTGGCCAGACGCTTGTTGAGGTACTTGCGAATCTCGAGGTCATTGCCGAGCGTGGTGGCGTAGTCCTTGTCGGCGTACCAACGGGAGCGCCAGTTCTCGGTGACTCCGAGGCGGAAACCAGTGGGGGAAACCTTCTGACCCATGTGGCTTTACGCCTCCTTTCGGGGAGCGACGGTGATGGTGATGTGGCTCGTGCGCTTGTTGATGCGGCTCGCGGAGCCCTTGGCGCGCGGGCGGATGCGCTTGAGCGTCGGGCCCTCGTCGACGTAGGCGGCGACGACCTCGAGGGACTCGGGACGCATGCCCTTGTTCTGGTAGGCGTTGGCCACGGCGGACTTCAGGACCTTCTCGACGTCCACGGCGACGGCGCGCTCGCAGAACTGGAGCAGCTCGAAGGCACGTGCGACGGGCTGGTTACGGACCTGGTCAACGACAAGGCGAGCCTTGCGCGGAGCGACGCGGACGTACTTGGCGGTCGCGGAGACCCAGTTCGGGTTGGTGTTCTTAGCCATTAGTCAGTACCTCCTTAAGCCTGCTTGTGGCCACGGAAGGTGCGGCTCGGGGCGAATTCGCCCAGCTTGTGACCAACCATGGACTCGGTGATGTACACGGGGACGTGCTTGCGGCCATCGTGGACGGCGATCGTGTGACCGACCATCTCGGGGAAGATGGTCGAGGAGCGCGACCAGGTCTTGATGACCTCCTTCTTGCCAGCCTCGTTCATCGCAGCGACACGCGAAAGGAGGCGAGTCTCCACGAACGGGCCCTTCTTGAGACTTCTGCTCATAGGTGCTTTCTCCTACTTCTCGCGTTACTTCGTCTTGCGACGACGGATGATCAGACGGTTCGTGGACTTCTTCGGGTCACGCGTCTTCTTGCCCTTGGCAGGCTTGCCCCACGGGGACACGGAGGGACGACCAGAGGTGTGGTTCTTGCCCTCACCGCCGCCGTGCGGGTGGTCGACCGGGTTCATGACCGTACCACGGACGGTCGGACGGACGCCGGCCCAGCGGTTACGACCGGCCTTGCCGATCTTGATGTTGGCGTGCTCGGCGTTTCCAACCTCGCCGATGGTGGCACGGCAGGTGATGAGCACGCGGCGCATCTCGGAGGACGGCATGCGAAGGATGGCGTAGCCACCCTCCTTGCCCATCAGCTGGCAGGAGTTGCCGGCGGAGCGGGCGATGGCGGCGCCACGGCCGGGCTGGAACTCCACGGCGTGGACGAGCGTACCAACGGGAATCTCGGACAGCGGCAGGCAGTTGCCGGGCTTGATGTCGGCCTCGGGGCCGCTCATGACCATGTCACCAACCTGGAGGCCCTTGGGGCACAGGATGTAGGCCTTGGCGCCGTCGACGTAGTGGAGCAGCGCGATGCGGGCGGAGCGGTTCGGGTCGTACTCGATCGTGGCGACCTTGGCGGGCACGCCGTCCTTGCGACGCTTGAAGTCGATGATGCGGTAACGACGCTTGTGACCGCCGCCCTGGTGGCGGGTCGTCACGCGGCCGTTGTTGTTGCGGCCGGCCTTCTTGGGCAGCGGCGCAAGCAGCGACTTCTCAGGCTTGTCCGTCGTGATCTCGGCGAAGTCCGAGACCGTCTGGAAGCGCCTGCCTGCGCTGGTGGGCTTGAGGTGCTTAACTCCCATGTTGCTTTCCCTTTCAAATATTTCCGTTAGCCATCCCGCTCAAGGGATGAGGCCCTGGCCCTTGCGGGCCTGCTGGCTATTCCAGCTCGTGGCCTCGGCGAGATGACGCCGGATTACCACGGTGCCGCGCGTATCCTTCCACGCGGCGCGGACACGCCCCAGGCTCAGGGCCAGGGGCGGGTGTGCCTCGCTACTCGGCAGCCTGCTGACCGAAGACCTCGATGGTATCGCCCTCGGCGAGGGTAACGATGGCCTTCTTCCAGGAGCGGGTCATGCCGGCGACATAGCGGACGCGCTTCTTCTTGGGCTTCACCGAAATGGTGTTGACCTTGAGCACGTGGACGCCGAAGAGCTTCTCGACGGCGGCGGCGATCTCCTCCTTGGGGGCGTTCTTGGCCACCTCGAAGGTGTACTTGTTCTGGCTCATGAGGTCGAACGAACGCTCGGAGACGATCGGGCGAATGATGACGTTGTAGACGGAGTTCATTTAAGCGAGCACCTCCTCGAGGGTCTTGGCGACCTCGCTGGACATGACGAGAGCAGCGTTGTCGATGAGGGAGTGCGTGGTGGCCTCGCCAACGCCGATGACGCGGACGGTCTCGACGTTGCGGAAGGACAGGTAGGTGTAGATGTCATCATCGGAGACGACGACGGTGACGCGCTTGCCCTCGAGCTCGAGAGCCTTGAGCAGGGCGACGGCCTGCTTGGTGCTGGGCTTGTCGAAGCCGTAGTTGTCGACGACGACGAGCTCGTTGTCGCGAAGCTTGCCGGAGAGGACGCCGCGCATGGCGAGCTTGATCTCCTTGTTGTTCAGGCGACGGTTGTGGGTGCGGGGGGTGGGGCCAAAGGGCACGCCGCCGCCGACCCACTGGGTGGCGCGGATGGAACCCTGGCGGGCACGGCCGGTGCCCTTCTGGCGCCAAGGCTTGGCGCCGCCACCGGAGACCTCAGAGCGGCCCTTGGTGTCGTGGGTGCCCTGACGCAGGTTGCCGAGCTGAACGGTCACGACCTGGTGGATGACGGGGATGTTCGGCTCGATGCCGAACACGCTGGAGTCGAACTCGACGGTGTCAACCGCCTTGCCCTCCGCGTTCTTGATTTCGATCTTGGACATCATGTTCTCCTTGGTAGCCTAAAGGTTTGGTTGCTCTGGGCCCTTAGGCCATGCGGATCGAGACGAGGCCGTTCTTGCCACCGGGGACGGCACCCTTGACGAGCATGAGGTTCTGCTCAGCGTCAACGCGGACGAGCTTGAGGTTCTTGACCGTGACGCGCTCGTCGCCCATGTGGCCGGCCATGTGCAGGCCCTTGCGCACGCGGGAGGGGTAGGCGCACTGGCCGATGGAACCGGGCTTGCGCTGGTTGCGCGAGCCGTGCGTCATGGGACCGCAGGCGAAGTTCCAGCGCTTGATGGTGCCCTGGAAGCCCTTACCCTTGGAGGTGCCGGTGACGTCGACGTTCTTGACCTCAGCGAAGTCGGCAACGGTGACGACGTCGCCCACCTTGTGATCCTCGCCGTTGGCGACGCGGACCTCGCGCAGGTAGCGCATGGGCTCGACGCCGGCCTTGGCGAAGTGACCCGCCATCGGCTTGTTCACACGGTTCTTCTTGATGCTGCCGAAGCCAATCTGAACGGCGTCGTAGCCGTCGGTGGCAACGGTCTTGACCTGCGAGACAACGCAGGGGCCGGCCTGGATGACCGTAACGGGGACGACGTTGTCGTCCTCGTCAAACACCTGGGTCATCCCGATCTTGCGGCCGAGGATGGTGCTGACCATACACGTTCCTTACCTTCGGTGGTCTTGGGTCACCCGCACGCCCCTTGCGCACGGCCCCAGAGGACCACGTCCTACAGACTACTGCGCTATCAGGGCGTTGGCTGTGAGCCACGTGCCCCTCGCGTTGCCGGCGGAAGCACTGGGCTTCTCGAGCCCGTTCGAGGGATACGCCCGACTCCGTGGTTTGGAGACGACACAGCATGCCCCTAAAAACGCAGCCTGTCTAGTATACACAGCTCAGAGGCCCTTCACAATCTCTCTACCTCTCTTCGCGCGAGGCCATCGGTGGTGGTAGCTCCCCTACGGCCCTTCTTTTTATGTGCGAACATATTGCTATGTTGTTCTTACATTTTTAATGATTGGAGAGACATGCCCTATCTGAACTTCGAGAGTCACTACGACAAGGCCCCCGAGATCGAGGTGGCGGGCGAGCATGCGTCCTGGGGCGGCTGGGAGAGCGTCCTGGGGGCGATCTGCGCCCGCGCCGCTCACGCAAAGGCGCACGTCGTCGCCATCGACTGCTACCCCGGCGTCGACGACGCCCTGCTCGGCCTTGTGAGCCAGCGCCTGGCGCCCGAGCTTGTGGTGGACATGCGCGGCCTGCTGCTGCCCCAGGAGCGCCTGGACGGCATTCTCTCGCCCTTCCTCACCGATGACCGCGTGCGCGGACGCATGTGCTTCATGCAGCTGAGCGAGTTCCTCGACGCCCAGAAGGTTGAGGATGCTCGCCGCCAGGTGGAGAAAGCCGAGGGGCTCGTGCTCGTCTATGGCGTGGGCGCCACGCTCGTGGCGGACGCCGACCTTGCCATCTACGCCGACCTCGCCCGCTGGGAGGCGCAGCAGCGCTACCGCGAGGGCGCTCCCAACTACCTGCTCGACAACCCGGTCGAAGACCAGCTGCGCAAGGTGAAGTGCGGTTTCTTCGTCGAGTGGCGCGTGGCAGACCGCCACAAGTTCGACGTCATGCCCGGCTGCGACCTCTACCTCGACACGAACGACAGGGACAATCCTGCCATGGTCGAGGTCGAGGGCCTGCTCGCGGGCCTGGCACAGACCGCTCGCGCGCCCTTCCGCCTCGTGCCCTCCTTCGAACCGGGCGTCTGGGGCGGCCAGTGGATGCGCGAGGTCTGCCACCTCTCGCCCGAGCCGCCCAACTTTGCCTGGGGCTTCGACGGCGTTCCCGAGGAGAACAGTCTCTACCTGCGCTTTGGTGACGTGCGCCTCGAGACGCCGGCGATGAACCTCGCCAAGCTCATGCCGCGCGAGTTCTTGGGTAGGCGCACCTACGCCCGCTGGGGAGCCGAGTGCCCCATCCGCTTTGACTTCCTCGACACGATGGGCGGCCAGAACCTGTCGCTGCAGGTACACCCCACCACCGAGTACATACACGAGCACTTTGGCATGACCTACACGCAAAACGAGTCGTACTACATCCTCGACACCGAGGATGACGGCGCCGTCTACCTGGGACTCAAGGAGGGTGTCGACCCCGCCGCGGTGGTTGCCGACCTGCGCGAGGCACAGGCGGGTGGGGCGCCCTTCGACACCGAGCGCTACGTCAACCGCTGGCCGGCCAAGAAGCACGACCATTTCCTCATCCCGGCGGGAACGCCCCACTGCTCAAGCGCCGGCACGATGGTCCTCGAGGTGAGCGCCTCACCCCTCATCTTCACGTTCAAGCTGTGGGACTGGGGGCGTCTGGGCATGGACGGGCTGCCGCGCCCCATCCACATCGAGGATGGCAGGCGCGTCATGGACTGGGATTGCACCACCTCGTGGGTGCGCGAGAACCTCGTGAACGCCTTTGAGCCCGTCAGCGAGGACGAGGCCTGCACCGTTACGCACACGGGCCTGCACGAGCTCGAACCCGTCGAAACCCGTGCTATCGACGTTCGCACGTCCTACGAGGGCACGACCGCAGGCGAACTGTGCGTCTTCAACCTCGTGGAGGGCCAGCACGCACGCATCGTGAGCCCCACGGGAGCCTGGGAGCCGCTCGAGGTGCACTACGCCGAGACGGTCTTTGTCCCAGCCGATGCGGGCGACTTCCGCATCGAGTGCCCCGAGGATGCCAGCGAGGTTCGCGTGCTCATGGCCACACCGCGCGCCTAAGAGGCTTATGGCCAATGGGCGGGCAGACCCCCGCGCTCTCGAGCGCTATCCTTGATGCCCACGACAGAGAGGAGCCCGCATGAAGAGGCAGGGGTTTGCCCGCGTGACGCCAGGCATAGGCCCAAACGTTGGCGAGGAGGAGCTGAGGCAGCTCTGGGCAGACGGTAACGCAAGCATCAAGGGAACGCTCGTCAAGGACCTCTACGTCGAGCCCCTCGATTCGTACAGCGACACCTTCGATGCCCAGAGCTGCGCATACGAGAACGCGCGCTTCGAGGGCTGCACCTTTGACCACGTCGATTTCTCGGACTCCACCTTTGCCGACGTCGAATTCAGGAGCTGCCGCTTCATCGCCTGCGAGATGAGCCGCTCCTGGCTCAACCGCGTCGACTTCGCCTCCTGCTCCGCTCCTGGCATCTCGTTCGAGAAGGGCCGCCTCACCGGCGTCTCGGTCGCGGACTCGCAGATGAGCTACGCGAACCTCTCCGAGTGCAGCGTCATAGGCCTGCGCGTAAGGTCCACGAACCTCTCGGAGGCGTCCTTTGCCCGCGCCAAGCTTCTCAAGCTCGAGCTCGCTGACGTGGACCTCACGCGGGCGGCCTTCCACGGGGCGCCCCTGGGCGGCGTCGACCTTTCGGAGTGCCGCATAGCGGGCATTGGCCTTTCCGCAAACCTGCGTGAGATTCGCGGCACCATCATCGACGAGACGCAGGCGATCGACCTGATGGGCTACCTGGGCGTCAAGATCCGCGGGTACGAGCAGTAGGGGTTGGCGAGGGCTCGCCTCGACGGATGGCACGCAAGCCCTTATCAGGCCCCTCGTCCGTCTTCGAGCACGCACGCCGCGCTCTCCTCCCTCGGTTACACGAACGAGGCCCGGGAGCCTCATCCACAAGATCGCAAGCCACGCGAAACAACCGCACAACAAGTCACCAGACAAAAAAAGCCCCCGAAGCAGCTTGGCTTCGGGGGCTTGCCTGTGAGCTAAAGAGACCTTAGAGCTTGATCTCGATGTCAACGCCGGCCGGCAGGTCGAGACGCATCAGCGAGTCGACGGTGCTGGACGTGGGCTCGAGGATGTCGATGAGACGCTTGTGGGTGCGCATCTCGAACTGCTCGCGGGAGTCCTTGTCCTTGTGCGGCGAGCGGATGACCGTGTAGAGGTTGCGCTCGGTGGGCAGAGGGATGGGGCCAGACACCTTGGCGCCCGTCTTCTGGGCGGTATCGACGATGAGCTTGGCAGACTGGTCAACGACCTCGTGGTCAAAGCCCTTGAGACGAATCCTGATCTTCTGAGTAGACACTTGGTACCTCCATCGGCAGGGGCGTGCGTGTCGTGCACGCCCCTGGTCGCATTATCTAAAGGGCCGTAGCTTAGGCGTTGCCGCCAGCCTTGCTGACAATCTGCTCGGCAACGGACTTGGGGACGGGCTCGTACTCGGCGAACTGCATGGTGTAGCTCGCGCGACCCTGCGTCTGGGAGCGCAGGTCGGTGGCGTAGCCGAACATCTCTCCCAGGGGCACCTTGGCCTTGATGGACGTGGTGCCGTTGCGGTCCTCCATGCCCTGGATGGCGCCACGGCGGGAGTTCAGGTTGCCCATGACGTCGCCGAGGTACTGCTGCGGGGTCTCGACCTCGACGTCCTCGATCGGCTCGAGCAGGACGGGGTCAGACTTCTTGAGGGCGTCCTTGATGGCCATGGAGCCGGCAATCTTGAACGCGGCCTCGGAGGAGTCGACCTCGTGGTACGAACCATCGACCAGGGTCACCTTGATGTCGACGACCGGGTAGCCGGCGATGACGCCGCTCTCGAGCGCCTCCTGGATGCCCTTGTCGATCGAGGGGATGTACTCCTTGGGGACGACGCCGCCCACGATGGCGTTGACGAACTCGTAGCCCTTGCCGGACTCCTGCGGCTCGATGTTGATGACCGCGTGACCGTACTGACCACGGCCGCCGGACTGGCGGACGAACTTGCCCTCGGCCTTCTCGACCGCGTGACCAGCGGTCTCGCGGTAGGCGACCTGCGGCTTGCCCACGTTGCAGTCAACGTTGAACTCACGCTTCAGACGGTCGACGATGATCTCGAGGTGCAGCTCGCCCATGCCGGCGATGATCGTCTGGCCGGTCTCCTGGTCGGTGTGGACCTGGAAGGTCGGGTCCTCCTCGGCGAGCTTGGCCAGGCCAACGCTCATCTTGTCCTGCTCGGCCTTGGTCTTGGGCTCGACGGCGACGTCGATGACCGGGTCGGCGAACTCGATGGACTCGAGGATGATCTGGTGAGCCTCGTCGCACAGGGTGTCGCCCGTGGTGGTGCTCTTCAGGCCCACGGCGGCGACGATGTCGCCGGTGGAGCAGGACTCACGGTCCGTACGGTCGTGGGCGTTCATCTCGAGGATGCGGCCCAGACGCTCGCGGGTGCCCTTCGTGGCGTTGTACACGTAGGAGCCAGCCTCGGCGGTGCCGGAATAGACGCGGAAGTAGGTCAGCTTACCGACGAACGGGTCGGTCTGGATCTTGAAGGCCAGGGCGCTGAACGGGGCCTTGTTGTCGGCCTCGCGGGTCTCGGTCTCCTTGGACTTGGGGTTGGTGCCCTCGACCGCGGGGACGTCGAGCGGGCTGGGGAGGTAGTCGACGACGGCGTCAAGGAGCTCCTGGATGCCCTTGTTCTTGTAGGCGGAGCCCACGAAGACGAGGTTGAGCTTGTTGGCGATGACGCCCTTGCGCAGGGCGGCCTTGAGCTGCTCGACCGGAATCTCCTCCTCCATGAGGATCTTCTCCATGAGGTCGTCGTCATAGTTGGCGGCGGCGTCGAGGAGCTCCTCACGCTTGGTCTGGGCGAGGGCGGCGAACTCGGCCGGAATCTCGTCCATGGCCTCGGGGTAGATCATGCCCTTGTCGTCTTCCTTGAAGTCCCAGGCGGTCATGGTGACCAGGTCGACGAGGCCCCAGAACTGGTCCTCGGCACCCATCGGGATCTGGGCGGCGATGGCGTTGGCGTGCAGGCGCTCCTTCATCGTGTCGATGGCGTGGAAGAAGTCGGCGCCGATGCGGTCGTACTTGTTGATGAAGGCGATGCGCGGGACGTTGTAGTTGTGAGCCTGACGCCACACGGTCTCGGACTGCGGCTGGACGCCGGCGACGGCGTCGAAGACGGCGACGGCACCGTCGAGGACGCGCAGGGAGCGCTCGACCTCGGCCGTGAAGTCAACGTGGCCCGGGGTGTCGATGATCTGGATGACGGAGTTCTTCCAGAAGCAGGTGGTGGCGGCGGACTGAATGGTCACGCCACGCTCCTGCTCCTGAACCATCCAGTCCATGGTGGCGGCGCCATCGTGGACCTCACCGATCTTGTGGGTCTTGCCGGTGTAGTAAAGGATTCGCTCGGTGGTCGTGGTCTTACCGGCATCAATGTGGGCCATGATGCCGATGTTGCGCATGTCCTTGAGCGTGTACTTGCTCTTTGCCATGAGTGTTTTCCCCTAACCTTAGCGCTTACCAGCGGTAGTGCGAGAAGGCGCGGTTGGCCTCGGCCATCTTGTACATGTCCTCACGCTTCTTGACAGAGGCGCCGATGCCGTTGGAGGCGTCGATGATCTCGTTGGCGAGACGCTCGGCCATGGTCTTCTCCTTGCGGGAGCGGGAGAAGGTGACGATCCAGCGGATGGCCAGCGTGGTGGCACGACGGGAGTTGACCTCCATCGGGACCTGGTAGGTGGCGCCACCAACGCGCTTGGGCTTGCACTCGAGGGTCGGGCGGACGTTGTCCATGGCCTTCTTGAAGACGGCCAGGGGATCGGACTCGGTCTTCTCCTTGACGAGGTCGAATGCACCGTAGACGATGCGCTCGGCGACGGACTTCTTGCCGTCGAGGAGGACCTTGTTGATGAGCTGGGTCACGAGACGGTTGTTGTAAACGGCGTCCGGCGTGACCTCACGGCGGTGATTAGCAGATGCACGACGCGGCATAGTGGAACTCCTTCAAAACTTGCCCTGCTAGGGGCGGGAATTACGAACGGGGTGCGACCTAGCCGCGCTTGGCGCCGTAGCGCGAGCGGGCCTGCTTGCGGTCCTGGACGGCAGCGCAGTCATAGGCGCCACGGATGATCTTGTAACGCACACCAGGGAGGTCACGGACACGGCCGCCGCGGACCAGGACGATGGAGTGCTCCTGGAGGTTGTGGCCCTCACCCGGGATGTAGGCGGTAACCTCGATGCCGTTCACGAGACGCACACGAGCGACCTTACGAAGAGCCGAGTTCGGCTTCTTGGGGGTCGTGGTGAAGACGCGGGTGCAGACGCCACGCTTCTGGGGGTTGTGCTTAAGGGCGGCGTTCTTCGACTTGCTCTTGATCGTGGTGCGGCCCTGACGAACCAGCTGGTTAATAGTAGGCAAAGTCTCTCTCCTTCATACCTAACTAGACCTGTGCGTTTGCCTATTTGAGGGCGGCGCGACATACGTCACCCCGAATTGGCGCAAGTTGGTAGATTACTCGTGGTAAAAGTATCTGTCAAAAAGCCACGGTGCCGGGCGTATCCATCTACACATTCCGGGCATATGAGAATCGCTGGGCACCTCTCCCCCATCGCTATGGACGGCCGTGTTACTGGCCCAAAGTGCCTATTTCCGACTTGGAGAACTCGATTTTAGGCAGATGATGTCAGCAACGCGATGACTTACGCGCTGCGAGGACGGGCGCACGCATCCACCTGGCGCCCTTTGCCGCTTCCGAAGGACAAGCCCTCGATGCGCGAGACCAGGCCGCCCATAAAAAAGGGAGGCACCGCCGGGGTGTCTCCCTTTTATCTTCTTTGAGATCCTCGAGCGAGGCGTCTACTGATTCTTGGGCGGACGGCCCCTCTTGCGTGGTTTGAGGGAGTCCTCACCCTCATTGCGGTATGTGGCGCACCAGCGGAAGAACGCGCTCTTGCTCTTGATGTCGTACGTCCTCATGGCCTCGGATGAAGTCATGCCACCCTCGAGGTGTGCCTTGACCGCATCCCTCTTGGTCTCGAACGGATACGAATTCCTCGAATCACCCTTCATTACAGGCATAGCCCCCCTTCAAAGCTACGCAGCTGCCGTATCAATAGTTCAATCTTATATGAAAACAGAGGCCGCAGCGTAGAGCTGCGACCTCTATATCAAACTATTTTGCGAACGGTTACAACCGGGCCCTAATCGTCGGAATCCATGGAGCCATCGTGACGAACGACCTGCGAGAGCAGGGCGTCGAGCGACTCGAGGCCCTCGTTGATGACGTCACCCTTGGGCTCGTCCTTCGACGAGGCGCCGATGAGCTCGTCGTCGGCGTAGTGGTGCGAGGGCGTCGCAGAGGAGCCAAGCATCACGTCGGAGTCGGCGTCGGGCGAGAAGACCATGTTCAGCAGCTGCGACAGGTCCTCCTCGTCGGCGACGGCGTTGTCGTCGGGCTCGAGGATGTAGAGCAGGCCACGGGCCTCGAGGCCCTCGCGAAGCTCCTCGATGGCCTTGGCGCCGATGCCGTCGATGTGCAGCAGGTCATCCTCGGTCTTGCCGATGAGGTCGCCCACGGTCTCGATGCCAACCTCGCCGAACTTGTTGGTCCAGCGCTGCGACACGCCAAGGTCGTCGAACAGGTAGAGCTTGGCGTCTTCGGACGAGAGCGTGCGGCCGTTCTTGGAGTACACGCTGCCGTAGCCGTAGTCATCGCCCACCCAGTCGAGCTGCTGCGGGAGCTTCTCCTCGACTTCCTTGAGGGTGTCGGGGGCCCACTCGGGCAGGACCTTGTCGGCCGGGTCGGTCGGGCCGGAGATCTTCTGGCCGTGGTAGGTGAGCTCGACGTCGCCGTAGGCGGACAGGCCGGTGCCGGCGGGGATCTTCTTGCCCACGATGACGTTGGACTTCAGGTCCATGAGGTTGTCGACCTCGCCGGAGATGGCGGCCTCGGTGAGGACGCCCGCCGTGCGGATGAACGACGCGCTCGACAGCCAGGAGTCGATGGAGCTGGCGACCTTGAGCGTGCCCAGGATGGCCGGCTCGGCCTCGGGGGCAACGCCACCGGCGAGGGTAATCTCGTTGACGGTGTCGGCGAACTCGTAGCGGTCGATGTACTGGCCCATGAGGTACTTGGAGTCACCGGGGTTGGTGATCTGGACGCGGCGCAGCATCTGGCGCGCGATGACCTCGATGTGCTTGTCGTTCAGCTCGACGCCCTGGGACGTGTAGACGTCCTTGACGCTCTCGACGAACGTGTGCATCGTCGACTCGATGTCGGTGAGGCGGCGCAGGTTGCGGAAGTTGACGAAGCCCTTCGTGATCTGGTCGCCGGCGCGAACATCGCAGCCGTCCTCGATGCCCGGCATGAAGCGGGCGCTCGCGGGGATGCGCTTCTCGTCGAGGATGCGCGAGTTGTCCTCGGGGTCGAGGATGCGCACGAGGTACTCGGTCTGCTCGGGCTGAATCGAGAGCTTGCCGGACAGCGGTGCAAGGTCTGCCTCGCGGCCCAGAATCTTCTCGTTGACGTTGCCGACGACGTCGAACATACGGCCAACCGTGGGCAGGCCCTGCGTGATGTCGTCAGCACCAGCGACGCCGCCGGAGTGAATCGTGCGCATCGTGAGCTGGGTGCCCGGCTCGCCGATGGACTGGGCGGCGATGATGCCCACCGCGGTGCCGACGTTGACCGGACGACGCGTGGAGAGGTCCCAGCCGTAGCACTTCTGGCAGACGCCGTTCTTGGAGCGGCAGGTGAGAAGCGCGCGAAGCTCGACCTTCTTCAGGCCGTGGTCGACGAGACGCTGCATGTCGGCGACGGACTCGATGTAGCCGTCCTTGGCGATGAGGACCTCGCCCGTCTCGGGATCGAGCACGTCGTTGAGCGCGCAGCGGCCCACGAGGTCGGCGTTGAGCTCGGTCGTGCCCGGCTTGATGAGGTTGTAGGTGACGCCCTCGGTGGTGCCACAGTCCTCCTCGCGGACGATGACGTCCTGGGCCACGTCGACGAGACGACGGGTCAGGTAGCCGGAGTCGGAGGTGTGGGACGCGGTGTCGACCAGGCCCTTACGGGCGCCGTACGTCGAGATGAAGTATTCGAGCGGCAGCAGGCCCTCACGGAAGTTGGCCTTAATGGGCAGGTCGATCGTGTCACCGGACATGTCGGCCATGAGGCCTCGCATGCCGGCGAGCTGACGGAGCTGCGTCTTGGAGCCACGGGCGCCGGAGTCGGCCATCATGTAGATGGGGTTCTCGTCGTCGAAGCCCTCGAGCATCGCCTTGCCCAGCGCCTCGGTGCACTCGGTCCAGGCGTTGACGACCTCGACGTGGCGCTCCTGCTCGGACAGGAAGCCATCCTCGTAGTACTCGTTGATCTCGTTGACGTTGGCCTGGGCCTGCTCGATCATCTTCGGCTTGCACTCGGGGATGACGGCGTCCCAGACGGACACGGTCAGGCCGGCGCGGGTGGCGAAGTGGAAGCCAGCGTACTTGATGGCGTCCAGGATCGGCTCGACCTGCGCGAGCGGGTAGCGGTCGCAGCAGTCGTTGACGAGCTTGCCCATGTCGCTCTTCACCATCTTGTAGTTGATGAAGGGGTAGTCGGCGGGCAGGCACTGGCGGTTGAAGATGATGCGGCCGATCGTCGTCTCGAAGCGCACGGGCTTGTCGGTGACGTCGTAGTCCTCCTCCTTGCCCCAGGCGGTGCGGACGCGGAAGATCTTGCGGCCGTCCTGCTCGACGTTGGCCTCGTCGGCGCTCACGCGGACCATGACCTTGGCCTGGATGTCGACGTCGATGCGGGAGTCGTAGGCGCTCATGGCGTCATCGAAGCTCGCGAAGACGTGGCCCTCGCCGGGCATGTCGCTCTTCTCGGTCGTCAGGAAGTAGACGCCGAAGACCATGTCCTGGGACGGCACGGTGAGCACCTTGCCCGAGGCGGGCGAGCGCAGGTTGTTGGACGAGAGCATGAGCACGCGGGCCTCGGTCTGGGCCTTCGTGGACAGCGGCACGTGGACCGACATCTGGTCGCCGTCGAAGTCTGCGTTGAAGGGGGCGCACACCAGCGGGTGCAGGTGGATGGCCTTGCCCTCGACGAGGACCGGCTCGAAGGCCTGGATCGACAGACGGTGCAGCGTAGGTGCGCGGTTGAGCAGCACGAGACGACCGTCAATGACCTCATCGAGGACGTCCCACACGGCGGGCTGGCTGCGGTCGATGGCGCGCTTGGCGCCCTTGATGTTCTCGACCTTGCCAAGCTCGACGAGGCGGCGCATCACGAACGGCTTGAACAGCTCGAGGGCCATCGCCTTGGGCAGGCCGCACTGGTGGAGCTTGAGGTGCGGGTCGGTGACGATGACGGAACGGCCGGAGTAGTCAACGCGCTTGCCGAGCAGATTCTGACGGAAGCGGCCCTGCTTGCCCTTGAGGGCCTCGGCCAGGGACTTGAGCGGACGACCGCCACGACCGGTGACGGGACGACCACGACGGCCGTTGTCGAACAGGGCGTCGACGGACTCCTGCAGCATGCGCTTCTCGTTGTTGACGATGATCGCCGGAGCGTCAAGGTCGAGGAGGCGCTTGAGTCGGTTGTTGCGGTTGACCACGCGACGGTAGAGGTCGTTGAGGTCGGAGGTGGCGAAACGGCCACCGTCGAGCTGCA
>UQSV01000008.1 GCA_900543875.1 uncultured Coriobacteriaceae bacterium | reverse complement strand
CACGGGGTCTTACCCCCGCTTCAGCCTGCCCATGGGTAGCTCACCCGGCTTCGCGGCGGCGCCGCGGGCATCCCTGCGACCGCTCGGGCGGGAGTCGTTGCGTCGGGCCATGGCTAGTCCTCCTTGGCGGGCTTGATGCGGGTGCCTGCGGCCGTGTCCTCGACCACGAGTCCCAGGGCGGCGATGCCGTCGCGGATGGCATCGGCCACGCCCCAGTTCTTGGCGGCGCGAGCCTCGGCGCGGGCGGTGACGAGGGCTTCGGCGGCCTGCTCGGCGTCATCGCCCTCGTAGCCGGCCTGCTCGCTGGCGAGGTCGACCAGCTCGTGGGGCAGCTCGGCGGCGCTGGGGCACACGGACTCGACGCCCAGGACGCCCAGCAGCTCGACGAGGACGTCGGAGGCGCGCAGCGCGACGGCACCGGCGGCGTTGGCGCCAGTCTGGTCGAGGTAGGTGTTTGCCTTCGTCACGAGGCCAAAGAGCGCCGCGAGGGCGCCGGCGGTGTTGAAGTCGTCGTCCATCTGGGCCACGAACTCGGCCGAGGCCTCGTCGACGGCGGCACCAAAGGCGCGGTCCTCGTCATTGAGCTCGTGGGTGGCAGCCGCGGCGCTCTCTGCGGCCCAGCGCAGGTTGGCGATGGTGCCGCGGACGCGCTCGAGCGTGCCCCTGGCGCCGTCGAGGCGCTCGAAGGAGAAGTCGAGCGGCGAGCGGTAGTGGGTCTGCAGCATCAGCAGGCGCACGGCGTCGGCCGGGTACTTGTCGAGCACCTCCTTGAGCGTGTAGAAGTTGCCCAGGCTCTTGCTCATCTTCTCGCCGTCGATGAGCAGCATGCCCGTGTGCATCCACACGTTGGCGAGCGGCTCGTGCCAGCAGCAGACGGCCTGCGCGTACTCGTTCTCGTGGTGCGGGAACTGCAGGTCCTGGCCGCCGCCGTGAATGTCAATGGGCGTGCCCAGGTAGCGGTGCACCATCGCGGAGCACTCGGTGTGCCAGCCCGGTCGACCCTTGCCCCAGGGCGAGTCCCACATGGGCTCGCCGGGCTTGGCGGCCTTCCAGAGGGCAAAGTCGAGCGGGTCGCGCTTCTCGTCATTGGCCTCGATGCGGGCGCCCACCTTGAGGTCGTCGATGTTGCGACCCGAGACGGTGCCGTAGCTGGGATCGCTGCGCACGGAGAAGTAGACGTCGCCATTGCCGGGGGCGTAGGCATGGCCCTGGTCGATGAGGCCCTGGATCATCTCGATCATCGCGGGTATCTCGCGCGTGGCGCGCGGGCGGATGTCGGGGTCGAGGACGCCCAGGCGGTGCATCTGCTCGATGAAGGCGTCGGAGAACTCGGCGGCGACCTCCTCGGGCGTGCGACCCTGCTCATTGGCGCGGTTGATGATCTTGTCGTCCACGTCGGTGAGGTTCTGGGCAAACGTCACCTGGTAGCCCTTGTACTGCAGGTAGCGGCGGATGACGTCGAAGGCCAGGAAGGTGCGGCCGTTGCCCACGTGGATCTGGTCATAGACCGTGGGGCCGCAGACGTACATGCGGATCTTGCCCGGCTCGATGGGCTCGAGCTCGACCTTCTTGTGAAGCTGGGTGTTATAGACGAGCATGGCTACTCCTTGTTCTCGAGCTGGGACTGCAGCTCGGCGATTCGCTTCTCGAGACGTGCGACCTTGGCCGCGAGGTCATCGATCGTGCGGTCGACGGGGTCGGGCAGGTACTCGCGGTGCTCGACGTCCTCGCGCTCGTGGATGACCTTGTCGATTGTAGTCGCGTCGCTCATGGAAAGGCAGGTGAGGCGCTCGCCCGCGGCGGAGCGCACGCGCACGCCGCCACGCGTGGTGACGTGTCCGGGCACGCCCACGACGGTGCAGTCTGCCGGGACGTCGCGCACCACCACGGCGCCGCCGCCCACCTTGACGTTGTCGCCCAGGGTGATGTTGCCCAGCACCGACGCGCCCACGCCCACCACGACGTTGTTGCCCAACGTGGGGTGGCGCTTGCCGCTCTGCTTGCCCGTACCGCCCAGCGTAACGCCCTGGTAAAGCTGGCAGTCATCGCCGATGATGGTGGTCTCGCCCACGACGATGCCCATGCCATGGTCGATGACGAAGCGTCTGCCAATCTGCGCGCCGGGGTGGATCTCGACGCCAAAGCGGCGGCGGCTCATCGTCGACAGGGTGCGGGCGAGCAGAGGGTGGCCGTGGGTCCACAGCCAGTGCTGGCGGCGGTAGGCCCAGATGGCCCGCATGCCGGGCGAGTTGAGAAGGATGGAGACGTTCGAGGTCGCCGCCGGGTCGTGCGCCCGGAACGTCTCGATGTCCTCACGAATGCGATCGAACATAAGGGTCCTTACGAGTGTGCTGCGCGGCCGGCGCCCAAGCAGGGCGCCGCGTCCAAAACGCCAACAGATTAGCTCAGAGTTGGGCCAGGCCGCTATCCGTCATATTCCATGAGCGCAACCGCCCAGGCCTCCATGCCCTCCTCGCGACCAACGAAGCCGAGCCGCTCGGTGGTCGTGGCCTTGACGCCAACGCTCGCGACGTCGACGCCGAGGGCCTGCGCGAGGTTCTCGCGCATCTGCTCGCGGTGCGGGGCGAGCTTGGGCGCCTGGGCGGCGATGGTACAGTCGCAGTCGAGCAGCTCGTAGCCGCGCCCGCGCGCGAGGCGCATGACCTGGGCGAGCAGGCCCAGCGAGTTGGCGCCCGCATAGGCGGGGTCCGTGTCGGGAAAGAGCTTGCCGAGGTCACCCAGGCGCGTGGCGCCAAGGATGGCGTCTGCCACGGCGTGGGTGGCGACGTCTGCATCTGAGTGGCCGAGAAGTCCCAGCGTGTGGGGAATCCTTACGCCGCAGAGAATGAGGTCGCGGCCCTCGACGAGCTTGTGGACGTCGTAGCCGTGTCCGATCCTTAGCATGAGGCGCCTCCTCGCAGGCAGCAAGCCGGTACGTCCCCGGCCTCGATGCGCGCGGCAAGTATGGCCTCGATGGGCAGCTTGTCCTCGGGCACCGTAACCTTCATGTTGTCGCTGGGGCTTGCCACGCACGCGACGCGACCGCCCGCGCGCTCGACGAGACTGGCGTCGTCGGTGCCGACGAAGCCCTCCTCGAGCGCGGCAAGGTGCGCCGCGAGCACGTCGTGGGCGCGGAAGACCTGCGGGGTCTGCACGGCCCAGAAGCGCGAGCGGTCTGGAGTGGACTCGACGATGCCGTCCGCGCCTACGACCTTGAGGGTGTCGGCGCTGGGATGCGCGCAGATGGCGCCGGCGAGGGTCTCGTCGGAGCGGACGCGCTCGATGGCGGCCTCGATGGTGGCCGGCTCGATGAGGGGGCGCGCCCCGTCATGGATGGCGATGAGCGCGCACTCCCGAGCCGCGCGGATGCCGGCGAGGCAGGACTGCTGGCGCGTCTGCCCGCCCTCCACGAAGGTCACCGGCGTGTCGAACTCGACCTGCGAGACGACCTCGGCCGTCTCGGCGACGCGACCGGCCGGGCACACGACGACGACCTGCGCAACAGAGGGCGCCTCGGCAAAGGCCGCGACGGACCAGTCGAGCACGGGCAGGCCGCACAGCTCAACGTATTGCTTGCCCGCGGGGTCGCCAAAGCGCAGGCCAAGACCACCGGCCGCGATGACGGCCACCGTGTCTGGCCCAGACGGCGCACCCGCCTTGTCGCTCGCGAGAATTGCCATGCGCTACTCCTTCTTGCCCCACATGCGGTACAGGCTGTCGGCAAGGATGGAGGGGTTCTTGACGCCTAGGTCGTCGAGGCGCGACGGGTTCTGCTCGATGTCGTCCATGAGCTCGCGCAGGTTGCCGTACTCGTCGACGATCTTGTCGGCCATGCCCTCGCGGACGACCGAGACGCGGCTGAGGGTGCGCAGGCCCAGCGGCACCATGACGCTGTCCTCGCGCAGGTCCTCGTAGCCCAGCACCTTGGCAACGCGCTTGGGTGAGCGCCACTGCGAGGGGTCCGCGGCATGAAGCTTCTCGCGAATGGCCTCGGCGTTCTCCTCGGAGGAGTCGCGAGCGTAGTCGCGGATCATGAGCAGGTACTCGGACTCCATGTCGCCCACGAGCTGCTCGCGCTGCATCTCGACGGTGCGTCCC
This sequence comes from uncultured Coriobacteriaceae bacterium, assembly GCA_900543875.1. Classification (GTDB taxonomy): domain Bacteria; phylum Actinomycetota; class Coriobacteriia; order Coriobacteriales; family Atopobiaceae; genus Parolsenella. The sequence continues at coordinate 34,055 of UQSV01000008.1, read as the reverse complement.
TCGCTGCCCAGCTGGTCGACGCAGCGGTCGATCTCGTCGGCGGCGGTCATGAGCGTCTCGAAGTAGTTGAGGATCGTCGTGACGTCTGCGAGCGTGACGTAGTTGTCGAGCTCGAGCGTCGTGAGGCGCAGCAGCGCGTGGTCGAGCGCCTGGCGCGTGGTCTGCAGCGTGGTGATGAGCTGGGAGGCGCTAGTCATGAGCTCGGCGACGCCGCGCAGCTGGTGCGACTTGCCGCCCACGTAGAGGTTCACGACCTGGCGGCGCTCGGAGACCGAGATGACGAGGGCCTTGGTGAGCAGGCTCATGCGCGCGGCGGTGCGGTGGCGCATGCCCGTCTCGCTCGTGGGCAGGCTCGGGTCTGGGTTGAGGTGGAAGTTGGCACGCAGGATCTGCGTGAGGTCGCGGTCGACCACGATGGCGCCGTCCATCTTGGAGAGCTCGAACAGGCGGTTGGCCGTGAACGAGATGTTGAGCGGGAAGCCGTCGTTGCCGGCGGAGAGCACCGTGTCGGTGTCTCCCACGCAGATGAGGGCCCCGAGGTGGCCGGCGATGATCATGTCGAGCGCGCGGCGCACGGCGGTGCCGGGGGCCGTGATGGCGATGGCCTCGTTGAGGCGCTCCTCGATCGTGGGCTCGCGCTGCTCGGCGGCCTCTGGCGTCGCCACGTCTCCCGAGGTGGTCTCGTTAGTTTCTGGCTCCATGGCGCCCCCTCCTTGCAGAATAGTCATTCATCAAAGTATACGCGCCGCCGCCCGCAGGTTTTGGGCCACCGCGCGAGGTCATGAAAAAAGGCCCGCACCCCTGGGGATGCGGGCCCTACCATCAGTCGGCTTCGAGTCGTAGAGAGCCGGCGATGAGACGAGCTTGGGTGGCCTTAGGCCTCGTTGGCCTCGGCCTTGCCGGCGGCGGCAGCCTTGCCGGCGACAGCGGCGACGTGCTCGCGGCCAAGCTCGGTCCACTCGGGCTCCTCGTCGGGCAGGGAGCCGGCCTCCTTGGTGAAGAGCTCCTTGAGGCAGTTCACAGCGACGATGAGGCCGAGGATGACGAGCAGAATTGCGAAGAAGAGCTGCAGGCCAGAGGTGGCGATGACGGTCATGCCACCAGCCTGGAGGGCGGTCACGCAGCCCATGATGGACTGGGCGAGCGAGGTGAAGGTGCAGCAGAGCAGGAACACGACGGGCACGTAGAGCATGGCGCCCTTACGGCCGGTGCACTTGCAGAAGACGGCGAGCGTGATCATGGTCATGCCACCGAGCAGCTGGTTGGAAGCACCGAAGAGCGGCCAGATGTTGAGATAGCCGCCGAAGGTGAGGGCGAGGCCCGGGACCAGGGTAACGACCGTGGCGAACCAGGGGTTGCCGAGGACCTTCATGGCACCCTGCTTGGAGTCGATGGCCAGGGCGTCGTTGGTCTGGGCGAAGAACTCGGAGAAGGACGTGCGGGCGATGCGGGCCACGGCGTCGAGCGAGGTCAGGGCCAGGGCGGAGACGTTCATCGTCATGAAGACGGTGGCGACGGTGCCATCGACGCCGAAGGCCTGCATGCCGCGGGAGATGCCGGCGGCAAAGATCTGGAACGGGGTGGAGGCAACGGGGTTGCCGGCGGCGTCGACGACGTTGAGGGCGCCGGTGCCGGCGGTGTTCATGTCAGAGAACATGATGCCGGCGATGACGATGGCAAGGATGCCCACGAAGGACTCGACGATCATGGCGCCGTAGCCAACGGGCAGGGCGTCCTTCTCGTTGGAGACCTGCTTGGACGAGGTGTTCGAGGACACGAGGCTGTGGAAGCCGGAGAGGGCGCCGCAGGCGACGGAGACGAACATGACCGGGAACATCATGCCAGACTTGGTGGTGAAGCCGGTGAACACCGGGGCAGTGATGGTGGCCTGGCCCTTGACGCCCAGGACGACGATGCCGAGCACGGCGCAGACGATCATGACAATCATCATGATGGACGTGAGGTAATCGCGCGGGGTCTTGAGGACGTCGATGGGCATGGCGCCGGCGAAGACCAGGTAGACCATGACGACGGCGATCCACTGGTTGAGGTCGAGGTACAGCGGGAACTGCATGCCCACGGCAAACATGGCGACCATGAGGACGACGCCCAGGACGAACTCCTTGGCACCCTCGAGGTCGAACTTCTTGCAAGCCCAACCAAAGGCCATGGCAACGAAGGTGAACAGGATCGAGATCGTGCCGGCGCAGCCGGCGGCGTAGGACTTGGTGAAGTCGATGCCGCCCTCGGCAGCGGCGGTGTACTTGAAGGTGCCGCAGACCATCGAGGTGAAGGCCGCGATGACGATGATGCAGAACAGCCAGCTGAACAGCAGGAACAAGCGGCGGCCGGTGCGGCCGATGTACTTCTCGACGAGCTGGGCAAGCGACTTGCCGTTGTTCTTCATCGAGGCGTAGAGGGCGCCGAAGTCGTGGACGGCACCAAAGAAGATGCCTCCGACGAGGACCCACAGGGCAACCGGGAGCCAGCCGAAAGCCATGGCCACGATGGTGCCCGTGACGGGACCGGCGCCGCAGATCGAGCTGAACTGGTGCGAGAACACGGTGAAGCAGGAGGCCGGGGAGAACGAGTTGCCATCCTCCATGCGGCGGGCGGGGGTGATGGCGTCGGCGTCGACACCCCACTTGTTGGCGAGCCAACGGCCATACAGCATATAGCCACCAAAGAGCAGCACGGCGGCTGCAACCATTACGACGATTCCGTTCACAAGCGCTCCTTCCATAGCGAGAGAAAAGCCAGTGCGCAAAAAAAGAGGGGCCGTTGGGTTCCTCCCCGACGGCCCCTCTTTAGGCCGCCCGTTAGCAACGGGCGGCGAATCAGCCACCCGTATTAGATAATGACGACCTCAATAATGGATAGCTGCTTGTTCATGGCGTTACTCTCTCGATTCACTTGGGCACGCATCCCCACGCGCCATCTCCAGTGGATGGTTCGAAATCATGACACATCGGTGAGCGACGTCAAGGAACAGGGCAAATGTTGCCCGATATCGAAACGGACGCGAAACAGTATTCAACAATTCTCGAAATCTATGCGAAGTGCGAGGTTGGGGACCACGGGGAGCGCCACATGCCATCGAGCGAGGTCAACGGGGGCATCGCGAGGGCGGTGGCATGCGCCGCCCGCCCGCTGCGACGCATGGCCGCGCCCTTGTTACCATAGGAGTAGCGAAGAAGGGAGGGCGCATGGCGCTCGATCCACACCAGGAGGACTTCCAGCGGCTGAGCCTGCGCTACGCCGCCACGCTCGACCCCGGCGACCCGTTTGGCATGGCGCGCAAGGCCGAGGAATTCAGCAGGCGCTTCGTCCAGAAGCGCGACTCGCTGCCACAGACCGACGACGACCGCGCGTTTGGCCTCGTTGCCCAGGCGGCCCAGCTCATCGACTACGAGCTGCCGTTCGCCACGGCCGTGAGCGCCCCGCAGACGATTCGCGAGGCGCGCAAGCTGCTCACCGAGGCGCTCGAGCTCGACCCCGACTGCCTCGACGCGCGCCGCATGATCGCCGCCGCCGACTCGCGCACGCCAACCGCCTACCACGACTACCTTGTCCAGGACGCCCCGCAGGTGCGCGCCCAGTGCGAGCGCGCCCGCGACGCCGCGCTCGCCGGCGCCAGGGGCTCCTTTGCCGAGCTCGCCCAGGCAAGCGCCGCCCTCGCGATGCGCCCCTACCTGCGCTGGATGGCCGCCGCATCCTCGACCTCGCTCATCTGCGGCCGCTACCGCATGGCGATCGACGAGGCGCGGGAGGCCCTCGCGATCGAGCCCGGCGACCCGGCCGACGTCTCGTACACGCTCGCCCTCGCCTACGCCAAGCTCGAGGACGAGGAGAGCTACGGCCAGCTGCTCGCCAGCGCCGAGACGACGCACGGCGCCGCCTGGTACTCGCTCGCGCGCATAGCCCTGCTCTACAAGCAGGAGAGCCGCGAGGAGGCGGCCCGCGAGGTCAGGCACTTGCTTGACGCCTACCCCAACGCCGGCACCACGCTCGGCCGCCAGGACGACCTCCCCGATGGCGTCTACGCGCGCATCTGCGTGACACCCATGAGCGAGGACGAGCTCATCCTCGCCACCTCCGAGGCCACGGTGCTTCTGCAGGAGGGCTGCGACGACCACGAGCGCGGCTCGCTGGGCTCATGGCTCGCCAACCTGCCCGAGGTCATCGAGGCGCAGGAGCGCGAGCTCGCCGCAGACCCCACCCTTGGAGAGGAGGACCAGCAGTGAGGACCAGCCAGCAGCTGAGGTCGGAGCTCTACGACCGCCTCGCCCAGCACAAGAGCCTCGAGCTGGGCGGCCTGTCCGACGACGCCTACGCGGAGCTGCGCCAGGCCGTGGTGGCAGACCCCGACACCTACCTCACGCGCGGCGATGACAGAGCGTTTGCCGAGGTGGTCCGCGCTGTTGCCGCCAACGAGGATGACATGGCCTCCGAGGAGCTCATCGATGACGACGAGGCCTACGCCAAGGCCGTCGACAGCAGGCTCGACCGGCTCCACAACCGCTGCGAGCACGCCTTCGAGACCTATCCCGGCACCGACGACGCCATTGCGATGATGGCGATGATTCGCTCGAGGGAGCCCGACACCTCGCTCGCGAAGCTGCAGGGCGCCCGAACGCAGGTGCTGCCCCAGCACGAGGAGGTTGCCCGCAGCGCCGGCCTCGCCATGACCAAGCCCAAGCCCGGCCAGGACGTGTGGGAGTGCGTCGACGAGCGCCCGCGCCTGCGCCTGCTTGCCACCATCGCCCGCGCGCAGGCCGAGACCGGCCGCTACCGGGGCGCCTGCGCCACCTGCGAGCAGATCATTGGGGAGAACCCCAGCGACATGCTCGGGGCGCGCTTCACCTGGGCCATCTGCCTGGCGAGGCTCGAGGACGAAAAGGGCCTCGATGACCTCGACGCCCAGTTTGGCCGCGCGGGCAACGCCTGGATGCACCTCGCCCGCACGCTGCTGCTCTTCAAGCTTGGCCGCATCCCCGCGGCAAAGCGCGCACTCAAGGGCTACGCGAGGCTCTGCCGCGGCGGCGCCCACGCCCTGCTGCGGCCCACGTTCGTGGAGCCCTACCTGCCGGCGCGCCCGCCGTTTGACCCCGGCAGCTACACCGAGGCTCGGCTCGCGGTGCACGAATGCGACCCCGTCATCATGGATACGCCCGACTTCCTCGCCTGGGCCAGCTCCCAGGACGGCTTCTCCGAGCAGGCGCGCGCCTTTGCCCGCGACAACGACCTCGACTGGTAGTGGTAGTGCGCCCAAGCTCTGATATACTCACATGCGCAGTCCCCATCGTCTAGCGGCCTAGGACGCCACCCTTTCAAGGTGGATATCGCGGGTTCGAATCCCGCTGGGGGCACCATTGAACCCGAGACGGCCTCAGCGATGGGGCCGTTTTTTATGGGCGTCTCCCCTCGCACGCGGGATTCGAACCCGAGAGGGGCGAGCTCGAGCAAACGCGCCAAGCGTTTGCCGAGGTCGCGCGCAAGCCGCCGCAGGCGGCGCGGCGCACGCGGGCGGCGCAGCCGAACGCGGACATCCCGCTGGGGGCACCATTGAATTCGAGACGGCCCCAGCGATGGGGCCGTTTTTTGCCTTCTCGCGCACCCATATTTACGTGTCGGCAAGCTGAGCACCCGCTTTTACGTGCTAGCAGGCCATCTAGCACGTAAAAGCGGGTGCTCGATGTTTTGAGGCACGTAAAATCGGGTGCTTAATGAGCGGGACGATGGCAGCAAACGCGCATGAGCAGCACAAGAGTGCGATGACGTAAAGCGCGCATGCGCAGGCAAGCCAACAGATGGCGCGGCAATATAACAACTAGCCATGGGCGAGAAAAGCGGCTACACTACCCGTTTGTTAAAACAAACCTGGTCTGAGCGCACGCACCTCAAACGAATCGCGTAGCCCGCAGCCACAGCCAGACCGCCTGTCGTTTTCAAAGGGACGGCAATGAAGCACATCCTCATGGCCTGCGGTACGGGCATCTGCACATCTTCGCTAGTTCGCGAGCGCGTCTGCCGCTTCCTTGACGCACACGGCTATGCCGGCCGCTACGACGTCACCCAGTGCAAGATGGCCGACGTCCCCGAGCTCGCCGGCGACCACGACTTCCTCATTGCCGTGACGCTCATCTCGGGCACCCTCGGCATCCCCTACGTCAATGGCGTCCCGTTCCTCACGGGCGCCGACGCCTCGGACTCCGAGCGCACGCTGCTTGCCCTCATGAACGCGCCCAGCTGCACCGAGGCCAAGGTCCCCTGCTACGCCTAGCGGACGCACGCAAGCATGACAAAGGGCTCTGACCCCCTTGTCACATCAGGAAGGGCGGCCACCCCGCATGGGATGGCCGCCCTTTTCGTGTAGATGGTAGGGACGGTGGGGTTCGAACCCACAAGCCTTTCGGCAGAGGTTTTTAAGACCCCCGCGTCTGCCAATTCCGCCACGCCCCCGGGCGCAACAACCTTAGCGCAACGAGAAGAGCCGTGGGGCCCACGCAACGGGCGACGGCTCGCCGCAGGCGGCAGCGTCGGCCGCGAGCGACAGGCCAAAGAGCAGGTCGCTCTCGCTCACCGTGAGCCGCTCGACGCCGCAGGCGCGCATGAGCTCGCCCACGCAGACCGAGCCGGCCACGATCACGCCGGCACGCTTGGGCTGCAGGCCCACCACGCCGCGACGCTGCTCGAGGGACATGCCGGCGAGGCGCCCGGTGAGCTCGTCCACCTCGGAAAGTTCGAGGTCGTGCAGGTGCACGAAGCTGGGATCGTAGGGGTCGAGCGCGGCGGCGATCGCCACGAGGGTGGTCACCGTGCCGCCCACGCACACGAGCCTGCCGGCCCGCGCCACGGCGGGGGCGCCCCCGGGCAGCTCGCCCGCAAGGCGCTCGCGGCAAAACGCGCGGGCTCGCTCAAGGTCGTCGGCGGCAAGCGGCTCCTCGCCCGAGAGGAACAGGTCGGTCAAGCGGCGGCAGCCGACATTGAGCGAACGAACCGCCTCGAGCCCGACGCCATTCGCGCCCAGCGTGCCCACCGCGACCTCGGTGGAGCCACCGCCGTTGTCGGCCACGACGATGCGTTGGCCCGCGAAGTCCTGGGCCACGCCCAGAAACGTGAGCGAGCCCTCGACCTCGCCGGGAATGACCTGCGGGTCAACCCCCAGCCCGCGAAGCGCGCCCAGCAGGTCCTCGGAGTTCGAGGCGTCGCGAGCGGCGCTCGTGAGCGTGCAGCAAGCAACCTCGACGCCGGCCTCGCGGGCCGCCTCGAGGTAGCCGCGCACGCAGGAGACGACGCGCTCGCACGCGGCGGCCGACAGGGAGCCCGTCTCGGCCACGCCCTCCCCCAGGTTGCAGATGGTCGAGGTCTTGGAGCAGCTCTCGACGTGGCCGACCGCGACGCTCGCCACGCCCAGGCGGCAGGTCACGGTTCCGATGTCGATGACGGTGACGCGTCCCATCTATCCAACTCCCTGGGTCGAGGGGTCATAGCCAAAGATGAAGTCGAGCACCGAGGTGTACCAGGGCGTCGGTTCCTCGTCGGTCGTGGCGGACGTGTCGTTGGTGACGCTCTCGTCGGTCGTGGCGCTGCCCGAGTCGGTCACGCCGTCCATGTCGACGGCGGTGTCGCCCTCCTGGACGTAGCCGCGGCGGCGCGCCTCGTCCTCGATGCCCTCGCGGGTCATCAGCGAGTCGACCTCGCTCTGGAGGGTCTGGGCGCTCGAGGTGGCGGCGTCGAGGCGCTGGGCGAGCACGGCGTTGGTGCGGCGCGCGCCGTAGAGGGCCTTGGCGGGCGAGTAGAGCGCGCCCAGCACGACCACGATGATGCCCACGACGATGCACAGCATGAGGTGCGAGGAGCACCAGCCCACAACCGCCTGCGCGGGAGAGGCCTTGGCGGCGCCCCGCTCGCGGCCACGCGAGGCCACGCGGCTCGAGGCATGGGCACAGCCCTGCTCGGAGGCGCGCTCGCGAACGCGGCCGCGCGCCTGGTCGCGCCCATGAACGGCACGGTCGCGCGCATGCGTGGGGCGAGCAACGCGCGCGTTGTCGGAGGCGCGGTAGCGCGCGGACCCCTCGGCGCCGCGCGGGCGCTGCGGCTGGCTGGAAAAATCGGTCATGAATGTTCCTGCTTCGTTTCTGCTGCGGTCGAACACATGTCTGCGAGGTCGCGCCCGTCCGGGAAGCCGGGCGGGCGCGTCTACTCGCTTCAGTTAAGCAGGCAACAGTTTAGCCCTCGCGCTTGGCCTGGGCCCAAAGCTCCTCAAGCTCATCATGCGAGAGGTCCTCGAGAACGGCTCCCCGCTCGCGGGCCGCCCCCTCCATGGCAGACCAGCGCGAGCGGAACTTGTCGCAGCTCAGGCGCAGCGCCGTCTCGGCGTCGACGCCCTCCTTGCGGGCGACGTTGACCAGGCCGAACAGGACGTCGCCCAGCTCCTCGGCCGCAGCCTCGCTGCCGCGGTCCTCGTTCGAGAACTCCGCGCGCTCCTCGTCGACCTTTGCCCAGACGTCTTCGGTGGTCTCCCAGTCAAAGCCGCAGGCGGCAGCCTTCTTCGAGATCTTCTGGGCCTGCATGAGCGACGGCAGGGCGCGCGGCACGGCGTCGAGCAGGCTCGTGGGGGCCTCGCCCTCGGCATCCGCCGCGCCCTTGCGCTCCTCGAGCTTGACCTTGCTCCAGATGTCGAGCACCTCGTTGGCGTCGCTGGCCGAGGCACCCGAGCCAAACACGTGCGGGTGGCGCCTCACGAGCTTGTCGTCGAGGTCGCGGCAGATGTCGGCAAACGTGAACTCGCCGGCGTTGGCGGCGATCTGGGCGTGGAGCAGCACCTGCATGAGGACGTCTCCCAGCTCCTCGCGCAGGTGGGTGGGGTCGTGCGCCTCGATGGCGTCGACGGCCTCGTAGGCCTCCTCGATCATGTTCTTCTTGATGCTCTCGTGCGTCTGGACGCGGTCCCAGGGGCAGCCGTCGGGCTGGCAGAGGCGCCAGATCGTGCGGACGGCCTGCTCGAGCTCGCGCTGGCGGCCGGGGGCGTCGGCGCGCAGGCTCGTCTGGGCATCGGCGCGTGCGCGGGGGCCGTCGTGGTCTCCGCCCAGGAGCTCGACGAGCCCGGCCTCAGAGAGCTTCTCGACCACGCCGGCCGCCATGTGGCGGGCGCCCTCGAGGCCCGGGTGCAGGCGGCCGTCGGCATAGAGCGAGGGGTCGGCCGGCACGAGGTCCGTGCCGTCGACGAAGGTGAGGCCCAGGCGGGCGCACTCGTCACACAGGATGCTCGCGACCCAGACCAGCGTGCGGCCGCAGGCGCGCGGCTCGTCGACGTCGGCACGCCAGACGGGGCTCAGCACGAAGATGGCCGTGTCGCGGAAGCGGTCGGCGAGCTTGGCGAGGTAGCGGCTCATGTTCTCCACGAGCTCGGCCCCGCTTGCGGTGTGCGACCAGTCGTTGGTGCCGTAGGCCACGACGATGGCCGCGGGCGGGTTCTCGCGCAGCAGCTTCATGCCGCGCAGGGTGTGCGCGTCGAAGTGATGGCCGGCAATGGCCTGGTTCACGAGGTCGAGGCCGAGCACGCGCGAGACGCGCGCCGGCCAGGTGCCACCGGGCTGCCCCACGACGTAGCCCTGGGTAATCGAGTCGCCCAGGGCAAGCAGATAGCCGCGCTCGGGCGCGCGCTCGAGGCTGCCGTTGGTCGAGAGGTTGCCCACCGCAACGGACATGAGGCAGGGAAGGTAGACGACCACGTGGGCGGGCGCGTGGCCTTCGTTGGGGAAGCGCAGCGTGACGGGGCCGTCTGCCACGGGGGCCGTGAGGACGTAGGCGCCGTCGACGTACAGGTCGATGCCGTCGACGAGGCCCGCCTCGGGCTCGCGGTCGTCGCCGCGGCCGCGGGCGAGCTCGATCGTCTCGCGCACGGCGGCGCTCTCGAGGTGCAGGGGCCGCACGACGGAGCAGTCGAACGAGACCTCATCACCATCGGTGACCAGGTCAATCGTGACGCCGGCCGTGTAGCTCGCGGCGCGGGCGCGACCGGCCTCCTTGGCGGCGTCCATCTGCTTGTCGGACATGCGCGACGGCCTCACGAGGCCGTCGGGGCGATAGACGAGGTGGTGCGCGCCGCGGATGAACGACGCGATGTTTGCTGCAGTCATACTCGTTTCCTCTCCTTGGTTTTGCGCCCAGTGTAGCGCCGGAGACGGTGTCCTCCCATAACCCTGACGCGACCCTTACGCCAGGCCCTCTTCCTCGGGATAGCGCACGCCCCACTGGCGGCGCAGCTGCGTCATGATGGCCATGACGTCGGTGGTGTAGGCGATCATCGCGTCCTCGACCGCATCCCCCGCGACGGCGCGCTCGAGGTCTGCCACCTCGTAGCACAGCGCGTAGGCCTCCTCGCCCACGTGAATCTCCTCGCGGCGGTTGTCGGCCGTCCAGGTGATGGTGGCGCGGTCGGCGCGCGGGTAGTTCATGATCTCGACGTAGCAGTCCTCGAAGGAGAGCATCGCACGCTTGGGCTGCTTGGAGTGCAGCGACATCGTGATCGTGGCCATCTGCATCTCGGCGTTGCGCATGACGATGCCGCTCGTGACGTCGACGCCCGTCTCGCACGCGTTGCAGATCGAGATGACGTCAACGGGCTGGCTCACCAAGAACAGGCGGGCGAGCGTAACGGGGTAGACGCCGATCTCGAGCATGGCGCCGCCGGCGAGCTTGGGATTGTAGAAGTGATTGTTGGGGTCGTAGTCCTTGTAGCTGCCAAAGTTGAGTGTGGCGAGGTTGAGCTTGCCAAAGTCGCCGGCCATCGCGCGGGCGATGAGGCCGCGGTAGAGCGGCATGTGCAAGATCGTGGTGCCGTCGATGAGCTGCACGTGGTTCTTGTCGGCGATGGCCTGGGCCTCAGCGAGCTCCTCGGAGTTGAGCGTGATGGACTTCTCGCACAGGACGTGCTTGCCTGCCCCCAGGGCACCGCGCAGGAACTGGATGTGGGTGTTGTGGGGCGTGGTGATATAGACGACATCGACCTCGGGATCGGCGTAGAGCTCCTCGGGGGTGTCGTAGACGCGCTCGACGCCCCAGCGCTGGGCGTAGGCGTCGGCCTTTGCGCGCGTGCGGTTCTGCACGGCCACGAAGTGGCGGCCGGCAAGCGCCAGGGCCTGCGCCATCTGGTTGGCGATGACGCCGCAGCCGATGACGGCCCAGCGCAGCTGCGGGGCCTCGAAGATGTCCGTGGGGAACGGCTTGTTGGCAACGGCCTCGAACGCGGCGGCGGCAGAAGCCGCGGAGTCGATCGCCTGGGGGTTGGTGACGAGTGCCATGGGTGCTCCTCTCCCGCGGCCCGGCCCAAGCGGGCGCCGGCCGCGCTGTGCGTGCTTAACGCGCCTAATTATCGCCGCCAAGAGCGAGTTTTAGGCGCGTTTGCCACACATTGCATGAGAGAAGCGCAGGCGCTACTCCTCGGGCTCGTCGTCGCCGCCGGCGAGCTCCAGGACCGCGAGGGCCTGCGAGACGACGTCGGCGTTGCCGCGGGCTATGGGATAGGCGACCTTCTCGGTCTTGGGATAGACGAGGGCGCGCTGCTCCTTGAGCCTGAGCGTGAGGTCGCGGTTGCACTTGAGTCCCTGGAACATGAGACGGCCGCTTGCGACCGACACGCTCGCCACGCCCAGGCGCTGGGCGCGCACGCGGATGCGCGTGCGGTCGAAGAGGTTCTTGGCCGCCTGCGGCAGGCTGCCGAACTTCTCCTCGCACTCCCTCTGCAGCGCGTCGACCTCGGCGAGCTCCACGGCGCAGGCGAGCTTGCGGTAGACGAGCACGCGGCGGTCGACCTCGGGCAGGTACTCTTCGGCCAGGTAGAAGTCGGCCGGCAGGTTGATGTTGACCTCGCTGCTCGCGAGCTCCTCGCCACTCTCGCCCTTGGCCTCGGCCACGGCCTCGCCCAGCATCTGGGTGAACAGGTCGAAGCCCACGCTCGAGAGGTTGCCGTGCTGCTCGGCGCCCATGAGCGAGCCCGCGCCGCGGATCTCGAGGTCGCGCATGGCCACGCGCATGCCGCTGCCCAGCTCCTGGAACTCGTTGATCGCCGTGAGGCGCTCGGTGGCCTCGGGCGTGAGCGGGCGCTCGCCGGGGAACATGAAGTAGGCATAGGCCTGCGTGCGCCCACGTCCCACGCGACCCTTGAGCTGGTAGAGCTGCGCGAGGCCCAGGCGCTGCGAATCCTCGATGATGAGCGTGTTAGTGTGCGGGTTGTCGATGCCGCTCTCGATGATGGTGGTCGCCACCAGCACGTCGATCTCGCCGCGCTGGAACTTCATCATCATGTCCTCGACCTGCTTGGCGCTCATCTTGCCATGCGCCACGCCCACGCGGGCCTCGGGCGCGGCCTCGAGCACGCGGGCTTCTGCCTCGTCGATGGTCTTGACGCGGTTCGACACGTAGTAGACCTGGCCCTTGCGCGCGAGCTCGGCGCGGATCGCCGCCGAGACGACGTCGGGGTCGTACTCCCCCACCGTCACCTTGACCGGCAGGCGGCCCGGCGGCGGGGTCATGATCATGCTCATGTCGCGCACGCCGCTCATCGCCATCTGCATGGTGCGCGGGATGGGCGTAGCAGACAGGGTGAGCACGTCGACCTGCTCGCGCATGTTCTTGAGCTGCTCCTTGTGCTGCACGCCAAAGCGCTGCTCCTCGTCGACGATGACGAGGCCCAGGTCGTGGGGGTTGACGTCGCTCGAGAGCAGGCGGTGCGTGCCCACGAGCACCGAGATCTTGCCGCTCGCGAAGCCCTCGAGGGCAAGCCTCTGCTGCTTGGCGGTGCGGAAGCGGCTCATGACGTCGACCTCGAAGTCGAACGGGGCAAAGCGGTTGAAGAACGTCTCGTAGTGCTGCTGGGCAAGGATCGTGGTGGGGCACAGGACCATGACCTGGCGGCCCTCAGCCACGCACTTGAAGGCCGCGCGCAGGGCCACCTCGGTCTTGCCGAAGCCCACGTCGCCGCACAGCAGGCGGTCCATGGGACGGGCCGTCTCCATGTCTGCCTTGATGTCTGCCACGGCGGTCTTCTGGTCTGGGGTGAGCTCGTAGCTAAACGAGGCCTCCATCTCCTGTTGCTCGGGCGTGTCGGGGGCAAACGCGTGGCCCTGGACGCTCGCGCGGCGGGTATAGAGGTCGACGAGGTCAAAGGCGAGGCGCTTGGCGTTCTTGCGCGCCTTGTTTGTTGCGCGCGACCAGTCAGCCGTGTTGAGGCGCGTGAGGCGAGGGCTCGAGCCATCGGGGCCCACGTAGCGGGTGATGCGGTCGACCTGCTCGAGCGGCACGAAGAGCTTGTCCTGGCCCGCGTACTCGAGCAGGAAGTAGTCGCGCTCCTTGCCGCCCACCTCCTGGCGCACGATGTCAGCGAACAGCGCGATGCCGTGCGTGGCGTGGACGACGTAGTCGCCGGGCTTGAAGGGGAACGTGATGCTCGTGGGGTCGACGCGGCGGCGGGCGCGGTGGCGGGCCATGCGCACCGACAGGTCGCCCACCGACAGCACGGCAAGCTTGGTCGTGGGGGCAACAATGCCCGCGGGCACGGCGGCGTCGGTGAAGGTCACCTGGCCGCGAGGCAGGGGCGGCGCCGCGGCGGGGTCGTTAGCAGACGGGTCGAGGGCCGGCACGCCGTTCTCGGCGGCCTGGGCCAGCGACTCTCCAAACATGATGTGCTCGTCGCCAAAGTTGAGCTCGAGGTGCTCGCGCGTGGCGCGGTCGGGCACGGCGAAGAGCACCGCGCAGTTGTCGTTGATGAGCTGGCGCACGCGGCCCAGAAGGCGCGTGTCGGAGCCGGCGATGCCCGGCTGGCGAATGGGCAGCTCGGCGGTGACGGAGGTGCCGGCACGCAGCATGCTCGCGAACGAGAGACGCTGCTGAGAGCCAAAGTCGAGCTCACGCGGCAGTGTGTAGAGGCCGGCGGTCTCAGCGCCCGCGTTTCTCGCGAGCTCCTCGACCTCGTCGGAGGCGCGGGTGCAGTCGTCGAACAGGGAGCGGGGCTCGGCTAGGCAGACGAGTGTCTCGGCCGCGATGTGCTCGAGCGGGCTCGCCGTCTTGCCGTAGAGGGCGGCGAGGTAGCGGTCGAGCGAGGGCTCGGGGCTGCGCGCCTCGATGAGCTCGAGGTCGGCGGCAACGGCGGTGCTCGCCTGGGCATCGGTCCACAGGGCCTTGCGCGCGCGGGCGATTGTCTCGTCGGTGAGGGCGAGCTCGCGGCAGGGGCGCACGGTGACGCTCTCGAGGTCGCCGATGGTCTGGCCGGTGGCGCCGACCATGCGCCTCACGCGGTCGATCTCGTCGCCAAAGAACTCGATGCGCACGGGCACCGTGTCCTGCGAGGGGAACACGTCGACGGCGTCGCCGTGAATGTGGAAGGTGCCGGGGCCGTCGAGCTCGCCCACGTCGGCGTAGCCCAGCCCCACGAGCAACGCGCCCACGTCCTCGAAGGGCACCTCGTCGCCCACCGAGAAGGTGGAGCTTGCCCAGTAGCCCGAGCCCACGGGCGGCACGCGGCGCAAAAGCGAGCGGCCCGAGGCCACCACGACGCAAGGGTCGCCACAGGCGAGGCGGCCGATGGCCTCGGTGCGCGCGCCGATGACGGCGTCGTCGGTGGCGTCGGTCTTCCAGGGCAGGTCGCGGCGCTCGGGATAGCGCAGCACGAGGTCCTGGCCCAGCCAGGCGGCGAGCGCCTTGGCCGCGCGGTCCGCCGCCTCCTCGCCCGACACCACGAACAGGCAGGGGCGCGGGTCGGCCGCCCAGACGCTCGCGAGCACGAGCGTGCGGGCGCTCTGCGAGACGGACAGGACGACGTCCTTGCCACAGCGCAGGTCAGACATGGCCCCAAGCAGCTCGGGCGCGGCGAGCAGCTGGCGCGATACGCGGTTGATGAGCATGGGCAACCCCTCGGCATGCAAAGCGGCCGGCCCCGTGGGTGTGGGGTCGGCGCGCACTGGTCTCATGCCTGCGATTGTACCGTTTGGCACGGGCGACCGGGCAGGGGCGCTGCAGTTGGCGGTCTAACGCCGCGCGGCGCCCAGCTCGCGCAGGTAGGCGCCGGCCGAGGGCAGCAGCTCGTCGATCGCCTGCCAGCTCCAGTTGCCCTCGGCCACGCCCGGCACGTTCATGCGGGCGTCGTCTCCCAGCAGCGCCGCGTCTTGCAGCGTGCACATCACGACGTCGGCGGCCGAGGCGTAGGTCTGCCTCATGAGGCGGTCGGCTAGCTCGCGGGCCGCGGGCTCGTCGAGGCCAAAGCGCTCGGCGCACCAGCCCACGAGCGTCTGGGTGTCGTGCGTCGAGGTGTAGGCCACCTTGCCGGCCTTGGGCTGCCAGCCGCCGCGCACGTCGCCATCGGCAAACTGCAGCACGTCCATGCCGCGGCAGCCCACCTGGGCGAGCAGCGCGCGGGTCGCGGGCGTAACCGAGCCCAGGTCCTCGGCGATGATCGGCAGCGGCCCCAGCAGCTCGTGAGCGCGGCGGAACAGTTCGATGCCCGGACCCTCGTGCCAGGCGCCCTCAAGCGCACCCTTGCCGGCGGGCACGCCGTAGTAGTTCTGGAAGCCCAGGAAGTGGTCGAGGCGCGTGACGTCATAGAGCGCAAACGTGCGGGCCAGGCGGCGCATCCACCAGTCATAGCCGTCGGCGCGCATGGCGTCCCAGCGGTAGCAGGGATTGCCCCACAGCTGGCCATCCTTAGCAAACGCATCGGGCGGGGTGCCCGCCTGCAGGCTCGCGCTACCGTCGGCGTTGAGGCAGAACTGCTCGGGCGCAGCCCAGACGTCTGCCGAGTTGGCGGCCACGTACATGGGGATGTCGCCGATAATCTGGACGCCGCGCGCGTTGGCGTAGGCGCGCAGGTCCATCCACTCCCACTCAAACTCCCACTGGGCGAAGCGATGGAGGCGGATGCCGTCTGCCAGGCGCGGGTCGTCGAGCAGCTCGGGCGCGTAGCGGCGCCACCGCTCGGGCCAGGTCTGCCAGGCGTCGGTGCCCGTGAGCTCGGCGATGGCCGCGTAGCACGCGTAGGGGTCGAGCCACTCGGCGTTTGCCTGCATGAACTCCTCGTACACCGCGTCGGGCTCGAAGGCTTTCATGCGTGCGCGCAGCTCCTCGCCCTGCACGGCCAGCAGGCGTTCGTTTCCGGCGAAGACCGAGGTGCCCGCATAGGGCGAGCCAAAGCCGTCGGTGGGGTTGGCCGGCAGGATCTGCCAGTAGCGCTGGCCGTTCGCCTCGAGCCAGTCGACGAAGGCGCGCGCGGGAGTACCCAGCGTGCCGGGCCTGCCGCCGTTGGGGACCGACGTCACGTGGCACACGACGCCCGTGCCCGTCTCGAGCGGGCGGGCCAGCCCCGCGCCGTCGTCGAACACGATGACCGCGCTGCCAAGGGGTGCCAGCGTAAGCGCCACGCGGCCACCCTCGCGGCGCAGCTCGGCGCCGCCGATGACCTCGCTCGCGCGGGCCCCGCGGTCCTCGACCGAGACGTCATGCCACTCGGAGAGGCTGCGGTTCACGAGCACGCACGCGCTCATGCCCTCGCCGCCCTGCGGGAGGCGCCACCAGCCCAGCACGTCGTCACACGGGGCAAAGGGGCGCACGAGGCCGTCCGTGAGCACGGGCAGGCTGCGGCGCAGCTGGATGACGTTGCGATACATCGTGCGGCAGTCGGCGTCGCCGGTGACGAGCTCGCCCACGGCCTCCCCGCTCGCGCCAGCGTCGCCCCTCGCCCAGGGGTAGGGTCCGCGGTTGTAGGGGTCGGACAGGCCCTCCATGCCCAGCTCGTCTCCGTAGTAGATGCTGGGAACGCCCAGGTAGGTCATCTGCATGAGGGTCGCGAGCCAGAAGCGGCCCTTGGCAAGGCCACGTTCGCCATCCGTGAGGCGGCCCGGGAAGTCGTCGGGCCAGGGCTGCCAGTCGGGGTGGCCCAGGGCGCCGCCCAGCACGCTCATGAGGCGCGGACGGTCATGGCTCGACAGGAGGTTGAGCGAGGCGGCCTGGGCCTCGAGCGGGTAGTTCTCGGTGATGGAGGCAAGGCTCTCGGCGGCGTCGGGCGCGCTCGTGGTGCCCAGCAGAAAGCCGAGTACCGCGTCGCGGAAGGGATAGTTCATGGCCGAGTCGAGCTCGCTTCCCAGAAGGTAGCGGCGGAGCTTTCCGTAGCCCACCTTGTTGGAGGCGTCCTCCCAGACCTCGCCCAGCACGAGGGCGTCGGCGCGCTCGGCCGCGGCGGCCGCGCGGATCTGCTCGATGAACTCGTCGGGAAGCTCGTCTGCCACGTCGAGGCGCCAGCCGCGCGCGCCGGCGGCAAGCCAGTGGCGCACCACGCCGTCTTTTCCGCAGATGAGCCGCTGGTAGCCGGGGTTGGACTCGTTGATGGCGGGCAGGTCGTCGACGCCCCACCAGGCGTCGTAGGTGCCGTCGTCCTTCCAACCAAACCAGTCCGCATAGGGACTCTTCTCGCCCTGGGTGTGGGCCTGCCAGGCGCCCGGCTCGGCATAGGTCTCGTAGCGGTTGAAGTAGCGCGAGTCTGCGCCCACGTGGTTGAAGACGCCGTCGAGCACGATGGAGATGCCCAACTCAGCAGCCTGGGCACACAGGTCACGGAAGCCCTGCTCGTCGCCAAGCATGGCATCTACCTGCATGAAGTCTGCCGTGTCGTAACGGTGGCTGCTGCGCGCCTCGAAGATGGGGTTGAGGTAGAGCGTCGAGATACCCATGTCGGCCAGGCGCGGCAGATCGTCGCGGATACCCTCGAGGGTGCCGCCGTAGAAGTCCCACGTGGTCACGCGGCCGGCCTCGTCCTTGGCGTAGGCGGGCTCGGTGTTCCAGTGCTCGACGACGTTGCGGCGCGTACCGGCCACGCCGTCAGCGGAGTCGTTCTCGTGGAGGTGGCCCGCCAGCTCGACGCGAGCACGCCAGTCGGCGCCGCGACGGTAGCGATCGGGGAAGATCTGGTAGACGATGCCCGAGGTGAACCAGGCGGGCTTGACCTCGCGCGGCTCGTAGACCGTGAGCTGGAAGGAGGGCGGCTCCCACTCGCACAGCACGCCCTCGCCGCCGGTCTTGCCGTCGCGCGCGCCATAACGCAGCACGCGGCCGTCGCCACGCTCGATCACGAACGAGTACCAGACCAGTGCGGGCTGCTCGCAGGCGTACTCAACCGAGAAGCGCACGCGGTCCTCGAGCTGCTCGCCCACCATGGGCACGAAGGTCTCGCCCACGCCGTCGACCCAGGTGCGCAGCGTGGCCGAGGCGTCGCGGTCTCCACCCACGTCGAGCTTAAGCACGACGGCGCCGCCCACGGGGGCGGCGCCGTACGGATTCCTATAGAGGGTGTCACGCGAATCGTGATAGGCCCACATGCAACTTCATCCCCGCTCGCTCGCGGCCGGGGCTCGACCGCGAGCGCGGGAACCCTAGCGACTTCGTTTCTTGTTGTAGGGAATCACCTCGGGGTGAAGGTCGTGGTACACGTCCAGGTACTGATTCGCGGCACGGCGCCACCCAAAGTCGGCGCCCATGGCGTTTTTCACGAGGCCTTCCCAGGCGCCCTTGTCAGTCCAGAATACCTCACAGGCATCGAGCACGCAGTCTGCGAACTCATCACCGTTGAAGTTGGCAAACGAGAAGCCGGTGCCCTCGCCCGTGAACTTGTTGTAGGGCTGCACGGAGTCCTTGAGGCCGCCCGTCTCGCGCACGACGGGAAGCGTGCCGTAGCGCATGGCGATCATCTGGGACAGGCCGCAGGGCTCGAACTGGCTTGGCATGAGGAAGAGGTCCGCACCGGCGTACATGCGGTGCGACAGCGCCGAGTCGAAGTCGATGCGAGCGCACATCTGGCCCTTGTACTTCCAGTCGAAGTAGCGCAGCGAGTCTTCGTACTGCTTGTCGCCCGTGCCTAGCACCGCGACCTGCACCGAGCGGTCGAGCAGGCGGCCCAGCGCGTACTGCACCAGGTCGCAGCCCTTCTGCTTGGTGAGACGGCTCACCATGACGGCGAGCGGGCGGGTGGGGTCGACCTCGAGACCCAGCTCCCGCTGCAGGGCGGCCTTGCAGGCGGCCTTGCCAGACAGGTCGTCGGCCGAGAACTTCTGGGCAATGCCCGTGTCCATGTGCGGGTCGTATTCCTGCAGGTCAATGCCATTGAGGATGCCGTGGAGCTTCCAGGCGCGCTCCTGGAAGATGCCCTCGAGGCCCTCGCCGTAGAACGGCAGCTTGAGCTCCTCGGCATAGGTGGGGCTCACCGTGGTGATGGTGTCGGCATAGAGCAGGGCGCCCTTCATGAAGTTGATCGTCTTGGGACCCACGTAGAGCTGCCCCGCGGCCGCGGTGTCGGCAAGGCCGCAGATGTCGCTCATGACGTCCTCGCCGTACTGGCCCTGGAACTTGACGTTGTGGATCGAGAAGACGGTCTTCACGTTGTCGTAGCCGGGCAGGCCACGGTAGAACTCGCGCAAAAAGACGCAGGCCATGGCCGTCTGCCAGTCGTTGCAGTGCAGCACGTCGATGCCGTTGAGCTCCGGGATGCGCCCGATGGACTCAGTGATGGCCTTGGAGAAGAACGCGAATCGCTCGCCGTCGTCGAAGTCGCCATAGACCGAGTCGCGGCCGAAGTAGTCCTCGTTGTCGACGAAGTAGTAGTCGATGCTGTGGTAGGTGAGGTGGTCGATGCCGCACCACACCGTGCGCCAGCCGAGGTTCATGTAGAAGTCGCCCACGTGGCGCATGGCGTCGCGCCACTTCTTGTCGATCTTCTTGTACTTGGGCATCATCACGGCCACCTTGGCGCCGCAACGACGCAGCTCACGCGGCAGCGAGCCGGCCACGTCGCCGAGGCCACCGGTCTTCACGAACGGGGCGGCCTCGGAGGCGCAGTACAGGATGCGAAGCTTGCGGCGGGTGCGGCCGGCCACTAGCGATCGCCTCCCTTTTCCTTCACCAGGACGTTGTCGGGCGTGCCGCGCAGCTCGGTGCCGGCGGAGATGTTGTTGTCGCGGTCGATGATGGCGTTCTCGATGCGCGCGCCGCGGCCGATGATGCAGTCGTTCATGATGACGCAGCCGCGCACCGTGGCACCCGGCTCGACGACGACGTTGCGCGACAGAATCGAGTCGGCGACGGTGCCCATGATGTGGCAGCCACCGCTCACGATGCTGTTGGTGACGTGCGAACCGGCCTCGTACTTGGCGGGCGGGTTGTCGTGCGCCTTGGTCTTGATCGTGCGCTCGGGCGGGAACAGCTGGTCGATGATGGCCGGGTCGAGCATCTCGCGGCTGCGCTTGTAGTACATGCGCGCGTCGAAGACCGTACCGGTGTAGATGTCGACGCGGTGGGCGCGGATGTCCATCTGCGGCAGGTCGGGCTCGAGGGCCTCGAACAGGTCGAGGTAGTCGACGTTGGAGTAGCGGTCGATGAGCTCGAGGAGCTTCTCGCGGCGAATCACGAAGCAGTCGAGGAAGCCCTCGTCGCCGTAGCGGGTGCCGTAGGTGAAGCCGCGCACGCAGCCGTCCTCGGTGTAGACGCTCGAGACGTCCTCGGCCTCGCAGCGGTAGGTCTTGGTGAGCAGCGTGATGTCTGCACCAGACTCGTTGTGCGCGCGGATGAGGTCGCGGTAGTCGTAGTTGTAGATGATGTTGGCCGCCGAGACCACCACGTTGGTGGCCGTGTCCCTCTCGAGGAACACGCGGTTGGAGATGAGGTCGCGCAGCAGGAAGCGCGGGCCTTTGCGGCTCGTGCCAAACGCGGAGCCCGGCATGAGGAACATGCCGCCCTTCTTGCGGTCGAGGCCCCAGTCCTTGCCGGTGTAGAGGTGGTCGACAATCGAGCGGTAGTTGAACGGCATGATGACGCCCACGGTGTTGATGCCGGCGTTCACCATGTTCGAGAGCGCGAAGTCGACGAAGCGGTAGCGGCCCAGGAACGGCACGGATGCCGCCGGGCGCGACTTCGTGAGCGCGCTGGGGTGCTTGACGGAATAGTTAGTGGTGATGAGTCCGACCGCAGTCTCCATGGCCTACTCCTCCCCCTTCCCAACGACGACCTCGTCGCCGATGACTGCCGTGTCCTTCGTAACGTCAACGCTGCCGAGCTCGACGTCAGCCTCGACCACCGCGTGCTCGCCCAGGATGGCGCGCGCAACGTGCGCTCCCTCCTTCACGACGGCACCCGGGAACAGCACCGAGTCCTCGACGACGGCGCGCGGGCCCACGACCGCGTCGGTCGAGAGCACCGAGTGGCGCACCGTGCCCTCGACGCGGCAGCCGTTGGCGACGATGGCGTCCTCGATCACGGCGTCGGGGCCCACGTAGTGCGGCGGGCGCACCGGGGCGTTGGTCATGAACGGGAACTCCTTGCCAAACAGGTCGAACTCGGGGTTGGGACCGAGCAGGTCCATCGAGGTCTCGTGGTAGCTCGAGATGGTGCCGACGTCACGCCAGAAGCCGTGGAACTCGTAGCAGAAGATACGCGCCTGGTCGGCCAGGAGCTTGGGGATGATGTTCTTGCCAAAGTCGTGCTCGGACTGCGTGTCGAGCGCGTCCTCCTTGAGCGCCTTGATGAGCACGTCACTGCTGAAGACGTAGATGCCCATGCTGGCGAGGTTGGAGTCGGGCTTGTTGGGCTTCTCGGTGAACTTGGCCACCGAGTCGTCGTCGTTCTTGGTGATGATGCCAAAGCGCGAGGCCTCGGCCCAGTCGACTGGCATGACCGAGATCGTGAGGTCGGCGTTGTTAGCGACGTGGCTCTCGATCATCTTGCTGTAGTCCATGCGGTACAGGTGGTCGCCGGACAGGATGACAACGTACTTGGGGTCATAGCTCTCGATGTAGCCGATGTTCTGGTAGATGGCGTCGGCCGTGCCGGCATACCAGTTGCCGCCTGCCTCGGTGGCGTACGGCGGCAGGATCGAGACGCCGCCGTCGCGGGAGTCGAGGTTCCAGGCCTCGCCCGTGCCGATGTAGGAGTGGAGCAGGTACGGGCGGTACTGCGTGAGCACGCCCACCGTGTCGATGCCCGAGTTGGCGCAGTTCGACAGCGCAAAGTCGATGATGCGGTACTTGCCTCCAAACGAGACGGCCGGCTTCGCGATGTTGCGCGTGAGCGCAAGCAGCCTGCTTCCCTGGCCACCAGCGAGAAGCATCGCGATGCTTTCCTTGCTGCTCATGTCCTTCCCCCTTCTTTTGCGGGTGATTTCCTACTGGTGCGGCTTGAGGGGCGCCGCGCGCGGCGTCGCCCCGGACGGTCGCTAGTTGAGCCCCCAGATGTCGGAGGCGTATTCCCTGATGGTGCGGTCGCTCGAGAAGTGACCGGAGTTGGCGATGTTGTGCAGGGCGCGGCGCTGCCAGCTGCGCTGATCGTCGTAGGAGGCGGTGAGCTCCTCCCAGGCCTGCACGTAGCTTGCGAAGTCGGCCAGGACAAGGTCGTAGTCGTTGTTGCCCATGAGCTCGTCGTAGATCTGGTTGAAGTTGCCCGACAGGCCCGCGAAGGTGCCGTCGGTGAGCTGGCGCACGCAGCGGCCGATGCCGTTGGGGTCGGCGTTGACGACGTCCCACGCGAAGTAGTTGCCGCTCGCACGCAGGGCCTCGACCTCCTCGACCCTCATGCCAAAGATCTTCTCGTTCTCCATGCCCGCAAGCTCGGCGATCTCGACGTTGGCGCCGTCGAGGGTGCCCAGCGTGATGGCACCGTTCATCATGAGCTTCATGTTCGAGGTGCCCGAGGCTTCCTTGCCGGCCGTGGAGATCTGCTCGGAGATGTCGGCGGCGGGGTAGATGAGCTGGGCGTTCGAGACAGCGAAGTTGGGGATGAAGGCCACCTTGATGTACTCGTTGACGCGGGGGTCGTTGTTGATGACGTCGGCCACCGAGTTGATGAGGCGGATGACCTCCTTGGCGAACGTGTAGGCGCTCGCGGCCTTGCCCGAGATGATGAACGTGGTCTTGTGCGGCTTGTAGCTCGGGTCGTCGAGCATGCGGTTGTAAATGCTCATGACCTTGAAGATGTTGAGCAGCTGGCGCTTGTAGGCGTGAAAGCGCTTGACCTGCACGTCATAGATTGAGTCGGGGTCGATCTCGACGCCGGTCTGCTCGAGCACGTACTTGGCCAGGCGCACCTTGTTCTCGCGCTTCGAGGCGCTCATGGCGTCGAGGAACGAGTCGTCGTCATAGTAGGCGGAGAGCTTGGAGAGCTCGTCGGCGTTCTTGAGCCAGCCATTGCCGATCTTGGAGGTAATCAGGGCCGACAGGCTCGGGTTGGCGTTGCCCAAGAAGCGCCTCGGCGAGATGCCGTTGGTCTTGTTGTTGAACTTCTCGGGAACGAGCTCGTAAAAGTCGTGCAGGGTCTCACGCTTGAGGATCTCGGTGTGGAGCGCCGCGACGCCGTTCACCGAGTGGCTGCAGATGACCGAGAGGTTGGCCATGCGGACCTGACCGTCCCACAGGATGGCGGTGTTGCGCAGCTTCTCCTGCCAGTTGTCGATGTCGCGCGGGAAGCTCTCGACGTAGCGGCGGTTGATCTCGTCGACGTACATGTACAGGCGCGGCAGCAGGCGACGGAAGGTCTCGATGGGCCACTTCTCGAGCGCCTCGGGCAGGACCGTGTGGTTGGTGTAGGAGATCGTGCGGGTCGTGATGTCCCACGCGGTGTCCCAGTCCAGGCCCTCCTCGTCGACGAGCAGGCGCATGAGCTCGGCGCCGCACATCGCGGGATGCGTGTCGTTGGTGTGGATGGCCACGAAGTCCGGGAAGCGCTCCCAGCCGGCGTCGGCGTGGTCGTACTTGTAGTTGCGGATGATCGAGGCGAGGCCCGCGGCCACGAACAGGTACTCCTGCTTGAGGCGCAGGATGCGGCCGTGCTCGCCGGCGTCGTTGGGGTAGAGGATCTCCGAGATGGCCTCGGCGTCGGTGCGGAACTTGGCGGCCTTGGCGTAGTCGCCGGCGTTGAACGCATCGAGGTCGAAGTCCTCGTGCGCGGGCTCGGCGCTCCACAGGCGCAGGCGGTTCACGGTCTTGCCCTCGTAGCCCACGACCGGGACGTCGTAGGGCACGGCCTTGACGAGCTCGCCGCCCTCCTGGGTGAACCAGTAGTGGCCGCTCTCGTCCTCGTGGCGCACGACCTCGCCGCCAAAGCGGACGAGCACGCTGCTCTCGGGGTGCTTGGTCTCCCAGGGGTAGCCCTTGTCGAGCCAGTTGTCGGTGACCTCAACCTGGCGGCCGTCTACGATCTGCTGCTTGAACAGGCCGTAGTGGTAGCGCATGCCGTTGCCAAAGCCCAGGATGCCCTCGGCGGCCATCGAGTCGAGGGAGCAGGCGGCGAGGCGGCCCAGACCGCCGTTGCCCAGGCCCGGGTCGCCCTCCTGGGCGATGAGCTCCTCGAGGTCGATGTCCATCTCGGCCAAGCCCTGCTTCACGATGTCGCGGACGCCATAGTTGAGCAGGTAGTTGTCGAGAAGGGGCCCGAGCAGGAACTCGAGGCAGAAGTAGTAGACCTTCTTCTTGTCGCTCTTCTTGTTCTCGGAGTCAGAGGTCGCGAACTCGCGGTTGGCCTTGCGGGCGATGAGGCGGGCGAGGGCCTGGTACTGCTCCTGCGTGGTACAGTCCTTGAAGTCCTTGCCCACGAGAGCCTCGAGCTCAGCGCGGTACTCGCCGGCGAAGGCCTCTGAGTTCTCGAAGATGTGGTCGATCATGCAGTCTCCTTGCGGTCGTGCGGCGCTTGCGCGCCGCTATCTCTTGCGCGCACTCAAGGCCTAGGCCTTCCCCCTGGCGCGCTTGGGTGACTTCTTCTTGGCGCCCTTCTTGGCAGGCAGCTTGCGCGGCTTGCGGGCGGCCTTGGGAGCGCCCGCCGCGGCCTTGGCGGCCTTCCTGGCCGGCTTGGGCTCGGGCTGCTCCTCATCGGCGGTCTGCGCGGGCGCCACGTAGCTGGAGGGGCCCACTCGCTTGAGGATGGTGCCGCCCAGCGGCGGGACGTTGATGATGACGGAGTTGTCGCGGCCGTCGCAGTCCTCCGGGCGGCTCGAGATGGTGCCGACGTTGAGCTGGCCCGAGCCGCCGAACTCGGTGGCGTCGGAGTTGAAGAGCTCCACGTAGTCGCCCTCGACGGGCACGGGAACGCGCCAGCTGGGGCGGAAGTTGACGTCGAAGTTGAGCACCACGACGAGCTGCTCGTCTTCGCCCTTGCCGCGGCGCACGAACGAGACGATGGAGTGCTCGGAGTCATCGGCGGAGAGCCACTCGAAGCCGTCCCACTCGTAGGCCTCGCGCCACAGCGCCGGCTGCTCGAGGTAGAAGTTGTTGAGTGCCTCGACGAAGTGCTGGTGCTTGGCGTGGGCCTCGAAGTCCTTGGCGAGGAACCACTGGATCGACTCGTAGTAGCGCCACTCGATGTACTGGCCGATCTCGTTGCCCATGAAGTTGAGCTTGGCGCCGGGGTGCGTCATCTGGTAGAGCGCGAGCGTGCGCAGGCCCGCGAACTGGCGCCACTGGTCGCCCGGCTGGCGGGTGATCAGCGAGCACTTGCCGTGGACGACCTCGTCGTGCGAGAGTGGCAGGATGAAGTTCTCGTTGAAGGCGTACATCATCGAGAAGGTGATGAGGCCGTGGTTGCCGGGGCGCCACGGGAAGTCGGTCTGCAGGTAGTGCAGGGTGTCGTTCATCCAGCCCATGTCCCACTTGTAGTGGAAGCCCAGGCCGCCGTCGGCCGGCGGGTAGGTCACGAGCGGCCAGGCGGTCGACTCCTCGGCCATCATCATGACGTCGGGGTGGTACTCGCTCACCGTGGCGTTGACCTGGCGGATGAAGGCGGAGGCGTCAAGGTCCTCCTCGGTGCCCTTGGAGTTGAAGCGCTTCTCGGCCGGGTTGTCGACGCCAAAGTTGAGGTAGAGCATGCTCGACACGCCGTCCATGCGGATGCCGTCTGCATGGAAGCGCTCGAGCCAGTACAGGACGTTGGAGACCAGGAAGCTGCGGACCTCGCCGCGGGCGAAGTCGAACTTGTGGGTACCCCAGTTGGGGTGAATCTCGCGCTCGTAGAGCATCGAACCGTTGAACATGGCGAGGCCCTGGGCGTCGGCACAGAAGCCGCCGGGGACCCAGTCGAGGATCACGCCGATGCCCTCGCGGTGGAAGGCGTCGATGAGGCGCATGAGCCCTTCAGGCTCGCCAAAGCGGGCGGTGGGGGCAAAGTAGCCCGTGACCTGGTAGCCCCACGAGCCGTCGAAGGGGTGCTCCATCACAGGGAGCAGCTCGACGTGGCTGTAGCCCATCTTCTTGACGTAGGGCACGAGCTCGCTGGCAAGGTCGTCATAGGAGTAGTAGCGGCCGCGCTGGGCGGGGAACTCGTCCATGGGGCCGGGCCAGGTGCCGTCCGGGCGCGGCTGTCCTTGCGGCTCGTCGCCATGGCGCTTCCAGGAGCCCAGGTGCACCTCGTAGATGTTGAGGGGCTCGTGCATGTGGTCGTGCGTGGAGCGCCTCTCGAGCCAGGCGGCGTCTCCCCATTGGTAGCTGGGCTCGGCCGCGGTGCGCGAGGCGGTGCCGGGGGCAAGCTCGGAGGCGAACGCGTAGGGGTCCGCCTTGTAGAGCAGCTCGCCCGCGTTGGTCTCGATCACGTACTTGTAGAGCTCGCCGCCGCCGACACCGGGCACGAAGCCGCACCACACGCCGCCGCTTGGCGTGGGCGCAAGCGGATTTGCCTGGGTGTCCCAGCCGTTGAAGTCTCCCACGACGTGCACGCTGCGCACGTCCGGGGCCCAGACGGCAAAGCGGTAGCCCTCCACGCCGTCTAGCGTGGCGGGATGCGCGCCCATCTTGTCATAGCTGCGGTACCACGTACCGTTGGCCATGAGATACAGGTCGTCGTTGGTAATGTCGAGCGCGTCGCCGCTCTTCGCGACGACGGGCCTGGTCTGGTTCATGTGTGACTCCCCTCCCCTGGGCGCCGGCCCTCTTGGCGCGGCGCGCCCTCAGGGTCTTCTCCACTCTATCCCCACATCCCCAACCAACATAGCGCGGTGGCGCAATGGTTCGGTAAACGGGTAATTTCTTTGCGTAAAGACGCTTTGCCATTTTTTCAAAACGCCCAACAAGCTGCCGTTATATGACCATACAACAATTGATTGCCTTGACATAAAGTGGCCGCGCCCTACGAGGACGCGGCCACGCGGATTCTCAGTTTGTCTTACTTCCATCGCACTAGAATGCCGAAGACGGATTGATAAAGCCCATCGCTTCGCTATGATTTGTCGTTTTGCCCCAGGTGGGACACCCCGCCTAGGGCAAAACGACATGCGCACGAGAGGGGCCGCCACCGACGGTGCAGCAGCGGCCCCTGGATTCGATATGGCTTGGGACGAAATAGCTCCGGGATCAATCGTCCCAGGTTGGGACAATAGCCTACGGGGGCATTGTCCCAGCTAGTAGTTGACCGCCTGCTGCTCGAAGTAGGCCTGCGGGTGCGCGCAGACCGGGCAGACCTTGGGCGCGGACTCGCCCACGTGCAGGTGGCCGCAGTTGGAGCACTTCCAGACCTTCACGCCCTCGCGGCTAAAGACCTCGCCGGCCTCGACGCGCGCGGCGAGCTTGTTGTAGCGCTCCTCGTGGGTCTTCTCGATGGCCGCGACGCCCTCGAAGCGGGCCGCGATCTCGTCGAAGCCCTCCTCGCGCGCCACCTTGGCAAACTCGGGATACATGCTCGTCCACTCATCGTTCTCGCCGGCGGCGGCATCGTGCAGGTTGGTGAGGGTGTCGGGCACCTCGCCGCCGTGGAGGTACTTGAACCACAGCTTGGCGTGCTCGGCCTCGTTGCCCGCGGTCTCCGAGAAGATGGAACCAATCTGGACGTAGCCCTCCTTCTTGGCGGCCTTGGCGTAGTAGCCGTACTTCATTGAGGCCTGGGACTCGCCCGCAAAGGCAACCTCGAGGTTCTTCTTGGTCTGCGAATCGTTGAAGTCAACTGCCATGATGTCCCCGTTTCTCTCGTGGCTTGCGCACCGCGGCGCGGCGCTCTCCACCCCTTGTGTACCCAAGCGTGCGGCGACCCGTTCACACGAGCGCCAATCAATCAGCAAGCGGCGGCTCAACCTGACATGTCTGAACATACGTTCGCTAAAACGTACTTGAGCGGCGCGGCGACGCGCTCTTGCTAGGCGAGCCAGAGCTTGCCGGCCTTGCGACAGAAGCCTTCGGAGACGAGCTCGTCGAGAATCACGCGGGCGTGCGCCTCGTCGATGGCCTCGCGACCGGCCGCGAGCTCCACCTCGGTGAGGCCGCGGGAGACGTCCGCCACCGTGAGGCCGCCCGGCTCGGACGTGCGCGCCGCGAGCAGCATGCGCACGACCCCAGCGCGCTTCTGACGGTGGGATCCCTCGAACTTGGACTGGCGTGTGTGACCGCTCGAGCGACGCGAAGGGTTGGGCAGCGTCTGCTTGAGGTAGGCGCCATAGTCGAGCAGCGCATAGTACCAGCTGCGCGGGGTCATGGGCACGTCGCAGCCCGCAACGTTGGCCGCCGCCGCAGGACAGGCGGCCTCGACGGCCGGCACGAGCGCGCGGTCTGGCACGCCCTCCTCGCCCGGGTAGAGCTCGTGGAGAAAGACCGAGCGCACATTCGTCTCGAGATAGACGCCTGGCGCGTCGAAGGCAAACGCCCGGATGCCCGCCGCTGTTGCGGGGCCAATACCGGGAAGCGCCACGAGCTCGCGCGCCTCGCGCGGAACCTCGCTCCCATGCAGCTCGACCATCTGCTGGGCCGCACGCCACAGCGCAAGCGCGCGGCGGTTGTAACCCAGGCCCTGCCACTCGTCCAGCACGTCGGCCGAGCTCGCCTGCGCAAGCGCGACAACGCTGGGGAAGCGCTCGAGCCAGCTCTGCCAGCGCCCGTCGACGCGGCTCACCTGCGTCTGCTGCAGCATGGCCTCGGACACCCAGATCTGGTAGGGGTCTTGCGTGTGGCGCCAGGGAAGGTCGCGGTAGAGCTCGCGACCGCGCAGGTAGATTCGGGCGCGCAGCTCGTCGCTCATGAGGCGCACGGGCTCGCCGGCCCGAGCATCCCCAGGGCGCCCAGAGTTCGAGGGAGTCTTGGCGCTCGCCATGGGCTAGCTCCAGCTCGCTATCTTCCAGCCGCGCCTGCGGGCGATGCGCGCGAGCGTGGTGCCCGGGTCGACCGCGACGGGTTCGGCGGCGAGCTCGAGCAGCGACTCGTCGGTGAAGTGGTCGCCATAGGCGCGCTCGATGGTCCAGGCACCCTCGCCAAAGGCCTCGTTGGCAAGCGCCGTGACGGCGCGGACCTTGCCCTCGCCCGCCACGACCTCTCCGGCGACGGCCCCGGTGAAGTGGCCCTGCTCGTCGAGCTCCATGCGCGTGGCCGCGACGCGCTCGATGCCCAGGTTCTGGGCCGCGACGCGCGCCATCTCGAAGAACGTTGCCGAGACGAGCACGCAGGTGAGCCCCATCTCGCGGCAGGCGGCAACCTCGCTCACAGCGTCGGCGCGCGTGCGGGGCTCGAGTACCTCGGCGTAGAAATCGCCCATGATGCGCATGACGTGGTCGTGGTCGAGGCGGCCGATGTCGCGGAAGATCAGCTCACGCGCCTCGTCCTGGCGATAGGGCAGGTGAATCTTGTAGCGGGCGCCCCACCAGCCCAGGCGCAGGGCCGTACGGGTCGAGATGAGGCCGTGACGCAGCAGGTAGACCGCGAAGAGCTGGCCCGATTGGCCGTCCATGATGGTGCCGTCGTAGTCGAAGACGGCCAGACGAACCTGTTCCTGAGCCTCTTGCGCCAAAACGCGACCTTTCGAATGACGTTGCCAAGGGGCGTGGCATAGCCGCGCCCGTGTCAGCTGATTCTAGCAAATGCGTCTGCAGGGCACCTGTAAGCCCTCTGTTACAGAACGCGGGAGGGAGCGCAGGCGCGGGACGGGCCCGACCGCGGACGCATCGCAAACAGATGGGCGGGGCCCGTCCACATGCGCGCGCTAAACAGGCAAATGGGGCCCGGCGCCGAGACCCACCCCAGAGCCATTGCGAGCCACCGCCAGACAAGAAGGCCCCGGCGACGCGCATGGCATCGCCGGGGCCAAAGCTGCCTCATGGCTCAGGTTGAGGCTAGCCCTCGATGAGGGGCGCCCAGACCTTGTTGAGGATGGTCTGCTCGTCATCGCTGGAGTCGATGACGCCAAACTTCTTGTAGTCCTCAATCGTATTGATGAGGGTCTGCTCGCAGTCCTTCTGGGTCAGACCAAAGTCGAAGTGGTTGACCATGTCGAGGCAGATGTCCTTGTCGCCCGAGGCCCAGTTGTTCTCGAACATGAGGTCGACGGCCTCCTCCTTGTTGTCCTGCAGCCACAGTTCGGCCTTGTGGAAGGCGCGCGTGAACTTCTTGCAGGTCACAGGGTTGGCCTCGAGGAAGTCGGAGTTGAAGGCCACGACGCAGCAGTACTCCTTCATGAAGTCCTCGTCGTAGGTGAGCGAGCGGACGATGCGCAGCGTGCCGTCCTGGGCAAACTTGTAGGCATACTGGTCGGAGAGCATGGCCGCGTCGAGCTCGCCGCTCTGCAGAGCCTGGACCACGGCGTCGGTGCTCGTGGCCGTCCACTGGACGTCCTTGAAGTCGACGTCATCGGCGGCGAAGAAGCGCATGGCGATGTTGTTGTCGGAGGCGCCAATGCCGTCGGTCAGGCCAACCTTCTTGTTGGCGAGGTCGGCCGTGGTCTGGTAGTCGGAGGAGCCCAGGACGTAGAGCGACTTGCAGCCCGAGGCGCAGCCGGTGGTGAACGTCATCTTGACGCCGTTGACGGCCGGGACGAGCAGCGTGGCGATGTGGTCGCCGGCAACGTCAATCTTGCCGGAACTCGAGAGGCCAACGAGCGAGACGAACTCGCCCTTCTCGACAGTGAGGTCGACCGGTGCCAGCGCCTGGGTGGTGCCCACGCCGTCGGGGGCGGCGAAGCTCTTGCTCACGCCAACGAGTTCAAGTGCCATTACTGCTCACCCAGGCCTTTCCTCCAACGCAGAACGTAGTCGCGGATGCACTTGAGCAGGAAGTTCACGGCAACGAAGACCAGGCAGATGATCACGATGGCCGCGTACATCTTGCCGTAGAGCGCCCAGGACTTCTGCCAGGTGATGTACCAGCCAAGTCCCGACTCGACGCCGATCATCTCGGCCACGATGAGGGCCGTACACGCCGAGCTCATGGCCTGCGTGAGGCCCTGAAAGATGCTGGGCAGCGCCGAGGGGATGGCGACATTGAGCACGAGCTGGCGCGTGTTGGCGCCCAGGGTGCGGGCCGCCTCGTACATCGAGGGGTCGATGTTGCGGATGCCGGTGGCCGTGGCGATGGTCACCGAGAACCACACGCCCAGGGCGATGATGAACACGGCGCCCGAGAAGAGGCTCGTGGCGAGCACCATGACAACCGGGATCCAGGTGGTCGAGGGGATGGTGCCCAGGATCTTGAGGAACGGGTCGATCCAATTCGAGATGGTCTTGCTGTAGCCGCAGGCGATGCCCGTGACGAGGCCGAGCGCCACACCCGTGAAGTAGCCGCTGAACAGCAGCTTCAGCGAGTTCTTGATGCAGTCGAGCAGGTAGTCGGCGTCGCCCAAAGCCGAGGTGAGGATCTGGTCGACCCAGGGGAAGTACGGCAGCGGCAGCGTGCCGGTCTTTACCGTGGCGATGTCGTAGACCAGGAACAGCACCATGACGAGCGTCCAGAACGGGGCGTGGAAGCGCACGTAGTCATAGGCGCGCTCCGACGCGAGCGAGGCGACGAGCCCCACGAGGGCCGCGCACGTGAGGGCGCCCATGAACCAGACGTAGGTCCAGGTGAGCGTCGAGCCGGGCAGGCTGGGCATGTACAGATACTCGATGATCGCGGCCGCGCCGCCCACGACGGGCAGGGCGCAGACGATGCGGTCGAGTAGCGAGGGGCACGCCGAGGGCGTCCCGGCAGCAGCCGGTACGCTTGCTGGCATCTGTGACCTCCTATGATTCGATACGTGGCCACACGCGGCGGCAAAGCCATCCACGCGTATGGGGGGGTCATCGTGACCACCGCCCGCCCCCGGGCGAATCCCAACTTTTGGATAGCTCGTCTAACATTATGTTAGGCGTTGACGTTGTGCGAGTACAACGTTCGACGAACGGTTGATATGGAGGGAAAATGCCGAGATCGTTGTTCGCGCATCGGATAACGGAGCCGAGCGGAAGGGTTTGCGCGACAAGCGGCATGCGGCGGCGAGCCCGTCCTCGGCAGCGCGCGTTCGAGAATCGCGCCGGCCCGACAAAAAAGGAGCCCGGGACTTCTCCCAGGCTCCTCAAGACATCCAATGGCGGGATATGCGGGGCTCGAACCCGCGACCTCCGACGTGACAGGCCGGCGCTCTAACCAGCTGAGCTAATACCCCGTGTCAGGTGCGAGGAATATAATGCCGAAACTTATGGCTCTTGTCTAGCACGGAAATCTCGTTCACGAATCGCACAACAGGTGGCGGGCGCAGGCGCAACGCCGGGCTCCGCACAGCCGCGCTCGCACGCGCGTCAATCCTCGTTCGGCCATCCCCGTTCGCCCCTGTGCCCATCCTCGTTCGGCCACCCCCCCGCTCGTCTCCGCGCCCTCCTCGTCCGACCATCCCCGCTCGTCCCCGCCCAGACGACGGAGCGCTGCACGTTTTTGGGCCTGGTGCGTTCGTCATCATCGAGCGGTCAGACCGGATTGCACGTAATGAGGCCTCGTGCATCCATCCGTCGCCCATCCGCAACGCACGACGCCCGATTGCGAGCAGGGCACGGGCGCGACGGACCTCTCGGCAACGCACGAGACGCGAAAAGGTGCGTGGTCTGGCAATACGGCGCCTCTCGGCAATGCACGACGCCCGATTGCGTGCAGCGCTCAAGCGCGCCGAACCTCTCGGCGTGCACAAGCGACGCAGGTCGGCGCTCCCTCTCGCGCACTCATCCAAATTACGCGTCGTGAGCCCCTCGGACTCGGAATATGGACGAATCGGCGGAATGGGGAAAGGACGGAGCGGCGACAATAGGCAGGGTGACCGGGACAGGCTCCCGGCGAACGGGGGCGCGGGGCGCGCATGGGCGCGCGACGGCATGTGCCTGGCGGACCGCCGGGCGCGAGACCAGAGGCCATGACGAACCTGGCGAGAGCGTGGCGCGGCCGACGGCCGCAACGAGCCCGGAGGGAGCGCAGTCGGACCGCGCCGAGCCAAACAAAAAGGAGCCCGGAATTGCTTCCAGGCTCCTCAAGACATCCAATGGCGGGATATGCGGGGCTCGAACCCGCGACCTCCGACGTGACAGGCCGGCGCTCTAACCAGCTGAGCTAATACCCCGTGTCAGGTGCGAGGAATATAATGCCAAGAATTTCGGCCCTTGTCTAGCTCAATTTCAAACTTTTTTGCTTCTCGGAGAAAAAAGTTTTTGAACGGGCCGCCTACCAGCTAAAACACCGCCACAGACAAGGTCTTAGGACAGCGAAGCCCTGGTCTGCGAGCCGTCGGCTGCAGTGAGGACAAGCTCGGAGCCGTCCACGTCAGCCGAGGCGAGCTCGCCCGAGCCCACAACCGGGTTGCCGTCGTTGCCCAGCAGCTGCGTGGGCGTCGAGCCGTCGGCCACCATGTAGCAGATGACGTCCCAGGTGCCGTCCGAGAGGTTCTCGGGAACGACGAGCGTGCCCTCCGACAGGCACAGGCCCACGGGCGTGCCCGAGAGCTGCGCCACCACGACGTCGCCCTCGCCCGAAGACTTCACGAGCTCCCAGCCGCCATCGCCCTGCTGGGTCTTGTAGGTGGAGCCGGCAACGTTGACGCCCTCGCCAACCGAGGCGTTCGTCTGGGCCACGGCGGTCTGGGCCGTGACGTCGGTGGGGGCAGGCGCCGTGAGCGAGCGAACGGCAAGAACCGCGAGCGCGATCACGACGACGACCGCAACGACGATGCCCGCAACGGCCGCCCTGGGGGCACGCTGGGGCTTGGGCGCAGCGGCGCGGCGCTTGCGGGCGCTCGAGCGCACCACGCCGGAGGCGTCGAGCGCCTCGCGGGCAGCACCGGCG
>UQSV01000007.1 GCA_900543875.1 uncultured Coriobacteriaceae bacterium | reverse complement strand
CCACCCGCGAGGACTTCCGGATGGTCAAAGATCTGGGCATCAAGGAAACCGGTATTCTGGTTTCCTGCAGCGACTACCACATCTTCAAGAAAATGCAGATGACCCGTCGACAGGCGCTGGACTATTACCTTGCCACGGTGAAGGATGCCTTCGATGCCGGCGTCATGCCCCGGTGCCATCTGGAGGACATTACCCGTGCGGATTTCTACGGCTTTGTAGTCCCCTTTGTCAATGAGCTGATGGAGCTGTCCCGGGAGGCCGGGATTCCCGTCCGCATCCGGGCCTGCGATACCATGGGCTACGGCGTCCCCTATACCGAAGTGGCCCTGCCCCGCAGTGTCCCCGGTATTATCTACGGCCTGCAGCACTATTCCGGCGTGGAAAGCGAATATCTGGAATGGCACGGCCACAACGACTTCTATAAAGCTGTTTCCAACGCCGCCACCGCATGGCTGTACGGCGCCAGCGGCGTAAATTGCTCCATGCTGGGCATCGGAGAGCGTACCGGCAACGTGCCTTTGGAGGCGATGGTCTTTGAGTACGCTTCCCTCCGGGGTTCTCTGGACGGCATGGATCCCACCGCCATCACCGAGATCGCCGAGGACTAACTCCAACGGGGTGCCCGGGTGCGCCCGGGCAGATGGTCGCGCCGCGGAGAGGTGGCGTGGCCTTGGGCGAAGAGCCCGGCGTCACGGGGAGCCGCAAGGCTTTGACGCTTAAACACGAGAGGGAGACGAGCCAGCTGGTTCGTCTCCCTCTTTCTTGTTAGCGACGCTTGTCGTTAGCGAGCGCCCAGCGCACGCACTCACATAGGCCAGCTAGTGTACACAAGTTGCAAGAATGCCACGGTTTCAGGGCAAGTTG
This sequence comes from uncultured Coriobacteriaceae bacterium, assembly GCA_900543875.1. Taxonomy (GTDB): domain Bacteria; phylum Actinomycetota; class Coriobacteriia; order Coriobacteriales; family Atopobiaceae; genus Parolsenella. The sequence goes on along the minus strand of UQSV01000007.1, from coordinate 38,707 downwards.
AGCTCAAAACGCCAACTTATGTACCCTAACGCGGGAAGCGCGGGGCAGCCAGCCCCGCCTCCCTACAGCGTGCGCAGCGCGTCGACCAGCGACACCTTGCCGCTCGCGACCTCGCTTGTCTGCTTGATGACGCGGGCGGGCACGCCGGCCACGACGGCTCCGGCCGGCACGTCCTCGACGCACACGGCACCGGCGGCCACCACGGCGCCCTTGCCCACGCGCACGCCCTCGAGCACCACGGCGTTGGCGCCGATGAGCACGTCGTCCTCGATGATGACGGGCGTGGCGCTCGCCGGCTCGACAACGCCCGCGAGCACGGTGCCGGCACCGATGTGGCAGTGCTTGCCCACCGTGGCACGACCGCCCAGCACGGCGCCCATGTCAATCATGGTACCCTCGCCAATAATCGAGCCGATGTTGATGACGGCACCCATCATGATGACGGCGTTGTCGCCAATCTCGACCTTGTCGCGAATGATCGCGCCGGGCTCGATGCGCGCGTGAATGTTGCGCTTGTCGAGCAGGGGCACGCCGGTGTTGCGGCCGTCGTTCTCGACCACCATGTCGGCAATGGCGTCGCCCGCGGCCTCGAGCGCGGGGGCGAGCTTCTCCCAGTCGCCAAAGACAACCTTGGAGGCGCCATCGCCAAAGACGTGGTCGGCGGCTGAGAGGTCGAGCTCGGCGCCCTCGGCCAGGGTCAGGTAGACCTTGACCGGCGTCTTCTTGGGGGCCGTGGCGATGTAGTTGATGATCTCCTGAGCGTCCATGCAAATCCCTCCTGCACCGCCAACGCGGCGGCACGCATCATATGTTTAACCGAACATGACCTCGTCGAAGCCGTACATGCCAGGCTCGCGGCCGGCCATCTTGCGGGCAGCGGCCAGGGCACCATTCACGAAGATCTGGCGGCTCGTGGCGCGGTGCGTGAGCGAGACCTCCTCATCCGCACCAAAGAAGCTCACCGTGTGCACGCCGGCGACGGTGCCGCCGCGCAGCGAGTGCATGCCAACCTCGCGCGGGTCGCGCTTGCCCACCATGCCCTCGCGGCCATAGACCGGGTGGTACTCGCCGCGGCCCTCGGCAGCCTCGGCATCGACCACGGCGTCGAGCAGCAGCTTTGCCGTGCCGCTGGGGGCGTCGACCTTCTGGTTGTGGTGCGTCTCGACGATCTCGACGTCAAAGCCAGCGAGCTCGCGGGCGGCGAGCGTCGTGGCGTGGCGCAGGGCGGCGATGCCCAGCGAGTAGTTGCCCGAGTGCAACACCGGGGCCACCTGAGAAAGCGAGCGCAGCTCGTCCATCTGCTCGTCGGTATAGCCCGTGGTGCCCGAGACAAGCGCGCAGCCCACGCGGCGCACGTAGCTCGCCACGGCGGGCAGCGTCACCACGTTGGAAAAGTCGATGAGGACGTCTGCGGCGGGGGCGGCGTCGGCGGCGGAGAGGTCAAAGCCAATCTGGGCCACGACCTCGAAGGCGGCGGTGCCGGCCTCGGTGCGCACGCCCTCGGCGGTGGAGCGAATGAGCGAGCCCATGCGACCCTCGCCCATGATGGCGATGCGCAGCGGCGCGGTGGCGTTAGTCAAGAAGACCAGCTCCCTTCATGGCCTCGACGAGCCTGGCCTTGGGGCCCTCACTCATGGGGCATAGCGGCAGACGGTAGTGGGCGCCCATGAGGCCCATCTGGGCCAGCGCCTCCTTAACGGGAATGGGGTTGACCTCGCCAAACAGGGCTGAGATGAGCGGCTGACCCTCGACCTGGATGCGCGTGGCGCGCGCAACGTCGCCGTCGAGGTAGGCGCGGCACATCTCGTGAACGAGGGCGGGCTGCACGTCGGCCCAGACGCTGATCGTGCCCGAGCCGCCCAGCGCCATGAGCGGCACGGTGAGCGCGTCCTCGCCCGAGTAGAGGCGGAAGTCGTCGGACAGGGTGTGGGCGATGCTCGCGGCGTAGGACATGTTGCCGCTGGCCTCCTTGATGCCCATCACGTTGGGGTGGGCGGCCAGGCGCTCGACGTTTCGCACCGAGATGGAGCAGCCCGTGCGCCCCGGGATGTTGTAGAGGATGCACGGGATGTCAACGGCGTCGGCCGTGTGCTTGAGGTGCTGGTAGATGCCCTCCTCGTTGGACTTGTTGTAGTAGGGCGAGATGATGAGAACGGCATCCGCACCGAGCTTCTGGTACGTGAGGCTCTTGGCGGTCTGCGCGGCGGTGCAGTTTGAGCCCGAGCCGGCGATGACGGGCACGCGGCCGGCCACGTGGTTCACGACGAACTCGACGACGGAGTTGTCCTCCTCGTCGGTCATCGTCGCGCTCTCGCCGGTGGTGCCCAGCGTGAGGATGGCATCGGTGCCGTTCTCGATCTGGAACTCGAGCAGGCGCTCGAGCTGGTCGAAGTTGACGGAGCCGTCCTCGTTGAACGGGGTGACGAGGGCCACGATCGAGCCCTCGAGCTTGCGAACGTCCATGTTGTCTCCCTAGTGCTCAAAGGCGCCGGACCGCGGAGCTGGGCCCGTGGCTGGCACCCGTCTCTACTTGATTCCGGTGACGCCCTCGCTCTCGGCGGCGAGGTTGGCAAAGGCCTCGGGCAGCACGTCGAGCGTGGCGAAGTAGTCCATCGGCATCTCGCGGCGGCGGATGAGCTCGGTCGCGCCGCCCTCGCGCAGCAGCACCTCGGCGGGGCGCAGGCGGCCGTTGTAGTTGTAGCCCATGGCGTAGCAGTGGGCGCCCGCGTCGTGCATGACGATGAGGTCGCCCTCCTCGATGGGCGGCAGGTGGCGGTCAATGGCGAACTTGTCGTTGTTCTCGCACAGGCTGCCCGTGACGTCGTAGACCTCGGTGGCCTCGGCCTGGGTCTTGTCGGGCCCTCCCGGCTGGCCCGCCACGCTCAGGTGGTGGTAGGCGCCGTACATCGCCGGGCGAATGAGGTCCACGGCACAGGCGTCCACGCCGATGTAGTCCTTGTAGATGCGCTTCTCGTGAATGGCTCGGGTCACCACGCAGCCATAAGGGCCCATCATGAAGCGGCCCATCTCGGTGTAGATGGCGACATCGCCCATGCCGGCGGGCACGAGGATCTCGTCGTAGGCGGCGTGCACACCCTCGCCAATGGCGCGGATGTCGTTTGCGGCCTGGCCGGGCAGGTAGGGCACGCCGACGCCACCCGAGAGGTTCACGAACGCCACGTGGCAGCCGGTCTTGCGCTCGAGCTCGACGGCAAGCTCAAAGAGGATGCGCGCGAGCTTGGGGTAGTACTCGTTGGTGACCGTGTTGCTCGCGAGGAACGCGTGGATGCCAAAGCTCTTGGCGCCCTTGGCCTTGAGCAGGGAGAACGCCTCGAAGAGCTGCTCGGTGGTCATGCCGTACTTGGAGTCTCCGGGGTTGTCCATGATGCCGTTAGCAAGCTGGAACAGGCCGCCCGGGTTAAAACGGCAGCTCACGGTCTCGGGGATGGGCCCCGCGACCTTCTCGAAGAAGTCGATGTGGCTGATGTCGTCAAAGTTCACGAGGGCACCCAGCTCGCGGGCCTTGGCAAAGTCCGCGGCGGGTGTGTCGTTTGAGGAGAACATAATCTGCTGGCCGGTGATGCCCAGGGCCTGGGCAATCTGGAGCTCGGTGTAGCTCGAGCAGTCGCAGCCGCAACCGTACTCGTGCAGGATCGAGATGAGGCGCGGGTTGGGGTTGGCCTTGACGGCGAAGTACTCGCGAAAGCCGGGGTTCCACGAGAAGGCCTCGCGCACGGCCTCCGCGTTGCGACGGATGCCCGCCTCGTCATAGAGATAGAAGGGCGTGGGATACTTCTCGGCCGCCGCCTCGAGGACGACCTTGCTCGCAAACGGCGTCTTGAGGCTATAGCCGTGGTTGGGGAGCTTCTCGACGTCCTCGACCGAGGCAACGTTGTAGCTAGGGTTTTGCGCCTGGATAGGCGGGGTATGATCGTGCGGCGCGCTCATGCGGCTCCAATCGATAGCGCTCCTGCAGGGACGGGCGGCCGCGCGGGGCGGCCACTGCAGACAGTCTTGCGGGTGTCTCCCGCAAGCCCACCCGGTTGCGCCGTGACGGGCGCCCGAGTTCGGCGGGGTTGCTCCCGCACGAGGTCACAGCCCGTCGGCTCGCTCGCGCTTCTTCTTCCCCGCGCCTCTATCAGTTCAGCTACCGTAACACAACGCCCGCGACGCAGGGCGATTGGCGGCAAGACGTTACCCACTCGCCATCTGCAGGGACAGAGGGACGGGTAGAATGCGAGCAAAACGCCCACGAGCCTCGAGAGGGAGACCCGCATGAGCATGACGAGGAGGACCTTCGTGACCGCAGTCGCCGGACTGGTGGCGACGCCCGCGCTAACGGCCTGCCAGCAGCAGGCCAGCGTGGCGGGCTGGGTTGCCGCGCAGGACGACTCGCTCGCGGTGCTCACCTGGAAGGTTGCCGACGGCGGCACCGTGGCGATGCCCGGCGAGGGCTGGGCCGCGCGCGATGGCTTCATTCAGCTGCAGCTGGCGGGCGGCTCGATTCCCGGCGAGAAGGTCGCGCAGGTGCAGCAGAGCGGCGACACGCTCACGGTGACGCTCGAGAGCAAGGACGGACCCGAGACGATGGACCTGCTGCTCACCGAGTGGCGGCTTACGCCCAGCGAGGGCGATGTGGACGGCATTGGCCACGTTATGGTCGACCATGGCGGCGGAGACGTGCGCGAGCTCGACAAGGTCGAGGAATAGCAAAGTGGGACAGTTGCTCCGGGCAACTGTCCCACTTCTTGTTTTGGCCTGGGGCTTGCTGGCAGGGTCACACGGGAAGGAAGCCTGCACGACAAAGGCAAGCGTATCGTCATCCATCCACCGGCAACTGAGGAGCGAGAGGCTCGTGACTCTGCCCTTGTGGTCACTCTCTCAGATGTAGTCAGTGGCCTCAACGGTGGCGCCGCCTCTCCCGACCGACACCGTCTGCACCGGCGTGGGTGCCGCGGCGGCGTATAGTCTTGGCAACCACAAGGGACGGAGAACCATGGAAGACCTTGCCCTGCTCACCAAGTTCCGCCAGGACCTGCACCGCATTCCTGAGCTCGACTTTGACCTGCCCGAGACAATCGCCTACGTGCACGGCGTGCTCGACGGCCTGTCGTGCGAGGTGACGAGCCCGTGCAGGGGTTGCGTCGCCGCGTTCTTTGACGTCGATGCCAAGCTGGGCCGCCCGCATGGGCCCGCCACGGCCATCCGCGCCGACATGGACGCGCTGCCCATCACCGAACGCAGCGGCGTTTCGTTCTGCTCGACCAAACCCGGCCACATGCACGCCTGCGGCCACGACGGACACATGGCCATGGCGCTTGCCGCCGCCTGCTGGGTCAACGAGGTAATGGCAGGAGATGCCACCGAGGCCGCACACCTGCTGCCGCGCAACGTGTTGTTCGTGTTCCAGCCCGCCGAGGAGACCACCGGCGGCGCCCGCCTCGTCTGCGAGTCGGGCGTGTTCGAGCGCTACGGCGCCGACCGCATCTTTGGCTTCCACGTCTGGCCCGACCTGCCCGCCGGCACCATCGCGAGCCGCCCGGGCCCGCTGCTTGCCCGCGCCAGCGAGACGCACCTCAACGTGCACGGCACCTCGAGCCACATCGCCAAGAGCGCGGACGGCCACGACGCCCTGCTCGCCGCCGCGCACTTCCTCACTGAGGTCGAGACCCTCATGGCCCGCCTCTCCCAGGACGAGCCGTGCCTGCTCAAGTTTGGCCACATGGAGAGCGGCACCGTCTGCAACGCCATCAGCGCGAGCAGTGCCGTCGAGGGTAGCCTGCGCGTCTTCTCCGACAATATGTTCGACCGCGCCCGCACGGGCGTCGAGCAGTGCGCGGCCCAGGCCTGCGAGGCATACGGCTGCACCTACGACCTGAGCTTTGCCACCGGCTACCCACCCGTCGACAACGACCGCGCCCTCTACGCGCTTGCGGCGGGCGCCCTGGGCGACACGCTCGACGGCATCGAGGAGCCCCTGCTCATTGCCGAGGACTTCGCCTTTTACCAGCGCCACCTGCCCGGCGTCTTCTTCCTGCTGGGCACGGGCACGAGCGAGCCGCTGCACTCCAACAAGTTCCACATGGACGAGGGCGTGCTCGTGCACGGCCTCGCCGCCTACCGCATGCTGCTGGGCATCGCCTAGCTGCGAAAACGCCGCCGACGGCCGGCACGACGCTCGGGCGATAGCAGCCCGCAACGCCCGCGCAGCACACGGCCGCTCTTCTCGCACAAGACCACCACGATTGGAGACCAACGTGAAGTTCCTCATCGCAAGCGACATCCACGGCTCGGCCACCTGGTGCCGCCGCCTCGTCGACGCGCTCGACGCCGAGCAGCCCGACCGCCTGCTCATCCTGGGCGACGTGCTCTACCACGGCCCGCGCAACGACCTGCCCGAGGGCTACGCGCCCAAGGAGGTCATCGCGATGCTCAACCCACTCGCAGGCAGCATCATCGCCGTGCGCGGCAACTGCGAGGCCGAGGTCGACCAGATGGTCCTCGACTTCCCCTGCATGGGCGACTACACCACCATCCTCGACCCCACGGCCACGCTTGCCGCAGACGGCTCCCCGCGCGAGAAGAGCGACTGCGAGTTGTTCTGCACGCATGGCCACGTGTGGGGGGCGGGCTTCCACAACAGCGTCGACCACTTGCCCGATCTGCCGGAGGGCTCGATTCTGCTCTACGGCCACACTCACAAGAAGGTGAGCGAGCCCGCGTCGGGGCACCCGGGCGTCTGGGCGTTCAACCCCGGCAGCGTCTCCATCCCCAAGGACGGAACGCACAGCTACGGCATCTACGAGAACGGCGCCGTGCGCCACGTGGTTCTCGAGGGCTAGACACAGGCGGGGCGGTCCCAGCTGGAGCCGCCCCGCTTATTAGATGTATTGCGCGAGAGGGGCGCGAGGTCTTGAGGCCCCGCGCCCCTCTCTCATTTGTGTGCGTCCTTCTCGGCGGCGTCTTTCTCGGCCACGGGCGTGGCAGTGAGCGCTAGAACTTGCTGGGCACGCCACCCTTGGCGAGCAGTGCTTCGGTGTGCTCGCGCAGCTCGGCCACCACCTCGGGGATGCGCTCGAGCTCGTAGGGCGTGGTCTGGTAGACGTAGTTGAGCCAGTTGCGGTAGAGCAGGTTGGCGTGGCTGCGCCAGGTGAAGATAGGCTGACGCTCGGGGTCGTCGTCCGGGAAGTAGTTCAGCGGCAACTGGATGGGAAGGCCGGCGTGGAAGTCGCGCCAGTACTCGTCGGCCAGGGTGTCGCGGCCATACTCAAAGTGGCCCAGGGCGTAGATCTCATGGAAGTCGCGCGTGGCAATGAGGGCGGGGCCGCTCGTCTCGCCGCGCGAGAGCACCTGCAGCGCGGGGTCGGCGTCGATCTCCTTCTCATCGGGTGCGGCATGGCGGCTGTGCGGCATGTTGTGGACCTCGTCGAAGCCGTTCGTGAGGAAGTTGTACTCGTCGCACAGGCGCTGGGGAAACACACCAAAGAGCTTGGAGCCCAGCAGGCGCTTGTGGATGCCATGCAGGTGATAGAGGCCCGCAAAGGCGCCCCAGCACAGAAACATCGTGGAAAGCACGTGTTCCTGGGCCCAGTCCATGATCTGGCACAGCTCGTCCCAGTAGTCGACCTGCTCGAACGGCATCTGCTCGACGGGCGCGCCCGTGATGATGAGGCCGTCGTAGTTGTTGCCCTTGAGGTCGTCGAAGGTGTCGTAGAACTTCACGAGGTGGTCGGCCGCGTGGGTGGCCTCGTGGGTCGAGACGCGCATGAAGTCGACGCTCACCTGGATGGGACTCTTGGAGATGAGGCGCAGGATCTGTGTCTCGGTCTCGATCTTGGTGGGCATGAGGTTGAGAAGCGCCACACGAAGCGGACGAATCTGCTGCTTGCGGGCCACGTCCTCCTCGAGGGCAAAGATGCGCTCCTGCTGAAGGATGCGCTTGGCGGGCAGGCCGTCAGGGATGTTGATGGGCATGGGAGCCAAAGAACCTTTCTGGGCATGCGCGCGGGGCAGATGAGACCTCGGGCTGCCGTAGCGCCGGTCGGTCTGCCGCCGGCTTTTAGACATGCAGCGTTTAATGGTACCCCACGCAGGCGCGGCGGCGCAGGTGCGCTCGGGCAGCGGCATAATGTGGGCAGCAGCATCGTCAAAAGGAGCCGCCATGTCCAAGCTTACCAGCTACTACCTGCCGGGCCTCTACGTTGAGGATCACTCGATCGAGGTGCCGCTCGACTGGCGCGGCCACGAGCCCGCCGCCGTCGCCGCAGACGGTCTGCCTGCCGGCGAGCGCATCCGCGTGTTCTACCGCACCGTCTGCGCAGCCGAGAACGTGGGCCGCGACCTGCCGCTCCTCGTGTTCCTGCAGGGCGGTCCCGGCGGCGCGGGCCCGCGTCTGCTCTCCCCCACCTCAGACGGCTGGATCGCCGAGGCCATCAAGCACTTCCGCGTGGTTCTGCCCGACCAGCGCGGCACCGGCCGCAGTACGCACGCGAGTGCCCGCTCCATCGCGCGCCGCGGTGACGCCCGCGCCCAGGCCGAGTACCTCAAGCGCCTGCTTGCGCCCTCGATCGTGCGCGACTTCGAGTACCTGCGCCTCACCGAGTTTGGCGGCCGCGCTTGGACCACGCTGGGCCAGAGCTACGGCGGCTTTCTCACCCTATGCTACCTGAGCCTCTTCCCGCAAGGGATCGCGGCCAGCTTTACCTGCGGCGGCATCCCCCACGTGCCAGCCAGCGCCGCCGTCGTCTACGCCCACACCTTCCCGCGTATGGTCGCCAAGACGCGCGCCTACTACGAGCGCTACCCCGAGGACGAGCGACGCATGGCCGCCATCGCCAACCGCCTGGCCGCCGGCGACGTGACCCTTCCCGATGGCAGCCCGCTTTCGGTCCGCCGCCTGCAGACCCTGGGCGGCGGTCTGGGCATGAAGCCCGCGCCCGAGCGCCTGCACAATCTGCTCGACACGGCCTTCGAGGCGGGCGACGGCTCGCTGGCCTGCGCCGGCGCCGCGCCCGAGCTCACCGACGGCTTCCTCATGGGCGTGCTCGAGAACCTCACCACGGCAGGCAACCCCCTGTACTGGACGCTGCAGGAGTTCATCTACGCCGACGGCGCGATGAAGGAGCCCATCCGCTGGGCGGCCGAGCAGGAGTACGCCAGGCACCCCGAGTTCGCAGACACGGCGCGCCCCCTTATGCTCACGGGCGAGGCGGCCTTCCCCTTCATGTTCGAGGACGACCCGCTGCTGGCCCCGCTCAAGCCGGCCGTTGACCTGCTCATGGAAGACACCGAGTTTGACCCGGTCTATGACGAGGCGCGCCTTGCCGCAAACGAGGTGCCCCTGCAGGCCGCCGTCTACTTTGACGACTTGTACGTCGATTCGGGGCTGCAGCTCGACACGCTCTCACGCGTCGGCAACAGCCACGCCTGGGTCACGAACCAGTTTGAGCACGACGGCCTGCACGGCAGCGAGGTCTTCGGCCGCCTGTTTGCCGAGGCGCTCAACCGCGGCGACCTCGAGCACGCGCTGGGGGCGTAGGAACCGAGGACGGCGGCGCGTCACTCCTGCTGCCGCAATGCGGAACGGGCTTGGCCCTCGCAGCATTGGCGCCCGTACACGTCGACGCAAGTTGACCAGGATCACCCAAAGACCGCCAAGCGGCGCCGCTTTGCCTCAAAAATGGGTATCAAACCGCTGTGTGGCCAAAAAACAACGTCAAGTCGGTAACCTCTTCCGCGATTGGCAAGTAGTCCCCCATTTGTAGACTCCGCGACCTGCGGTTTTGCTACGGATAAAGCCCGCCTACTCAGCAAGCCTCAAACAGGTTACCGACTTAATGAAGTTTTTTCTAAGGGACAGCGTAGGCGCCCTCTCCGGGCACCCATTTCGAGAAAGGATCGTGCCATGAACCAGGTCATCGAGGCACTCGAGCAGCGCCGCAGCTGCAGGAGCTACACCGACCAGCCCGTCGATCCTGAGAAGCTTGAGCAGATCGTCGAGGCAGGCCTGTGGGCCGCAAGCGGCATGGGCCGCCAGGGCACGCACCTGGTCGTCGTCACCAACCCCGATGACGTTGCCGCTCTCAGCCGCATGAATGCCCAGATCATGGGCACCACGAACGACCCCTTCTATGGAGCCAAGGCCGTCATCGTGGTGCTCACCAACCCCGAGAACCCCACCTGCGTCGAGGACGGCGCGCTCGTCATGGGCAACCTCATGAACGCCGCGCACGCGCTGGGCGTTGGCTCCTGTTGGATCCACCGCGCCAAAGAGGAGTTCGAGAGCGACGAGGGCAAGGCCCTGCTCGCCAAGTGGGGCGTCGAGGGCACCTGGCGCGGCGTTGGCCACTGCATCCTGGGCTACGCCGCGGAAGGCGGCGAGCAGGCGGGCGCCGAGCGCAAGCCCGGCCGTGTCACCTACGTCAAGTAGCAGCGAGTACGGCACCTCGGCAAGCCCGCACCACGCATAAGGGTGCAGGCTTGCCGAGCCCTCGCGACGGCCGAGCGCAAGCATAGCCGCATCCCAAGGGTCCCTCGGACACAGCCACAACATCGGCTGCCCGAGGGACCCTTTTCCATAGCCTGAAGCTATCGCTAATTATTGACTTTTCCTACCGGGTTTATAGGGTATTTATCCAGTCGGCCTTCAGTTCTGCTGGTATACTCACTGGCACCATGATTACGCTTACTAACATATCCAAGTCGTTCGAGACGAGCGCGGGCACCGTCAAGGCCCTCGACAACGTCTCGCTCACCATCGACACCGGCGAGGTCTTCGGCATCATCGGCGAGTCGGGAGCAGGCAAGTCGACCCTCGTGCGCTGCATCAACCTCCTCGAGCAGCCCACCTCGGGCTCCGTCGTCATCGACGGCCACGACGTCACGAGCCTGCGTGGCACCGAGCTTCGCGCCCTGCGCGCCGACATCGGCATGATCTTCCAGCGCTTCTCCCTCTTCGAGCAGCGCACCGTGCTCGACAACGTCATCTTCCCGGCCACGCTCGCCAGCAGCGCCGGCCGCGTCTCGCGCGCCGAGGCCACCGACCGCGCCCGCGAGCTGCTCGGCCTCGTTGGCCTCGAGGGCAAGGAGCACTCCTACCCCTCCCAGCTCTCCGGCGGTCAGCAGCAGCGCGTCGCAATCGCCCGCGCGCTCATGACCAACCCCAAGACGCTGCTGTGCGACGAGGCAACGAGCGCCCTCGACACGCTCACCACCAGCCAGGTCCTCGACCTGCTGGGCAGCATCAACGAGAAGCTCGGCGTCACCATCGTGCTCATCACCCACTCGCTCGCCGTTGCCCGCCGCATCTGCGGCCGCATCGCCGTCATGGAGCACGGCCAGGTCGTCGAGCAGGGCACCGTTGCCGAGGTGTTTGGAAACCCCCAGGCAGACGTCACACGCGCGCTGCTTCAGTTCGAGGGGGAGGGTCGCTAATGGACTTCGCCACATTCTTCGACAAGTATGGGGCGCTCCTCGCCCAGGGCACCGTCGACACCACGGTCATGGTGCTTGCCTCGACGCTGGGCGCCTACGTCATCGGCGTCATCCTGGGCACGCTGCTCACGGTGCTCGCCCCCGGCGGCCTACGCGAGAACCGCGTTGCCTACGAGGTGCTCGGCTGGTTCGTGAACATGGCCCGCTCGCTACCGTTCATCATCCTGCTGCTCTTCCTCATCCCCGTGACCCGCGCCATCGTGGGCACCACGCTGGGCGTTCCCGCCGCGGTGTTCCCGCTCATCGTCTCGGCCGCGCCGTTCGTGGCGCGCATGGTCGAGTCGAGCGAGGCCGAGGTCGACCGCGGCCTGGTCGAGGCTGCGAGCTCCATGGGTGCCTCCACCTGGGAGATCATCGTCAAGGTCTACCTGCGCGAGGGCCTGCCCAGCCTGCTGCGCGGCCTGCCCATCGTCATCATCACGATCCTGGGCTACACCGCCATGGCTGGCACCGTGGGCGCCGGCGGCCTGGGCGACATCGCCATCCGCTACGGCTACCAGCGCTACCAGGACGACGTCATGATCGCCACGGTCATCATCCTCATCGTGATGGTTCAGGTCATCCAGACCGTGTGCAACGTCCTCGTCAAGGTGTTCGACAAGCGAATGCGCTCCTAGCGAGCGCGCACCGAGCGCGCAATCGCGCACCCAATCCAGCGCTAACCACTCTACCAGGTGTTTCGTCTCGCCCGTTCACTCGGGATGGGGCTTGCCATATCGATTTGCCCACCCGCTGCCCACAGCAACCACGCATCAGAAAGGAACCGCCATGTCCCTCAAGCAGCACCTCAAGCCGCTCGCCGGCGTCGTCGCCGCGGCCGGCCTCGCCCTTGCCCTCACCGCCTGCGGTGGCAACTCCAACGCCGCCACCACGACCGCTGCCGCCTCCGGCTCGGCCGACAACGTCATCACCGTTGGCGCCTCCCCCTCGCCCCACGCAGAGATCCTCAACGCCGTGGCCGACGAGCTCAAGGCCGAGGGCTACGAGCTCAAGGTCGTCGAGTACAACGATTACGTGCAGCCCAACGTTGCCCTTTCCGAGGGCGACCTTGACGCCAACTACTTCCAGCACCTCCCCTACCTCGAGAACTACAACGAGGAGAACGGCACCGACCTCGTGAGCGCCAGCGCCATCCACTTCGAGCCGATGGGCCTGTACGCGGGCAAGAGCTCCGACATCAAGAACGTCCCCGACGGCGCCAAGATTGCCGTGCCGAGCGACGCCACCAACGAGGCCCGCGCGCTGCTGCTGCTCCAGGACCAGGGCGTCATCAAGCTCAAGGACGGCGTGGGGCTCGAGGCCACGGCCAACGACATCGAGGAGAACCCGCACAACATCGAGCTCGTCGAGGTCGAGGCAGCTGCCGTGCCGCGCTCCCTGCAGGACGCCGACTTCGCCGTGATCAACGGCAACTACGCCCTGTCCGCCGGCCTTGACACCTCCGCCACGCTCGCCAGCGAGGACGCCAGCTCCGAGGCCGCCCAGACCTACGCCAACATCGTCGCCGTGCGCAAGGGCGAGGAGAACTCCGACAAGACCCAGGCCCTCATCAAGGCCCTGACCTCCGACACCGCCAAGAAGTTCATCGAGGAGCAGTACAAGGGCTCCGTCATCCCGGTGTTCTAGTTATCCCCCCGGTGCCACAGCGACTCGCGGCGCCCAAGGATTAGCCAAGCGGTGCCCCTCTCCTGAGAGTGGGCGCCGCTTTTTGGTGGAGCGCTGCCCAACGCCCCCGTCTCGCGTGCAGAGATGGGGGCGTTGCTGCATACTTGCAGGTATGGATACTACTTTTGCCGAGCTCGGGCTAAACGAGCAGATTCTCGCCGGGGTCGATGCCCTCGGCTTCACCAAGCCAACCCCCGTCCAGGCAGCCGCCATCCCCGCCGTTCTCGAGGGGCGCGACGTGCTTGCCAGCGCGCAGACCGGCACGGGCAAGACTTGCGCCTTCACGCTGCCCACGCTGCAGCGCATCGCGGCCAGCAAGAAGATTGCCAAGCCGCGCCACCCGCTTGCGCTCGTCGTGACCCCCACCCGCGAGCTCGCCTCGCAGATCGAGGCCGTCACGAGCGAGGTCTGCGCCAAGACCGGCCAGTCGACCGTCGTGGTCATGGGCGGCGCCAAGTTCGACCGTCAGATCCGTGAGCTCGAGGCAGGTTGCGACCTGCTCGTGGCCACCCCCGGCCGCCTCATCGACCTCATGGAGCACGACCACGTGAGCCTTGCGAACGTGCAGGTGCTGGTTCTCGACGAGGCCGACCGCATGCTCGACATGGGCTTTTGGCCCAGCGTGCGCCGCATCGTGACGGCCTGCCCCAAGAAGCGCCAGACGCTGCTGTTCTCGGCCACCATTCCGCCCAGCATCAAGGGCACGGTCGACGCGATGCTGCCCAACCCCTACGTGGTCGAGATCGCCCGCGTGGGCGAGACGGCCGCAACGGTCGACGAGCACCTCTGCCCCGTGACGCAGGCCGACAAGGTTCCGCTACTCGAGGCCCTCATGAAGCAGGAGAGCTACGAGCGCGTGCTCGTCTTCTGCCGCACCAAGATGCGCGTCGACGCCGTGTGCAAGACGCTCAAGAACGTGGGCGTCAAGGTCGACGTCATGCACGCCGACCGTCCGCAGAAGGCGCGCGAGAAGGCCCTCGAACGCTTCCGCGATGGCAAGATTCGCGTGCTCGTGGCAACCGACGTCATGAGCCGCGGCATCGACGTCTCGGGCATCGACGCCGTCGTGAACTTCGACGTGCCCATGGACCCCGAGGACTACGTGCACCGCATTGGCCGCACGGGTCGTGCCGGCGCAAACGGTGCCGCCTACACCTTCATGGCGCCCGACGAGGTGAGCCCGCTTCGCGAGATCGAGTACTTCACCAAGAAGCTCATCCCGCTGTTTGACCTCGAGGGATTCAACTATGCCGAGGGCCGCATCGTGCCCAATGCCCGCCGCAGCACCTCCAAGCCCACGCGCAGTCTCTTCAGCGGCTCGCGCGCTCGCGGCCGCGGCCCGCGCGGCGGCCGCTACGGCAGGCACTACTAGGACGAGAAGAGCGGCAGGGATGCAATTGTCCGGCCGCCACCAGGTTCATTAGCAGCAGGCAGGGGCCTCGGCATCACCGGGGCCCTTCTTCTTGGCGGCCTTTGCCACCTGGCGCCGGGCGCGGAAGAACTCGCGCAGCACGGCCGCGCACTCGTCCTGAAGCACGCCGCCCGCCGCCTCGAACTCATGGTTGAGCCGCTCGTCATGACTCACGTCAAAGAGCGTGCCCAGGGCCCCGCCCTTGGGGTCTGGCGCGCCAAAGACGCAGCGGTCGATGCGCGAGTTGACCATGAGACCAGCACACATGAGGCAGGGCTCGAGCGTCACGTATACGGTGCAGCCGGTAAGGCGCCAACGGTCGAGGGCGCGGGCCGCGGCGAGCAGGGCGCTGAACTCAGCATGGGCAGACGGGTCGCGGTCCTTCTCGCGGCGGTTGTGGGCACGGGCGATGACCTCGCCCTCGTGCACAACGACAGCACCAATGGGCACCTCGCCCTCATCGGCCGCCAGGCGCGCCTCGGCAAGCGCCATGCGCATATAGTCCTCGTCGGTCACGCGATTGCCCTCCCCCATCTTCCACACCCCATCGTCGCGTCGGCAAAGACGCGGCCAAGCGACTCGCGACACGGCAACACATCGGTGCAAAGTAAGCACCGCGTCGCGCAGTAGCGCATCGGCGCAACCCAACACTCTACGGCTCGGCAACGCATCGATGCGGCTCCAACACCACGCAACAATACAATGCGCCCGGAGCCAGTGGAAGGGGGAACTGGGCTCCGGGCGCGGGAGACGGCCCACGCAAAGACGGGTAGTGAGCCGCGAAGGGGCTATGTGCTAGACCATGCGGCTATCCCATCTTTTGCCGCTTGGAAGGCGAATCGCTACTTGGCGATGTCCTGGAACATCTCCCAAGCCTCGACGTCGGTCATGCCCTCGTGCACGATCTTGTTGACGCACTGGGCCATCTCGATGGGGTGCGTGGACTGGAAGATGTTGCGGCCCATGTCGACGCCGTGGGCACCCTTGCGGATGACGTCGTAGGCGAGGTGCAGGGCATCCTTCTCGGGAAGCTTCTTGCCGCCGGCAACGACGATGGGCACGGGGCAGGCAGCCACAACCTCCTCGAAGTCCTCGCAGTCATAGGTCTTGACCATCTGGCAGCCCATTTCGGCGATGATGCGCGTGGCGAGCTTGAAGAAGCGCGGGGTGCGCTCCATGTCCTTGCCAACGGCGCAGACGCCCAGGGTGGGGATGCTGTAGCGGAAGCCGGCATTGATGGTCTGGCTCAGGTTGTCGATGGAAGACAGCTGGCCGTCGCCGCCGATGAAGACCTGGGAGGCCATGCAGTCGGCGTTCATGCGGATGGCATCCTCGATGTCAACGGCGATGACCTCGTGGGAGAGGTCAGCCTGGAGCATGGACGAACCGGAGGTGGTGCGCAGGGCGATGGCCTTCGTGATCTCGGGCGGGACGCAGGAGCGGATGGCGCCGCGGGTGCCCATGAAGCAGTCGACGTAGGGGGCGAGCTTCGGGAGGAGCAGGTCGAGGCGCTCGAGGCCGGCCGTGGCACCCATGAAGTAGCCGTGGTCGAAGGCGAACATGACGGTGTTACCGCTCTTGGGGTTAAAGATGTTGGAGAGGTGCTTCTTCATGCCCCAGTCGAGGCTGTTGGCACCCTTGACGTAGAAGCCCTTGTTGTTGGCAAACGGCTCGTCGACGTGATAGTCATGAGCGACCTTGAGGCCATCGAGATCAGCCATGTCCCAGATTCCTTTCCTCTTGCCCTCCCCACCCCTGGGAAGGACGCCTGTATAGGTATCGTTGCTTGCACTGACTTGCCGGTGTATCCCGGACGAAGTGCGAGCCAAGCGGCTGCGTGCCGCCGCTTCTTTATCTGGCTCGCGCAGATGCGTTACCGCAGTAACGGATGTGCGCGAGCCAGACGGGGGCGCCGCACGCTCGCGGCGCCCCCGCGAAGAGCACGTTACAACTTAGAAGTTGTAGTCGTTCATGTTGTCCTTGGTGAAGACAAGGCGCTCGGGCAGGAGCACGACGCCGTTGTTCTCGTCACCGGTCGTGGCGCCCTCGGAGATCGAGTCGTTGGCCTCAACCTTGACGTCGCCGATGCTCGGGATCGAGATGGTGTCGCCAACCTTGACGGTGTTGCCAGCGGCGAGGTAGGCAGCGACGTAGCAGCCCATGGCGCCCTGGACGGCGCAGTCCCAGAGGCCCCAGTTGTACAGGGTGCCGTTCTCGCAGTACTGCTTGATGGACTGCGGGGAGGCGAAGCCGGTGATGGTGATCTTCTGGGCGTCGTAGCCGGCATCCTCAGCAGCGGCGAGCTGGCCGGGGAGGGCGGTGGAGTCGTTGCAGATGATCAGGTCGATGTCCGGGAACGCGCTCAGGACAGCGGCGCCAACCGTCTTGGCCTGCTCGGCATCCTGGTTGGAGTAGTAGTTGTCGGGGTGGACGTTCTCCCAGTTGGGGTAGTCCTTCTTGATGATGGCCTCAGCGGCGACCTGCCAGGAGTTCTGGTCGGTGACGGTGGCCTGCGAGTAGTGCCAGGCGTAGGTGATCTTGTCGGCCGAGGGATCCTTGCCGCGCTGCTTCAGGCCGTCGACGGACATGTCAACGAGCATCTGGCCAAGAATCTCAGGGGTGCCCTGGGAGACCATGAGCGTACGGTCCTCGGGCTGGGCGTCGGAGTCCCAGGTGGTGACGACGATGCCGGCCTCGGTGGCCTTCTTCAGAGCGTCGGAGACGCCGGCGGCGTCAACCGTGGAGATGCAGAGGGCGTCGACGCCGTTGGCGACGGCCTGGTTGATGATGCCCACCTGGTCAGAGGCGGAAGCGCTGGAGGAGCCGATGTACTGGACCTCGAAGCCCCACTCCTTGGCGTACTTCTGAGCGCCGTCGTTGGCGGACTCGAAGAAGGCGTTGCCGGTGATCTTCGGGATGAAGGCGACAACCTTGCCGCCGAGATCGCCAGCCGCGGCCTCGCCGGAGGCGGCAGCGGTCGTGGCGGCGCTGGAGCCAGAGCCACCGCAGCCAACCAGGCCGAGGCCCGCGAGGGCAGCACCGGAGCCGGCCACCTTCAGGAATCCGCGACGAGTCATGTTCTTCATAACGAACCTCCCTTTTCTTTGCCCCTTACTGGGCACTTGCCTTGCTACTACCCTTCCTTGCAAACATCGAGCGCAGCCACGGGACGATTCCCGTGTTGGTCGCTGCAGAGCGCCCGATGATAACCACGACGAGCAGAATGCCCACCGGGATATCCAGGTACTGCGTACCAACCTTGAAGCACAGGGGAAGACCAAACTTGAGGAGGGCGATGGCGAAGGACGCCAGGGCCGTACCGATGATCGAGCCCTTGCCACCAGTGGAGAGCGTGCCTCCCAGGACGACGGCCGTGATGATGTCCATCGTGAGGTCGCCGCCGAGGTCGGACTTAGCCGTTCCCAGGTACGCCGTGAGCACGATGCCGGCAATGGCGGCCGCCAGGGCGCTCAGGATGTAAGTGGACATTATCACGCGACGAGTGTTGATGCCGGAATATTCGGCGGCCGACTGATTTACGCCGGTGAGGATAATCTTGCGGCCGTACTTGGTCTTGTGCAGCAGGACAAAAGCGACTACGAGCATCACGATGTAGACCAGGATCTGGAACGGAAGCACGCCACCAATCTGGTAGTTGGCGATGAACTTGAAGCTGTCCGGGAAGCCAGAGATGGACTCGTAGGACGCGGTGCTCGAGAGCGTGGAGACGAGCAGGGCCAGGCCGGAGTACAGGAAGCTGCCGCCCAGCGTAATGACCATCGCTTGCACTCCGCAGTATGCGATGAAGAAGCCGGACAGGGCGCCGCACAGGCACACGATCACCGTGGCAAGCCCCGCGGCCGCCCAGATGGACAGGCCAAAGTCCTGCCAGGCCACGCCGATGATGATCGACGTGAGGCCCACGAGAGAGGCCACCTGGATGTCGATGCCGCCGGTGCACATGACGAGCGTGACGAACAGGGCGAGCATGAACACGGCGAGGTTGTCGTTCACCGCGGTGAAGAGCAGCTGCGGGCGCAGGAACTTGGGATTGGCGGCGCCAAAGATCACGAACTCGAGGACGAGCAGGCCAATGAGGATGAGGTTCCAGCCACCCTGGCCCTTGGAGATCATCTTCTTGAGCTTATCCATTACGCCTCACCACCCTTCTCGGTCTGGGCGCCTGCGGCGGGCGCGTCCTGGGACACGCGGGCGAGCAGGCGGTCATGCTTGTTCTTGACGAGGCCGCGGTGCTGGATCACGGCGTCGATGACGACGATGACGAGCAGGATGATGCCCGTGATGGCGTTGTCGTAGTTGGACGAGAAGCCCATGAAGACGAGCAGATAGCTGATGGAGGACATGATGACGGCGCCGATGGCGGAGCCGATCACGGAGCCAACGCCGCCGGCGAGCGAGATGCCGCCCAGGACGCAGGCCGCGATGGCCTTCATCTCATAGCCGTTGCCGCTCATCGGGGTGACGAAGCCAATGCGGCTGCAGAAGATCACGCCGCCGACGGAGGCCATGACCGCGCAGATGACGTAGGCCAGCATCTTGGTCTTGAGCGTGGGAAGGCCAACGAGCGTGGCGCCCTGGGCGTTGTCGCCCACGGCCACGAAGTAGCGGCCCTGACGCGTGCGGGTGAGGATGAGGTGAATCACGATGACGAGCGCGATGATGCAGCAGTAGTACACCGACACCGAACCCACGAGGTTCACGGCCGCGAAGTCTTTGAACGACTTGGGCAGGTTCTCGACCCAGGCACCGTTCGTGTACAGGTAGATCAGGCCGCGCAGGATGCCGTTGACGCCCAGGGTGAAGATGAGCGACGGGGCGCCCATGATGCACACGCCCCAGCCGTTGATGAGGCCAATGATGATGCCAATGACGATGGCGACGACGACCGCCAGGGCCAGCGACTGCCCGTCACGGAGCATTGAGCCCACGACGGCGGCCGTAAGGCCGAGGTTGGCGCCAACGGAGACGTCAATCTCTCCAATGAACAGCACGAATGCCATTCCCACTGCAACGAGCGTATAGACGACGGACGAGTTAAAGCACGCGGAGACGTTGGACGGGTCGAGGAACATAGGGTTCATCAGGCCAACGATGACAAACAGCGCGATGAGGAACACGAGGCTCGTGAGCTCGCGCGCCTTGAGGAGCTTCTTAACCTTCTCCATCGATTACACCCCTTCCCTCGTATCGATGACCAACAGAGACGATCCAACCAAACGGCGGTCTAGGCTCATGCCGACACCGCCCCCTTGTCGCTCGTGACGCCAAACGCGGCGGACATGAGGTTGTCCTGCGTGATGTCGTCCTTCTGGAACTCGCTGTTGATGCGGCCCTGGAACATGACGACCGCACGGTCCGCGAGCTCGCAGACCTCCTCCATGTCGGAGGAGATGAGAAGAATCGAGACGCCCGACTCGCGCAGCTTGTCGAGCACGGCGTAGACGTCGCCACGGGCCGCGGCGTCGATGCCACGGGTGGGCTCGTCGAGGATGACGAGGCGCGGCTCGGAGGCAAAGATGCGGCCGATGATGATCTTCTGCTGGTTGCCGCCGGACAGGCCGCCAACCTCCTGGTCGAGGCCGGTCACCTTGGTGCGGAAGTCGTTGACGTACTGCTGGGAGATCTCCTCCTCCTTCTTGAAGTTGAGGAGGAAGTTGCCCAGGCGCTTGCCGCACAACAGCGAGCTCGTGGTGTTCTCGGAGACGTCGCGGATGCGGAAGAGGGCGTCGGCGAAGCGGTCCTCGGGCACGTAGTTGATGCCCGCGTTGATGACCTCGGCCGTCTTCTTGCCGATGATGTCCTTGCCGTCGAGCAGGACCTTGCCGCCAAGAGGCTTCTCCATGCCAAAGATGGTCGTGGCCATCTCGGTGCGGCCGGCGCCCACGACGCCAGCCATGCCCACGATCTCTCCGGGGTAGACCTTGAGGTCAACGTCCTTGAAGCCATAGCCCGAGAAGCCCTTGAGCTCGAGCACGGGGTCTGCCGTGTAGTCGATGGCACGGGCGGCCTCGTCCTTGGCGGAGCCGACGTTGGTGGCATCCGGCGGGAGCAGGCCGCGCACCAGGTCCTCGCGGGTGAAGTCCTTGACGTTGCCCTGCATAGCGACGATGCCGTCGCGCAGGATGGCGACGCTCGTAGCGAGCTCGAAGACCTCGGCCAGGCGGTGGGTGATGTAAATGATGCCGATGTTCTGCTTCTGCAGCTCGCGCACGCAGTTGAACAGGCTCTGGACCTCGTCGAAGGTGAGGGCGCTCGTGGGCTCGTCGAGGATGAGGACCTCGGGGTTGCGCATGAGGCCGCGCAGGATCTCGACCATGCCCTGCTCGGCGATGGACAGCGTCATGGCCTTGCGCTCGAGGTCCATGTGCCAGCCAGTCTGCTCCATGACCTTCTCGAGGCGCTCGTTGAGGACGGCGGGCTTCTCCTCGAAGCCAATGGTGATGTTCTCGCGAACCGACATGTTCGGGAACAGCATGGGCTCCTGCGGCACCATATAGATGCTGTGCGCGAGGGCGGCCTTCGGGTTCGAGATGTCGACCTTGTCGCCATCGACGATGACCTCGCCGGAATCAGACGAGTAGATGCCCATGATGATCTTCATGAGCGTGGACTTGCCGGCGCCGTTGCCACCAATCAGGGCCAGAACCTCTCCGTGGTCGACCTCAAGGCTGATGCCCTTGAGGACCGCGTTCGTACCGAACGACTTATAGATGTCGTGAACGCACAGGAGCTTGTTGCGCCCCTTGATGTCCTCGACGACCTCACGGAGGGCGTCGGCGCTGCCCTCGACGGGCGACGACTGGGTCTCGTTGGTCATTCGATTCCCCTCCCCTTGAAACAAATGAACGTACAGACGACTATTCAGTCGATTTCGATTCAAAGGTATCCATAGAACTACCGGTTCCATAGAGGCTGTGGAGCGAACGGTAGCAAATGAGTTCTAAACGGTAATTTGCACAGACCTGTGACGATTGTTCTGACATATGCCCACCCATGGGGATACATGTGTCGCGGTCAGCACAACGTGTCAACTTGCATTTCTTATGGGGCTAGCAAGCTTCCTTTGGGCGAGCCACCCCGCAAACCTGTTTGGTTAGCTCAAATATCGTGGGGTTTTACGTGCAAGTTTCACGTTCTGTAACAGAGCGGCGTTCGCTTACCTAGCGGCTTCGACCCCTCGCGGGATTCTTGGCCCGGCTCGATTGACACCCCATCTGGGGCGTTGTATAGGTAAGTCAGACTTTTGTTTGAGTAGCAGACAATTGTTTGCACCACCAACGCAAGCAAGGGCCGGCGCCAGACACGCCGCCAGACAGCCTGCACGCATCCGCCGGGCGCGCGGCGCATGACATCTGTTTGGCACACGGACAACGAACGGAGGCGAGAGATGACCGACGACGAATACCAACTGATGCTCAAGGCAACCTGGCTCTACTACATGGAGAACTACACCCAGCAGCAGATCTCTGGCCTCATGGGCGTATCGCGCGGCAAGGTCATCCGCCTGCTCGACGAGGCACGCAGCGAGGGCATCATCCGCTTCCTGTTCCGCCAGAACGACCAGGAGCGCATGGAGGTCGAGCGCAGGCTCATCAAGAAGTACAGCCTACACGACGCGTTCGTGGTCCCCACGCCCGCGCACCACTCGGACCTGCTTGACAGCATCGCCCGCGCGGCATCGATGTACGTGGCAGACCACCTGCGCGCAGACGGCTTCCTCAACATCGGCTACGGCGACATGACGGGCCGAATCCTGGACAACCTGGCGAGCACCCGCCACTCGGACATCAACGTCACGAGCCTCACGGGAGGCGTGAGCTACTACTTGCCCAAGGTGAGCTCGGAGGTGTTCGCCATGCACCTCTACCTCGTGCCCTCCCCGCTCATCCTCTCGACGCCCGAGCTGCGCGACGCCCTGCTCCACGAGGCGCCCATCCAGGACGTCTACCGCATGACCAACCACGCGGACATGACGGTCGTGGGCATTGGCAGCATGGACGAGGAGGCCACGATCATCCGCAACGGCATCCTGAGCAAGACGGACTTTGCCCTGCTCAAGATGCAGGGTGCCGTGGGAGACGTGCTCAACCACTTCATCGACGCGAACGGCAACCCCGTCGACACCGACATCGAGGACCGCATCATGAGCACCAGCCTCGAGACGCTGCAGAGCATGCGCAACGTGGTGGGCGTGGCGGGCGGCGTCGTCAAGATCCCCGCCATCCACGCGGTTCTCAGGCATGGCTACCTCAACGTGCTCGTCACCGACGAGGTCACGGCGCAGGGTCTCCTCGAGTACGAGAAGGGCCCCGCAAGCATAGGCATCGAGTATCAGAGTTCGAACTAGGAGATGGACAGCATGGAAAAGTACCTCTTGGCCATGGACGCCGGAACCGGCAGCGTGCGCGCGGTCATCTTCTCCACTGACGGCACGCAGGTTGGCGTGGCCCAGCAGGAGTGGACGCACAACGAGGACCCGCGCTGGCCCGGCAGCATGGACTTTGACTGGGAGCACAACTGGGACCTGGCCCGCGGCTGCGTGCGCGACGTCCTCGCCAAGACCGGCATCGCCCCCGAGAGCATCGCCGCGGTCTCCACGACCTGCATGCGCGAGGGCATCCTGCTCTACGACAAGGATGGCAGTGAGATCTGGGCCTGCGCCAACGTCGACGCTCGCTCCGACGACGAGGTGGGCCAGCTTATCGCGATGAACCCCGAGCTTGAGGCCGAGCTCTACCGCGAGAGCGGCCAGACCTACGCCCTGGGCGCGCTGCCGCGCCTGCTGTGGGTCAAGAACAAGATGCCCGAGGTCTACGAGAAGACCGCCCGCATTGGCATGTTCAATGACTGGCTCATCTATAAGCTCACCGGCGAGATGGCCATCGAGCCCTCCAACGGCTCCACCACCGGCATCATGGACCTCAAGACCCGCACCTGGGACCCCTCGATCGCCGAGCGCTGCGGCCTGCGCACCGACATCTTTGGCCCGGTCAAGGAGTGCGGCGAGATTGCTGGCCACGTGAGCGCCAAGGGAGCCGCCGACACCGGCCTTGCCGAGGGCACGCCCGTCGTCGTGGGCGGTGGCGACTGCCAGCTGGGCATGATTGGCGTCAACGCCTGCGAGCCCGGCCAGGCCGGCGTCTTTGGCGGCAGCTTTTGGCAGTACGAGTTCAACACCGACAACGGTGCCACCGACCCCAAGTGCCGCGTGCGCGTCAACTGCCACGCCGCCCCGGGCGTGTGGCAGTACGAGGCGCTCGCCTTCAAGCCGGGCCTCGTCATGCGCTGGTTCCGCGACGGCTTCTGCCAGGCCGAGAAGGAGCAGGCCAAGGCCGAGGGCCGCGACGTCTACGACATCATGAACGAGCATGCCAAGGACATCCCCGCAGGCTCCTACGGCATGCTGTGCTGCTTCTCCGACGTCATGAACTACATCCACTGGACGCACGCCGCGCCCACGTTCACCAACTTCGAGCTTGAGCCCGAGAAGTTCAACAAGTACACCTTCTACCGCGCCATCCTCGAGAACACGGCCCTGCTGGTGCGCGGCCACATCGAGCTGGTTCGCGAGGCCACGGGCAACGAGCCCGACGAGCTGGTCTTTGCCGGCGGCGCCTCCAAGAGCCCGCTGTGGGCCCAGATCGTGGCCGACGTCACGGGCAAGCGCGTCAAGGTTCCCGTGGTGAAGGAGGCCACCGCGCTTGGCGCCGCCATCCTGGCAGGCTATGGCGTTGGCATCTACCCGAGCATCGCCGAGGGCGCCGCGAGCGTCGTCAAGTGGGACCGCACCTTCGAGCCCAACCCCGACAACGCCCCCGTCTACGAGAAGCTCTACCAGACGTGGCGCAAGGTCTACAAGCAGCAGTTCGAGCTCAGCGAGGCCGGCGTCACCAAGGGCATGTGGCGTGCGCCCGGCCTGTAAGTTGGGCACAACCAGTAAGGGAGAGGTGCCCGTAGCCAGGCCGCGGGCAGAGCAAAGGAGATAGACATGGCAGAGACGTTTGTCGTCAACGAGAATGACTTCGAGTACCGCTTTGGCGATTCCGGCCCCAAGTACCTCATGAAGGGCCCCCGCATGAACTTTGCCCTGGTGCAGTTCCAGCCGGGCCAGAACTTCCAGGCCCACCACCACAACATCATGGAGGAAAACTTCTTCGTGCTCGAGGGCAAGGTCGACATCGTAGTCGACGGCGTCTGCCACACCCTTGAGGCCGGCGACTTCATCCACATTGGCCCGGGCGAGGTCCACTATGTGAACAACGCCTACGACAAGCCCATGAAGATGGTCTCGACGCTCGCCCCCTTCCAGGAGGTCGACAAGGTCGAGGATCCCAACCCCGAGTACTAGGACGGTCCTTGCGGCGTCGCCCCACGCGTTCCTGAGCGCACGGGGCGACGCTTTTCTGTAAGATGAGTTTGCTTGGAGGAGTGGCAGAGCGGTTGAATGCGGCGGTCTTGAAAACCGTTGGGCGGCTCGTCCGTCTCGAGAGTTCGAATCTCTCCTCCTCCGCCAGATTGTGATGGCCCCGCAGATTAGCGCCTGCGGGGCCTTTTCATGACGCCAGGCGTTTGCACGTGGCGCACGTGGCGGAATGGTTGCGCGGGCGGCACCGGACGCGTGCAAGGGCAGCGCTCCTGCACCCCAGGAGCAACCATTGGGGACCGCTCATATTGGGGACATATCCTAGCGGGTATACTTTCCCCAAGCGCCGCAACGTGCGGCACCACCGAAGGGAGTACCCCATGAACCCCACCGTCATCGTTGCCATCGTTGTGGTGGTCATCGCGATAATCGGATTTTGCATCCGCCTCTACAACAACATCATTAGGCTGTCCAACCGCTGCGACAACGCGTGGGACCAGATCAACGCGCAGCTCAAGCGCCGCGCAGACCTCATCCCTAACCTCGTCGAGACCGTGAAGGGCTACGCCAGCCACGAGTCTGGCACGCTCGAGGCCGTCATCGCCGCCCGCAACGGCGTCACGGCAGCCAAGACGCCCGACGAGGCCATGGCCGCCAACAACCAGCTCACGGGCGCCCTGCGTCAGCTCTTCGCCCTCTCCGAGAGCTACCCTGAGCTCAAGGCCAACGCTAACTTCCAGCAGCTCCAGGCGCAGCTTGAGGAGACTGAGAACAAGATCGTCTACGCCCGCCAGAGCTACAACGACTGCGTCCTCATGTTCAACAACGCCATCCAGACCTTCCCCGGCAGCCTCTTTGCCGGCGGCCGCGCCCCCAAGCACGGCTTCGAGATCTCCGACGCAGACTCCCAGGTACCACAGGTCAAGTTCTAGATTATTGAATCTCAGCGTATTCGCGGGGGCCATGATTCCCCGCAAACCAAATAGGGCTCCGTACCAGCAGGTACGGAGCCCTTCTCGTTAGCTCTGAAACCCGAAGCGGCGCAAGGAGCCTACTAGCAGCCCTGCATGATCTGGATGCCGGCGGAGCAGCCTAGGCGGTCGGCGCCAGCCTCGACCATGGCCTTGGCCTCCTCGGCGGTGTGAATGCCGCCAGCGGCCTTGACCTTGCAGCGGTCGCCCACGGTCTTACGCATGAGGGCAACGTCGGCAACGGTGGCGCCACCGGTGGAGAAGCCCGTGGAGGTCTTGACGAACGTAGCGCCAGCCTCGACGGAGAGCTCGCAGGCTTTGACCTTCTCCTCGTCGGTGAGGAGGCAGCACTCGACGATGACCTTGACGCACTTACCGCCGGCGGCCTTCACGACGCCCGCGATCTGGTCGCGCACGGCGTCGTAGTCGCCATCCTTGAGCCAGCCCACGTTGATGACCATGTCGACCTCGTCGGCACCAGCCTCGACGGCCAGGCGGGTCTCGGCGGCAATGGCCTCGGGAAGCATGGCACCCAGGGGGAAGCCCACGACGCAGCAGGTCTTGACGTCGCTGCCAGCGAGCTTCTCGTGGGCCAGGGGCACCCAGCAGGTGTTAACGCAGACGGAGGCGAAGTGGTACTCGAGGGCCTCGTCGCAGAGCTTCTCAATCTGGGCGCGCGTGGCGTTGGCCTTGAGCAGGGTGTGGTCAATCATGCGGTTGAGTTCCATGTGCTTCTCCCTAATTCGTTGCATTCCCTTCGAATGCACGTGCCTACAGGCGAGGAAGCGCGCGGCGGCGTGCGCCCTTGTCATAAGGCAGGACATAACGGGAACGAGAGGGCACAAAGAGGCCCGGCGCTTGCCGTAAGGCACAATGCCGAACGACCAACGCCGGGCCAGCTCCTCTGGAAAGGACACCGCGCTCAGGCGGCGAAGCAGGCACCTGGCCCGCGCAAGGCGCCTCGCGGGACGCAAGGCAACCAGGAGAACTTAGCGGGCGAAGGCCTCGGTGAGCTTCTCCTGAAGCTCGTTCTTGTCAACGATGTTGTTGAGGATGACCTTGGAGTCCTCGGGAACATCCTTGATGAAGTCGGCGAGATCGCGGCCAACGACGAAAAGGTCGGCAGCGCCGGGCTTGACGTCGGAGGTGGTGGAGTGGCTGACCTGAATGTCAGACTTACCCATCTTCTTAAGGACGTCGTTGATGTTCATCTCGACCATAAGGCTGGAGCCGAGGCCCGAACCGCAGGCGCACATAATCTTGTGGACTTCCATGGTTCCTCTTTTCATATCGCGACGCTCCCCCTTGGTAGCGTCGCCCGTTTTTACGCAGCCTGTTGCTGCGCACCAACAACGATGTTACCCAATTGCGGGGCCGGAGCCGCAGCCCCAGCCCCGCAACCGGTAAGGTGACACAAATTTGGGTTAGACGGAGTTGCTCATGGTATGCAGGGCCCCGCTAAACCCATCCGCAGCAAATGCTACTCGGCGTCAGCAGCCTTGGGCTTCGGGGCGACGAAGTTGTAGACGATCGGCGCGACGAAGAACAGGACGCAGATGACGAGCAGGGGCATGCCCGGGACAGCCTGGGAGAGGTTGCCGAACAGGATGCCGAGCCAGGAGAAGTCGGCGTCGGAGAACGTGGCAGAGGTGAAGCCAAGCATCGTGAACACCGGCATGCAGATGGCCGGGAGGAAGGTGATGAGCAGGCCGTGCACGAAGGCACCGGCGACGCAGCCCTTCACGCCGCCCTCGGCGTTGCCGAAGACACCAGCGGTGGCACCGCAGAAGAAGTGCGGGACAACGCCGGGGAGAATCAGAGCAACGGGAGCGAGGTTAGCGTCGATGGCGCTGAGGATCAGCAGACCCACGATGCCAGCGGCGAAGGAGGTCAGGAAGCCGAGGATGACCGCGTTAGGAGCGTACGGGTACGCAACGGGGCAGTCGATGGCGGGGATGGCACCCGGGACGAGCTTCTCGGCGATGCCCTTGAAGGCAGGGACGATCTCGCCGACGATCAGGCGGACGCCGGACAGAACGATGTAGACGCCACCAGCGAAGGCGCAGCCGGACGTGAAGGCCCAGACGACCCAGTTGGTCTGGGTCTCGGTGCCGACGTTCAGGAGCTCGTTGAGGTAGCTGAACTGGGTCGGGTCGGCGGCAAGGATGCCCCTGGCGACGGCGACGCCGGTCACGATGATGAACAGGACGATCATCGTGATGGAGATGGACACGGTGGTGTCACGCAGGAAGACAAGTCGCTTCGGGAAGTTGATCTCCTCGGTGGACTTGCCGCCCTTGAAAGCCCTGCCGACGAGGCCAGCGATGGCGTAGCCGATGCCGCCGAAGTGGCCGAGGGCCACGCCGTCGGTGCCGGTGACCTTCTTGAAGGTCGGCTGGCAGTAAGCAGGCGAGACGACCATGATGAAGGCGAGGACGCAGCCACCGGCGATGTAGAGCTGCCAACCGTCAAGGCCACCGATGCTCAGCACGACGGCGAGCATGCAGGCCATGTAGAGGGTGTGGTGGCCGGTCAGGAAGATGTAGTGCATGCGCGAGAAGCGGGCAAGCACGATGTTGAGGACCATGCCGATGCACATGATGAGTGCGGAGGCCTGACCGAAGTCGTTCAGAGCCATGGAGACGACGGCCTCGTTGTTCGGCACGACGCCCTGCATGGAGAACGCGTAGTTGAAGATCTCACCAAAGGCGAGCAGGGAGCCGGACTGCAGGTAGCCGGCACCGGCGGTGAGGACCAGGAAGCCCACGATGGTCTTGATGGTGCCCGTAACAATGTCCTCGATCGGCTTCTTCTGAAGCACGAGGCCGAGGAGAGCGAGAAGGCCAACTAGGATAGCCGGCGTAGACAGAATGTTGACGATAAAGTCGAGAACTGCCATTTCTTCCCTTCCTTCCTTACGTAGGTACTACTACTTTCACTTGCCACTCGCAGCGGCTGCGGACGCTACGGGCGGCGCGGTCGCCTTGTCGCCAATTACTCCTCGGTGGGGGCGCAGAACAGGGCGTAAACCTCGTCGGCGTCCTTAGCCTCGGCAATCTTGGTGATGTTGGCGGGATCGCTGAACATAACGGCCAGCTTGCGCATGACGTCGATGTGGGAGTCGGCGTCCTCGGCAGCCAGGGTCACGAGCAGGCGAACGTCGGGGCCCTCCTCCTTGAAGCGGACCGGCTCACGAAGCACGGTGACGGCAAGCTGACGCTTGATGACGCCCTGCTCGGGACGAGCGTGGAGCAGCGCCAGGTCGGGGCAGATGACAAAGTAGGGGCCGAACTCCTTGGCGTTGGAGATGATGCCGTCGATGTAGTCGGTCTTGACGAAGCCCTGGTCAACGAGCGGCTGAACCGCGACGTGGACGGACTCCTCCCAGTCGGAGACCTTCTCGACAATCTGGACGTTCTCGCGCTTGAGCATGTCCTCCATACCGGCCATGGACAAACCCCTCTCTTAGTCGAAACATACCTGCACATAAAACCTTCATGCATTGTACAAAAGGGCAACGCATATTGCAGCCGGTTTTCCTGTTTTTTCCTGTTTCGCCGGGTTTGTTTCCTGTTTTCGGTCGATTTTGAGCCGTGAGCGGCACTCGCCGATTGCATTATTTCCCGTTTCGATAATATATGTTAACTAAGCGTAAGCAGTCCGCTATTTAAATTTGGATGCAACGCCCGTCCCCTCAAACCACTTAAGTACGGAGAGTGCCTTGTTCCCCAAGGAGCGTAGAAAGCAGATTCTCGAGATGGTGAACGCCTCGGGCTTTGCCACCGTCGAGAGCCTTTCGAAGCATTTTGGGGTAAGCGTCGACAGCATCCGCAAGGACCTCAAGATTCTGCAGAACGAGGGCAAGATCAAACGCGAGTACGGCGGGGCGCTCAAGGTCGACGAGCCGCCGGTCGAGGAGGCCCCCTCCACGCCGGCCGCCGTTGCCGAGCGCGAGGCCGTGGTCGAGCAGGGCAGGCGCGATGTCGCCGCCCGCGCCTGGCTCGAGATCAACGATGGCGACGCCATCTTCCTGGGCGTCTCGCGCACAAACTCGTATCTGGCCGAGCTCATTGCGGCGGGAAACAAGCGCCTCATCGTCACCACCAACATGCTCGACGTCCTCACAAAGCTGCAGGGAAACCCCAAGGTCACGGCACTTGCCACGGGCGGCTACCTCAACATGCAGCTCAACGGCTTCACGGGGCCGGCAACGATTTCCCTGCTCGAGCCGCTGCTGTTCTCAAAGGCGTTTGTGGGTTGCTCGGGCGTTGACCTCGAGACGAGCGGCGTCCTTGCCACCTCGGTGGACGACGGCCGCGTGAGCGAGCAGGCCATCCGCAACGCCTCCTACCGTTTCTTGCTGGTAGACCACCCCAAGTTTCATCAGCACGCAGGGTATCGCTTTGCGTCCATCTCGGACTTTACGGCGGTCATCACCGACTCCAACGACCACTCGGTGCTGCGCGCCATTGCCGCCACGGGCACGCCCGTGCTCTGCTAGCTGTGATCACTTGGCAATGCGCGCGTGACATGGACGCGCCCCGACCTGCACGCGGCCACATGTATAGACGGAAGATGGACGGAGCATCTCCAGCTTCATGGGTGCGTGATGAGCGCTGACCCCCTCGCGCTCTCCTCCCCCAGCTCACACATATATAAGAGAGGGACGGCACCCGTTGGCACCGTCCCTCAGTCGCAGCTTATTGAGGCGCAAGCGCCATCGCCCGTTGCCTAGAGGCCAAGCTCGTTGCGGCCGTAAGCCTTCTCCCACGAGACGCTGAACTCGTCGACGGCGATCTTGGTGCCGGGGTGGTCGATCATGGCGTGCAGGATCGCGGGCGGGAAGGTGATGGCCTGGATGCCGGCCTTGATGAGCTCGTGCACCTGGCTGGTGTTGTGCAGCGAGGCGGCCATGACCTTGGACTCGAGGCCCTGGGCGCGCAGCATCTCGATGAGATCCTTGACCTGCTGGACGCCGTCGCCGTAGTTGGACATGCGGTTGGTGTAGGGCGCGATGTAGTCGGCGCCGTTGACGGCGGCGAGGAAGCCCTGCTCGGAGGAGTACACCGAGGTGGAGAGGACGTTGAGGCCCTCGGCCTTGGCATCCTTGCAGGCCTTGAGGCCAGCCGGGGTCACCGGGATCTTGGCGTAGGTGTTCTCGGGACGCAGGGAGTTGATCTTGCGGGCCTCGGCCATGATGCCGTCGTAGTCCGTGGCGACGACCTGGATGAAGAGCTTCTGGTCCGGGCGCAGATAGTCGATGATCTGCTGGATGGCCTGCTCGGGCGCAAGGCCGCTGCGGGTGATGATGGTCGGGTTGGTGGTGACGCCGGCCACGTTGAGCAGGGAGTCGAGCTCCTTGATCTCGTTGATGTCGGCGGTGTCGATGATGACTTCCATGGCACATCCCTTCGTTGCCTCGCCGCGAGGCCCTCTGCCCTGCGGTCGCCGCACATCGGCGGCTCTGTTCCACGGCCATAAGATATCGCGTTAATTATTGTTTTACAAGTAGTTTGGATTGATTTATCGTATTTCTTGGAAAGTGAGACGGGCATCAGCAGATGGAGGCCCCGATGTATTCGGACGAGAGACAAAACGAGATCGCCAGCATGATCGAGCGCGAGGGGCGCGTCACGGTCGCCGATCTGTCGCGTCTCTTTGACGTCACCGAGGACTGCATCCGCAAAGACCTGCGCAGGCTCGTGGCGCAGGGCCGTTGCCGCAAGGTGTATGGCGGCGCCACCCGCGCCGAGGCCGAAATCAACCGCAACATCGCCGAGCGCGTTGACACGCTGCGCCCCGAGAAGCAGCGCATCGCCGAGAAGGCATGCGAGCTGATTCGCCCTAGGCAGACCATCTACCTGGACTTCTCTTCCATCAACATTCTGTTGGCAGAC
This sequence comes from uncultured Coriobacteriaceae bacterium, assembly GCA_900543875.1. GTDB lineage: Bacteria > Actinomycetota > Coriobacteriia > Coriobacteriales > Atopobiaceae > Parolsenella. Next base: position 6,886 of record UQSV01000007.1, on the reverse strand, counting down.
CTGATTGGCAAAAGCGGCATGAAGCTCACGGTGCTTTCGAACTCCGTTGACGTGCTGCGAGCCGCCACGGCGAACCACGAGGTGCGCGGCATTTGCCCGGGTGGCACGTACAGCGCCGAGTACAACGGCTTCGTGGGCCCGCTCGCGGCGCACGCGCTCGACGCCTACCGCTTCGACGCGGCGTTCATGGGCGCCGTGGGCATTGGCGAGGACTCCGACGACGTGCTGACGCTCGACCTCGACGACGTCCCGGCCAAGCAGGCGGCGCTCGCCCGCGCCGAGCGGAGCGTGCTCGTGAGCAGCTCCGACAAGCTGGGGCGCGGAGGCACCTACCGCTACGCGTCGCTCGACGACTTTGACCTCGCCATCTGCGACGAGGACCGCCCCGGCGCCGTGGCGCAGCTGCGCTCCCGCGGCATCACTGTGCTGTAGAGGGGTGGAGGAGGCGCGCGCCCGTCTCGCTCGCCCAGCTCAAATTCCACATTCCTAGGAAAATGCCGTTAACCGTATCCCTTATTATCAGTTAATAGCATTTACCTAGGATTTTACAGTTACCAACGATGGAAGCCAGACCGCTTTTGTACCAAAACGGCCAATTCTGGTTAGATTCCTGTCAGGTTCGTGTCAGCCCGCGCGGGACTTTCTTTGCTTTCTCGAGGTCGACCGCCCACGTTTGGCCAATCCTATCTCAAATAGGGAAAGGGTTGACATGGCACAGAGACTACGGCGAGTAACGGACAACCAAATCGACGAGCTGCTCGCCGAGCAAGCACACCTCGGGAAATGTCTGCGGAGCAATCCGAGTATCTTGCATGCATTGCTGACGAGGCGCCGAAAGGGCGTCGTCGTTTCACCGAAAAACGGAATGTTCGCTTCGCGAGACCTATGGGAATCGCTTGATGTCCGCCAGCGCCACCTCTTCGTTGCTCGGACGATAGCCGATAGGTGCCCCGACGACCTCTTCTGCTATGTGACAGCGGCTTTTGCCTATGGTCTTGACTTCACAATTACAGGAGCCTTTGGCACCGACGTGAAAACCGTCTGCATCTCCGGTAAGGGAGGAGCAAATGGCTGCTCATCTGCCGGCCTGCGCCGTTTCAAGCTAGAGGCAGATGGCGCTTGGACCGCAGAGGGACTGCGAGTCTCCTCGCCAGAGAAGACAGTGTTCGACTGCGCAAGGGGACTCGCCTTCCCCGATGGACTCGCTATTGCCGATTCCGCCTTGAGGCTCGGTCTACTCGACCCCGGCAGCCTTCGGAGGCTCATTGACAGAGGAGGAAATCGCAAGGGAATCGGAAAAGCGCGGGATGTTTTCGAGCACATGAATGGCTTGGCCGAAAACGGCGGCGAGTCCGTCCTACGCGCACGGATGATTGAGCTTGGCTATGTTGAACCCAAGCTGCAGGTTACCTTTGATAACCCACTGGAGCCGACCAAACCTTATCGGGTCGACCTGCTCTCGATTCGAAGCGACGGCACCATGGTTGCCATAGAGCTAGACGGTCGACGCAAATATACGGACGCTGAATTCATGAATGGAAAGGACACGATTGAAGTACTCCTAGACGAGCGTCAGAGGGAGGCCGCGCTTTCATCTCTTGGTCTAGAAATCATGCGCATCCGCTGGCCCGATTTGCTCGATTCCGCCAAGCTCTCGAGCATCATGAATGCATACCGAATACCCACGGCAAGACAACTCGGTCACTAGGCATACGGCCAGCTACAGATTCCTAGGAAAATGCCGTTAACTATGTCTCTTAAATATAGTTAAGAGCATTTTCCTAGGAATCTGTAGAAGAGAATGGGATAAGACGCCGCTAGTAGCTAAGACGCAGCTAGTAGCCCATGGCCTGGAGGATGAACATCACCACGGTGAGAATCGCGACCACGATGACGATGAACCAGGTGAGCAGGGTCCACGCGCGGCTGTTAGCGTAGGCGCCCATGACGTGGCGGTCGTCGGCAATGCGCACCATGAAGACGAGCAGGACCGGAAGCAGCACGCCGTTGATGACCTGCGCCACCATCATGATGCCAAACAGGTCGACCTGGGGCAGTAGCACCACGGCCGCGGACAGCAACGTGATGGCCGTGACCATGCCGCGATACGCCGGCGCCTCGCTCCAGCTCTTGTCCTGGCCGCGCTCCCAGCCAAACGCCTCGCACACGGCACTCGACGTGATGCCCGGCAGCACGCACGCGGCCAGGAAGCTCGCACCCACGAGGCCGGCGCCAAAGAGCACCTCGGCATAGGGGCCGGCAAGAGGCGCCAGCGCGCGTGCCGCGTCCTCGGCCGAGTTCACGGCGATGCCGGCGGGGTTCAGCACGCTTCCGGTACAGACAACGATGAAGAACGCGATGAGCTGCGCCACGATGGCGCCGCTCACGGTGTCGATGCGTTGGTAGGGCAGGTCGTCGACGTCGCAGTTCTTCTCGACCACGTTGCCCTGGCCCATGAAGATCATGTAGGGCGAGATGGTCGTGCCGATGTTTGCCACCAGCAGGCTCACGTAGGCAGGCGTCATGTTGACCTGCGGCAAGAACGTCGAGCTCAGGACCTGTCCCCAGTCGGGGCCCACCATGAAGCTCGCCGCCACGTAGGTCACGAAGACGCAGGCGATGGCAAGCAGGATCTTCTCGATGCGCTTGTACGAGCCGCTCATGCCCAGCAGCCACACGGCAATGGCGGCGATGGGCACACTCACGATGGTGGGCACGCCAAACAGCTGCATGCCCGAGGCGATGCCGGCGAACTCGGAGAGCGTCACCATCGTGTTGCTCACGATGAGGGCGAGCATGGCGAAGGCGCTGAGACGCACGCCGTACTGCTCGCGAATGAGGGCGGCGAAGCCCTTGCCCGTGACGCACCCCATGCGAGCTGCGGTTTCCTGCACCACAATGAGCAGGAAACACATCACGGGAATTGACCAGAGCTGCTCGTAGCCAAACACGGCGCCGGCGTTGGAGAACGTCGCCACGCCGCCGGCATCCATGCCGGCAAGGGCCGTGAGCAGGCCCGGGCCCATGGCGCCCAGCACCGCTGCCGCACGCAGCGGCTCGTGGCGGCGCGCCTTGATGGCGCCCTCGGCACCAACGGAGCGCACGCCGCGCAGGTTCTTCCAGACCTTGAAGCTCCTCATCGGCCCACCCCTAGCCAAGCAGCGGCATCGTGAGGGCGCAGGCCACGGCCACGAACACGGCGAGCGCAACGACCAGGGCAACGACGTGCAGCACCAGGCCGCTCGTGTCGCTGCCGCGTTCGTCGCGGGCGCGCAGCACCTTGAGGTAGACGGGCGCGCTGGCAAAGCTCGCGACCACGGCCACGGCGGCAGCCTCGAAGCCGCGCATGAGCTCGAACACCACGGCTCCCAGGCCCTCGCTCGCTCCGTTGACCACGCCGTTTCCGGCCGCGCAGACCAGCATCACGATGGCTGCCCACAGCACGCCCATGGCCACGCTCTTGACCGCGAAGCCACCGATGGAGGGGGCGTCCTCGTCGTCGGCGTCGTACTCGAGGAAGAAGTTGGTGACGTAGCGGATCATCTCGCCCGCCACGACCAGCGCCACGGGGGCGGCGAAGGCCACGGCCACACCGGTCGAGGGACCCAGCACCAGGGCGAGCAGGACGGCGGCCACCATCCAGAAGAAGAACCACATCTGGTTGCGCAGGAAGCGCATGAGGTCGTCGGAGTTGGCGTCGGAGTCGGAGGAGTCGGAGGTTCCGCCCGCGATGCGCAGGTCCTCCTCGTGCTCCTCCTCCATGACGTCGAGGGCGTCGTCGACCGTGACGATGCCCAAGATCTTGCCGGTGTTCTCGTCGACGACGGGCATCGCGAGCAGGTTGTACTTGGCGATGTCCTCGGCCACATCCTCCTGGTCATCGTCGGGCTTGGCGGTGAGCACGTCATCGTCGCCGGCGAGCTTGCCCAGGGTGTCGGTGGGGTCGGAAACGAACAGGCGCCGCACCGGCACGACTCCGCAGAGGCGCTCGTTGTCGTCGGTGAGGTAGATGTAGTTGACCGGCTCGAAGTCGTCGGGCAGGTCGCGCATGATCTTGGCGACGTCGGCCACCGTGGCCTCGCGCGAGACGGAGACGAACTCCGAGGTCATGATGCGGCCGGCGGTGTCGTCCTTGTAGCCGAGCAGCTGGCGAATGGCGCGCTGCTCGTTGATGCCCATGAGGCGCAGGAGCTTCTCGGCACGCTCGTAGTCGAGCTCGCCTACGAGCTCGGCGGCGTCGTCGGGGTCCATCTCGGACAGCATACGCGAGGCGTCGGCGTCGGCCATGTCGCCCATGATCTTGGCGGCCATCTCGTCATCGTCGAGCTCGGCCATGGCCTCGGCCGCCTGGGCGTCGTCGAGCTGGGCAAACACCTGGCCGCGCAGGCGCGGGTCGAGCTGCTCGATGATGTCGGCGACGTCGGCGGGGTGCAGGTCGTCGAGCGTCTGGTGCGAGACCGACAGCTTGACGTTGGACAGGTCGCGGTCGATGAGGTCCATGTAGTTCCACGCGATGATCTTCTCGGGAATGTCATGGCCCAGGGCGTGCGAGCAGCGCATCACGAGGCGCTCGAAGGCAGGCGACAGCGCGCGCAGGATGCCACGCATGCCCACCTCGGCGCCCAGCAAACGCAGTTGGCTGGAGCTCGTGTCGGACAGCTTGAGGTCGTTGACGCGCACGACGCGCATGCCGCGCGTGTCAACGATCTGCTTGTTGAGCAGATCGCGGGCGATGAGGACCTCATCGGGCTGCAGGTAGGAGAAGCGGATGTCGGTGGCGGGGACGGCGAGGCGGACCTCGTTGTCATCGAAGGTCTCGACGTACTTGCGCCACGAGATCATGAACGGCGACTTGCCGGGGCCCTGAAAGGCCAGCGAGGTGACGCGGGGAAAGACCTCGCGCGTGGCAATGCCAAGGTCGTTGACGACGCCGATCTTCTCGCCATTGGCGTCGAGAACGGGGTTGCCCAGAAGCTGGGACAGGTAGATCATACGTGCTCCTTCGTGCTAGCGCCGAGAATCGGCGGCACTCATGCCAGGCGCGGCCGCGGAGGGCAGCACGGGTCTGGCTCGGACACCCCATGCGGCGCGTCCGAACGTGGCACGTCACACGGGGTCATCGACTCGCAGGTCGGGGTTTCATCAATGACCCTTCTCTTGGGTTGAGGGATGCGGACGCCCGCGCGTGTGAACGCGGGGCCGCGGCGCAAGGTCATCGAGACCCTGCGCCGCCCATTGTACACGCGAAGCTGCGAACGGCGCGGCAGCGACCGCCCAATGCTTGCAAAAAGCTGATGCTGCGGGGCAGGTGGCGGCAAGGCCGCCGACCCTTGACAGGGGGGGGGCCGACCGCGCGGCCGGGCGAGCGTCGAGCTCCGCCGGCGCGACAGCCCCGCAGCCCTTCCCTAGTCGCTCGAGCCCGAGGAGCCGTCCGAGCCATCGGAGCTCGACGAATCGGTCGAGGAGCTGTCGTCGGCCTTGAGCTGCGTGGGCCACACGCAGCCGTCGGGCATCGTGGCGTCGCCGCCGGCGATGTCGGCCGGAATCGAGCTGTCGGACTTCATGAGATCGCTCACGGTCACGAACTCGTAGCCCTGGCTCTGCAGCGACTCGATGATGCGGGGCAGGGCCTCGACGTCCTGGTCGCGGTTGCCGCCGCCGTCGTGCATGAGGATGATGCTGCCCGAGGTCACGTTCTTGAGGCAGTTCTCGACAATCGCGTCGGCGCCGGGGCGCTTCCAGTCGAGCGAGTCCTGGTTCCACAGCACGCTCACGCTCGCGAGGCCACCCGAGTTGAGCCAGGCCTTCTCGGAGAAGGCGCCGTAGGGCGGGCGGAAGCCCGTGGTCTTGACGCCGGTGGTCGACTCGATGTTCGAGAAGGTGCTCGAGAACTCCTGCTGCAGGGCGCCGGCGTCGAGGGCGGTGAGCTGCTGGTGCTGGTAGGTGTGGCTCATGACCTCGCTGCCGCGGTCACAGATCTTCTTGGCGAGATCGGGGTAGGTCTCGACGTTCTGGCCCAGGCAGAAGAACGTGGCGTGGATGTTGTACTGGTCAAGAATGTCGAGGTAGGCATCGGTGTACTTCTCGGCGGGGCCATCGTCGAAGGTGAGGGCCACGAGCTTCTTGCCATTATCGGGAGAGATCTGGTGCACCGAGACGACGGCGTTCTGGGTCTCGCTCAGGGTGTCGCCGCGGGCCGTCTCGCCCGACTGCTTGCCGGTGCGCATCTCGTACTGGCCAACCTTGGGCCACTGGGAGATGTAGCTGATGTTGCCCCACGCGTCGCCACCCATCTCGAGCTGCGGCTGCTCGTCCATCACCTGGACGTCGTAGTCCTCGGTGCGGTCGCCGCCGTCGGTGATGTCGAGGGAGTCGCCCTCGCTCACTCGGTAGTTCGAGATGTCGTCCTGGCTCATCTGGTTGCCGCCGAGCGTGGCCGTGAAAGCATAGCCCGCGCCGTCCTCGAGCTTGTTGCCCGAGACCGAGACGAGGTTGCCCGCAGTGGGAGAAAGCTCGGCGTCGGATATGACCTGCTCGCAGGTGCTGCCAACGCGGATGCTGTACGTCTCGCCGTTGAGCGTGATGTTCACCTTACGGTTTGACCACAGCAGCACCGCCACGATGGCCACGATGGCCACGCAGACGATGCCCGCGATAATGCTGCGCGCACCCGACGAGGTGCGGCGGCGTCCCATGAGGTCGCCGGTGCGGCGGCCGCCCACGATGCCCGACATGAGCACGGCCTTGCCGCCCGCAAGTGGGTTGCGGCCACGGCCGCGATCGCGGGCGTCACGCGGCGGGCCGGCATAGCGCTGTCGCTGGCCGGAACGTCCCTGGTAGCCGCCGCGCGCGGAGGGGCGGGCGGCAGTGCCACGCTGGGGCCGGA
>UQSV01000006.1 GCA_900543875.1 uncultured Coriobacteriaceae bacterium | reverse complement strand
CCCGCCAGCAGGGCGTCGCGCAGGCCGCGGGTGGGGGCCTCGGCCACCACCAGGGCCGAGGGGGCCGCCGGGGAGGGGGCCACCAGCACCCAGGAGCCGCCGGCCAGGCCCAGGCGCAGGCAGCCGGCGGGGTGGGAGACACTCTCGACGGCGACTCCTGCGACCTCGGGCGGGTTCACGCCCGGCAGGGCCACCCTAAGCATCTGAGCCTCCCCGGGGCCAAGCCTGACCTCCTTGCGGCCGTACTCCATGCGGCCAAGCCTCGTATCGAGATCGGCCACGATCTGGGACACGGGCCTCCCGTCGCGAGCGAATATGTCCATAAGGAGGGTTGCCGCCGCAAGGGAGTCGCGCTCGTAGCCAAGCTGGGGCACGCAAACGCCGCCAACGGCATCGCCCGCGCAGACGACGTCCCCGGTGGCGACCTCCTCGCGCATCCATGCGTAGCCGATGGGCGTCACCGTCAGGGGCAGACCCAGGCGCTCGGCCTGCCTGCGCACGATGGAGCTCACGAAGACGGGGGCTGCAAGCCTACCCGTAAGCCCGCGAACCTTCACGAGGTACTCCATGATGAGCGACAGCGTCTTGTGCGGGTTCACATAGTTACCGTGCTCGTCGACGAGGGCGATGCGCTCCCCTGCTCCGTCAAGCGCAATGCCGTAGGAGGCGCCGTTCGCGGTCACGGCCTGCTCGCAGTCATCGATCCAGGGCTCCGCCACCATGGGATGGATTCCGCCAAAGTCCTCGGCGTCGTCGGCATGAATCTCGACCACGCGGGCACCGAGAGAGGACATGAGGCGGCGGGCAATCGAGGTCTGCGCGCCATACATCGGGTCGCACACGACGAGGGGCGACTGAGCGCGAATCGCCTCGTCATCGACGAGGCTGGAGACCTCCTCGAGATAGCGGCTCACGAGGTCGATGAGCTCGACCTCGCCGCGCGACATGGGGAGCTCGGGCACAATGTAGGACTCGAGCAGGTCGGTGTCGGAGGAGGTGGCGGCAGAGCCGTCGGCCATGCAGATGCGCACGCCAAAGTAGTCGGCAGGCCTGTTGCCCGCCGTGAGCATGACACCCACAACCGCCTCGCGGTCCCTGCGCACGGCCTCGTTGAGAACCGAGGCGGGGCAGTGAACGTCGCTCACGCGCGCCTTGATCCCGTAGGAGGCGACGACCTCGCCCATCTCGAGCGCGATGGCGGCATTGAGCGGGCGGCTGTCATAGCCAATGACCACGTTGCCCTCGGGCTGACGGTCCTTGACGAGGCGGCCGAGGGCGCTCGCGATGCGCAGCGCGTCGGCATGGGGCTCACCCTCGTCAACGCGCACATACCAGGCATCGCCCAGGAAGTTGATGACGCTCATAGATGCATCCTCCAGGAATCGGGCACAAAAACGCCCCGCGGGCTCCTGGGTCCGCGGGGCGTGGGTCACATGTGGAGCCGGAGCTATCGAATGAGATCGGCAGCGCCGCCAAGAGCCTCGATGAAGGCCTCGCGCGTGGCGGGGTCCTCGAGAGCGGCCCTGGCGCACACGCCTGCCCAGGCAGCGGGGGTACCGGTGTCGCGGCCCTCGTCGACGTCGACGACAAGAGCGTACATCTCCTCGGACTCGAGGAGGCGCACCATGGCGTCGGTGAGCTGAATCTCGTTGCCGGCACCGGGACCCTGCGTGGCGAGAAGGTCCATGATGCGCGGCGAGAGCAGGTAGCGGCCCACGATGAACAGGTGGCTGGGGGCATCCTCGGGAGCGGGCTTCTCGACCAGGCCGGAGATGCGCCAGACGGAGCCGGGCTGCTCGGGATCGCCCTCGGTGATGCAGTCGCCGGCGATGATGCCGTAGCGCGAGACCTGGTCGGCCGGCACTGCGGCGACGGCGATCACGGAGGCGCCGTTGTGCTCGTCGGAGACGGCCTTCATGCGGCGGCACATGTCGTGGCCGGGCACGAAGTAGTCGCCCAGCAGGATGAGGAACGGGTCCTCGTCCATCTGGGGGGCAGCCTGCAGCACCGCGTGGCCCAGGCCCTTGGCCTCGTCCTGATAGACGAAGGAGACCGGGAGCTCGGAGGCGTGACGCACCGAGCTGGCCAGGCTGTCCTTGCCGCGGCCGAGCAGGGTCTGCTCGAGCTCGTCGTCGGCGGCAAAGTGACGCTCGATGGCAGGCTTGTCGTGCGAGTTGACGATTACGACGCCGTCAACGCCGTCGACGGCGAGCGCCTCCTCGACGACCTGCTGGATGACGGGGAGACCCTGGACGGGGAGAAGCTCCTTGGGAACGGCCTTGGTGGCCGGGAGAAAACGGGTGCCGAGTCCGGCGGCGGGGATGACTGCCTTCACGATGCTCCATTCAACGGTTTACCCCGAGCGCAGGTTCGCGCCGGGAACTTGAATACGCATATGCGTTCAACTTTGCGATAGTACCCGCCCGCGGTACAAAAAGGGTCGTCTACATAGAAAGAGCGCCGCGCAGACGCGAAAAGTCCGCACGGCGCTCCCGCTTAAGCGATTAAAAGCCTAACTATTCCTTGTCGATGGTGACACCCTGACGCTCGAGATACTCGAGCAGACGACGCGAGGTGTCTGCGGAGAGGGCATGCTCCATGAGGCAGGCCTCCTCGTCTGCCACCTCCTCGTCGACGCCAAGCTCGACGGTGAGGAACGTGCGCAGCATGCGGTGACGGCGCCAGACCTCCGCGGCATACCCGCGGCCGGCCTCGGTGAGCTTAACGCGGCCGTAATGGGTCTGGTCGACGAAGCCGCCATCCTTGAGCGAGGAGAGCGCCTTGTTGACGCTCGCCTTGGTGACGTCGAGTCGTTCGGAGACGTCGACCGAGCGGACCGAGTCGTCGCCGGGGTGCTCAAGGATGAGGCAGTAGATGGCCTCGAGGTAGTCCTCGCCCGCGTTCGTGAGGGCGTGACCCTCGTTCTTTGCCTTCATGATGCGGACCTCCATACCTGGCAGGCACAGCCTGCGATTAAAGTTAGCTTTAGTTTACACTGCGCCTTAGCGCCGAAGGGCGAGAAAAACGCAGGCGAGCACGACGACGATGGCGGCGACAACCGCCGCAGTGAGGACGGAGCGCCTGCGCATGCGCCTGCGGACCATGCGCTCGTGGTACGTGGAGCCCGAGGTCGTGCGGTCGCAGTCGTAGAACCCTGTGGTTCCGGGGTCTTTAGCAGAGCCAAACAAGGCTAGTCCTCGACCGAGACGTCGGGCACGGTGTCGCGCCAGACGTTGGCGCCCAGGCCGCGCAGCTTCTCGACGAAGCGCTCGTAGCCGCGCTCGATGTGGTAGATGTTCGAGACCGTGGTCTCCCCTTCTGCCACGAGGCCCGCGAGCACGAGCGAGGCGCCGCCGCGCAGCTCGGGCGACTCAACCTGAGCTCCGGAAAGGCGCTCCACGCCGCGAACGATGGCGTGGTGCCCCTCGATGCGGATGTCGGCTCCCATGCGCGCGATCTCGCCGGCGAACATGAAGCGGTTCTCGAAGACGTTCTCGGTGATGACGCACTGGCCGTCTGCCAGGGAGAGCATCGCCATGGTCTGCGCCTGCATGTCGGTGGGGAAGCCCGGGAAGGGCAGCGTCTGGATGTCGACGGACTTGAGACGACCCTCGCTCGAGGCGATAACGCCATCGGGCTCGCGCTCGATCTTGACGCCCATGGCCTCGTACTTTTTGAGGACGAGGCCAAGGTGATCGGGGTTGAAGCCGCGAACGCGGACGGGGCCGCCGGCCATGGCAGCCGCGGCGATGAACGTGCCGGCCTCGATGCGGTCGCCCACGACGGCGTGGGTGACGGGGTGCAGCTCGGAGACGCCCTCAATCTCGATGACCGGAGTGCCGGCGCCACGAACCTTGGCGCCCATCTCGTTGAGCATGTTGGCAAGGTCAACGATCTCGGGCTCGCGGGCGGCATTGTCGATGACCGTGGTGCCCTTCGCATGGACCGAGGCCATGATGAGGTTCTCGGTGGCGCCGACGCTCGCGAACTCGAGTGTGACAGTGGTGCCGATGACGCCGTTGGGCGCGCTGGCGTGGATGTTGCCGTGAGCAACCTCGAACTCGACGCCCAGGGCCTCGAGGCCGAGGATGTGCAGGTCGATCTTGCGAGCGCCGATGTTGCAGCCGCCCGGCATGGCCACGACGGCCTTGCCGAAGCGGGCAAGCAGCGGGCCCATGACGGCGGTGGAGGCGCGCATCTTCGCCACGAGCTCGTAGGGCGTCTCCCAGTTGTTGACGTTGGTGGTGTCGATCACGAGCGTGTGCTCGTCGACCACCTCGATGGTTGCGCCGAGGCGCTTGAGAACCTTGCCCATGACGTGTACGTCGGAAATGTTGGGCACGTTGGTAAGCGTGTTGACGCCAGGGGCCATAATCGTGGCAGCCATGAGCTTGAGCGCGGAGTTCTTGGCACCCTCGACGGTAACCTCGCCGTGGATGGGCAAGCCGCCCTCTACCTTGATGACGTCCATGTTCCTCCCGATCCCATTGCATATGAGCAGGTGGGCGCCCGGCTAGCGGACACCCACCTGGGTCTATCCAACGCTTAATTGTAGACGAGCCGCTACTCGGCTGACGAGGACGCGCCAGCCTCCTTTAGAAGAAGATCGCACCAGGCCATCTTATTCTCGTAGTAGGCGCGCTGGTGGTCGTCCTCGGCCAGGGAGTCGCGCTTGTCGCGGGCGGCATCGTGGGTGCGGCGAACCGTCTCGACCTCGATGTCGTCAGTGGCGCGAGCGTGGTCGGCGATGATCACGACGACGTCATTACAGATCTCGGCGTAGCCGCCGGAAACCACGACGTCGCGCTCGCCGCCGTCATCCTCCTCAAGCCTCTTGATGCGCACCACGCCGTCGCCCAGAGCGCAGATCTCTGAGGCGTGACCGGGAAGCACGCCAAGCTCGCCCGAGTAGGTGACGAGCGTCATCGAGGCGCACTTGCCCTCGAAGAGCTGCTTGTCAGGCCTCACGAACTTGCAGGTTAGATACGCCATCCGTGCCTTCCCTACTCGGCCTTGGCCTCGTCGGCGGCCATCTTGGCGGCACGCTGGCGCACGTCATCGATGGTGCCGGCAAAGCGGAACGCCTGCTCGGGGATGTCATCGCACTCGCCGTCGATGATGGCGGCGAAGGAGCGGACGGTGTCCTCGATGCGCACGTAGCAGCCGGGGTTGCCCGTGAACTTCTCGGCAACGTGGAACGACTGCGAGAGGAACTGCTGGACCTTACGGGCGCGGTCGACGACGAGGCGCTGCTCCTCGGAGAGCTCGTCCATGCCGAGAATCGCGATGATGTCCTGGAGGTCGGTGTACTCCTGCAGAAGCTCCTGCACGGCGGTGGCCACGCGGTAGTGCTCCTCGCCGACGATCGAGGGGTCGAGGGCGTCGGACGAGCTGCCCAGCGGGTCGACGGCCGGGTAGATGCCCAGCGAGGCGATGTTACGCGACAGAACCGTGGTGGCGTCGAGGTGCGTGAACGTCGTGGCAGGGGCCGGGTCGGTGAGGTCGTCTGCGGGGACGTAGACGGCCTGAACCGAGGTGATCGAGCCCTCGCGCGTCGAGGTGATGCGCTCCTGCAGATCGCCCATCTCGGTTGCCAGCGTGGGCTGGTAGCCAACGGCGGACGGCATGCGGCCGAGCAGTGCGGAGACCTCGGAGCCGGCCTGGGAGAAACGGAAGATGTTGTCGATGAACAGCAGCACGTCCTGGCCGGAGTCGCGGAAGTACTCGGCGGCGGTGAGGCCGGCGAGGCCGACGCGCAGACGGGCTCCGGGCGGCTCGTTCATCTGGCCGTAGACCAGGCAGGTCTTGTTGATGACGCCGGACTCGCTCATCTCGAGGTAAAGGTCGGTGCCCTCACGGGTGCGCTCGCCGACGCCGGTGAACACCGAGGTGCCGCCGTGCTCCTGGGCGAGGTTGTTGATGAGCTCCTGGATCAGGACCGTCTTGCCAACGCCGGCGCCGCCGAACAGGCCGGTCTTGCCGCCGCGGACGTAGGGCTCGAGAAGGTCGATGGCCTTGATGCCGGTCTCGAAGATCTCGGTCTGGGTCGTGATGTCCTGGAACTGTGGGGCCGGACGGTGGATCGGGTAGTACTGGACGCTCTCGGGGATGGGGGCGCCGTCGACCGGCTTGCCGGCGACGTTCCACACGCGGCCGAGGGTGGCCTCGCCAACGGGCATCATCATGGGCGCGCCGGTGTCGTGGACGCGCAGGCCACGCTGCAGGCCGTCCGTGGACTCCATGGCGACGCAGCGGACGACGTTGCCCGGCAGCTCGCTCTCGACCTCGAGGGTCACGTTGATTGCGCCAATGGGCGTCTCGCCCTTGACGACAAGAGCGTTGTAGATCGCGGGGACCTTGTCGTCGAACTTGACGTCGACGATGGAACCCACGATGCGGATGATGGTGCCATCGCCAGCGCCGCGCCTCATGTAGTCGAGGGCGGCCTCCTCAAGCACCGTGCGCTTCTCAGTGGTTTGTGCCATCAGTTGTCCTCCAATGCGGACGCGCCGCCGATGATCTCGTTGAGCTCCGTGGTAATGGAGCCCTGCCTCACGCGGTTGTACGTGCGGCTCAGGTTGGTGATGACTTCCTCGGCGTTCTCAGTCGCCGAGTGCATGGCGCGACGGCGTGCGCCATGCTCGGCCGCCGCAGAGTCAAGCATCGCGTGGAAGATGACGGTGCGGACATAGGCCGGGATCAGGTAGCCAAGCACCTCGGAGGCGGAGGGCTCGAACTCGAACGGACTGTTGAGGTCGTGCCCGAGCGTGCTCATGGCCTCGGGGTTGCGCGGCTCGTTGGGCATCTTGAAGGCGTCCGGGTTGATCGGCAGCAGCTGCTCGTTGACGAGCGTCTGCTCGACGCGGTTCTTGGCGTGCCAGTAGATGAGCTCGACGCGGTCGATGGAGCCCTTGGCGTAGGAGTCCATCACGTACGTGGCAATCTGGTCGGCCTGGTCCATCGTGGGCTCAGATGAGGTCCCGGTGAACGAGATGGTCGGCTCGACGCCGCGGTACTTGAAGAAGTCCGTGGGCTTGCGGCCACCGGTGATGACCTCGTAGCTCACGCCCTTCGCCTTGAGCGCGTCGATCTTGCGCTGCACGTCGCGCTGGGGCTGCACGTTGAAGCCACCGGCAAGGCCGCGGTCCGAAGCGATGACGATGAAGAGAACCCTCTTCTCCTCGGCATGCTTGGCGAGCAGCGGCTGACGCTCGTCGAGGCTTGCGCCCACGACGGCACCCATCATGCGGCTGATGGCGTCCTTGTACGGCTCGGCCTCCTCCGCACGCTCAAGCGCGCGACGGATCTTCGCCGTGGAGACCATCTCCATGGTGCGCGTGATCTGCATGGTCGCCTTGACCGACGAGATGCGCCTCTGAATTTCGCGGAGATTCGACATGGGCCGATGCCTTACGCCTTCCCCTGGTCGTCCGAAGCGGTCAGCGCGGCCTCGGCCTCAAGATCTGCCTTCCTCGGGTGCTGGAGGAGGAACTGCTTCTTGAAGCTGGCGATGTGACCCTTCAGGCGCTCAGCGGTGTTGTCAGAGATCTTGCCGCCACGGACCTCGCGACGAAGCGCCTCGTGACGCTCCTGCATGTAGGTGGCCAGCTCGTTGCGGAAGGTGCAGACCTGGTCGACGTCGAGGTCGTCGAGGTAGCCCTCCTTGCCGGCGAACAGCACGATGATCTGGTCGGCGACGTCGAGAGCGGCGTAGCGCGGCTGCTTGAGGAGCTCCGTCATGCGGGCGCCGTGGGACAGCTGGTACTGTGTCGAGGCGTCAAGGTCGGAACCGAACTGCGCGAAGGCCTGCTTCTCGGCATAGCTGGCGAGGTCGAGTCGCAGCGTACCGGCAACCTGCTTCATGGCCTTGAGCTGAGCGTCGCCACCGACTCGGGACACGGAGATGCCCACGTCGACAGCAGGGCGCTGGCCCTGGAAGAACAGGTTGGACTGCAGGTAGATCTGACCGTCCGTGATGGAAATCACGTTGGTGGGAATGTAGGCCGAGACGTCACCCTCCTGCGTCTCGATGATCGGGAGCGCCGTGAGCGAGCCGCCGCCGTTGGCGTCGGAGAGCTTGCAGGCACGCTCGAGCAGACGAGAGTGCAGGTAGAAGATGTCGCCGGGGTAGGCCTCGCGTCCGGGCGGACGGTGCAGCGTAAGCGACATCTGACGATAGGCCACTGCCTGCTTGGACAGGTCGTCATAGATGACGAGAGCGTGGCCGCCGGGGTGCGTGGCATCGGCTGGGTTGCCGTTGGCGTCGTTGTACATGAAGTACTCACCGATGGCAGCGCCGGCCATGGGGGCGATGTACTGCATGGGCGCGGAGTCGGCGGCGGTGGCGGCGACGATGACCGTCTTGTCGAGGACGCCGTGGGCCTTCAGCGTGCCCTTGATGGCGGCGACGGTGGAAGCCTTCTGGCCAATGGCAACGTAGACGCAGACCATGTCGGTCTTGGCCTGGTTGACGATGGCGTCGATGGCGATGGCCGTCTTGCCGGTCTTGCGGTCGCCGATGATGAGCTCACGCTGGCCGCGTCCGATGGGTACCATCGCGTCGACGGCGAGCAGGCCCGTCTGGACGGGCTCGCAGACCGGCTGGCGCTCCATAATGCCGGGGGCCTTGAACTCGATGGGGCGACGATCGGTCGTGTCGATGGGGCCACGGCCGTCGATGGGCTGGCCAAGGGGGTTCACCACGCGGCCGAGCATGGCGCGGCCCACGGGGATGTCCATGACGCGGCCCGTGGTGCGGACCTCGTCGCCCTCCTTGATAGCATCGACGTCACCGAACAGAACGGCGCCGACCTCGGACTCGTCGAGGTTCTGGGCCAGGCCAAAGACGCTCTTGCCCGACACGGAGCTGGTGAACTGCAGCAGCTCGCCAGCCATGGCGCTCTTGAGGCCGGAGATGTGCGCGATGCCGTCTCCCACCTCGGTGACGACAGACGCTTCCTGCTCATCAACCGTGGCGTTGATCTGCGACAGCTGCTCGCGCAGCGTGCGCATAATCACGTCGGAGCTGATCTTGTCTGCCATTAATCCTCACTTCCCATGAAGGTCGAGGACAACGTCTTGCGGATGTTCGCAAGCTGGGCGCGCACGGAGGCATCGTAGCGGTTGCCACGAGCCTCGAGTACGACGCCGCCGATAATCGACGGGTCAACGCGCTCAACCAGGTAAACCGGGGCGTTCATGTCCTTCTCGGCCTTGGCAATGACCTTCTGGCGAAGGTCGTCATCCAGCGGGACGGCAGTCGTCACCGTAACGGAGACGGTCTTGTCCTCGCTGTCGAGAATGTCCTTGTACGTGCGGGCGACGTCGCCGACGAGGCTGAGGTCATCCTCGCTGCGCATGGCGGCGAGGGTCTCGAGGACCTCGGGCGAGAACTTGAGGGCGTGGTTCCACTGGACCAGGTCCTTGTTGGCCCTGCCCTCCTGACGCGCGGCATCGATGAGGGCGCGAGCGTACTTCTCGGACTTCTCCTGATCGCTACGCTTCGTTGTCATGACCGGTGCCCACTTCCGCGAGGTACTTCTCGGCCAGCTTGCGCTGGTCCTGCTCGCTGAGGTCGTTGCCAATGATCTTGCTGGCGATCTCGACGGACAGGTCGACGACGGAGCTCGAGAGCTCGATCATGGCCTTGCGGCGCTCGGAGGCCACGGCATCGTGCGCCTTGGCGACGGTGGCGGCGGCGTCCTCCTGGGCCCTGGCAAGGATGCGCGAGCGCTCGGCCTCGGCCTCACGCTTGGCCTTGACGATGATCTCGTCGGCCTCGCGGCGCGCCTCGGCGACCTGCTGCTGGTACTCGCGGTGCTCCTTCTCGGCGGCGAGCTTCTCGTTGGCGGCCGCGTCGAGGTCCTCCTTGATCTTCTGCTGACGCTTCTCCATCATGCCCAGGATCGAGGGCCAAGCGAGCTTGGCAAGGACGGCCCAGATGACGAGGAAGGCGATGAGAGCGGGGATGAACTCCGCCATCTTCGGAAGCAGAAGGTCCGCACCGCTTGGCGCCTCGGCGAGTGCCGGCGTCGGGACAAGGGTGCCAAGGGCAGCGATGCCTGCGGCGAGCCCAAGCCTCTTAGTGTTGCTGTTCATTCGTGCCTCCACTGATCGTTTTCGACGTTCGCAAACCTTAGGAGATCAGCGTAACGACGAAGCCGATGAGTGCGAGGGCCTCGACGAAGGCGGAGCCCAGGATGAAGACCGTGAACAGGCGGCTCTGCATCTCAGGCTGACGCGCGATGGCCGACGTGGCGCCGTAGGCGGCAAGACCAATGCCAATGCCAGCACCGATAACACCAAGACCATAACCGATAGCTCCCACGATTCCTCCTTTGTTAGTCGCCCAATGCTTATCCCGGGCGATTCGTGAGCGTTGTCTATGCACTGCGGGACGGGCCCGCGAGCTGCCAATGATGTGCGGCGATGCCGCGAGGCTGCTAGTCGCCCTGCTCGGCGAGCTGGATGTAGACGGCGGACAGCAGCGTGAAGACGTAGGCCTGGATGATGCCGACCATGATCTCGACCAGGTAGATGATGATCAGGATGGCAACCCAGAACACCGAGGCGCCCGCCTGGCCCAGGGCCATCAGAGAGAAGCCCTGCAGCAGCGGCTCAAAGAAGAGCGAGGCCAGGATGGCGAAGGCGCCCATGACCACGTGGCCGGCGAACATGTTGCAGAAGAGTCGGACGGCCAGGGTGATCAGACGCAGGAACGTCGAGAAGAGCTCGATGACCCACACGAGGATGTTGATCGGGAAGGCCACGCCCTCGGGCGCGAGGCTCTTGATGTAGCCGATGACGCCCAGGCGCTTGCAGCCCACCACGATGAAGTAGACGAACGAGCACAGGGCCAGCGCCGCCGTGACGCCAATCGTGCCGGTGCCGGGGTGGCAGCCGGGGATGACGCCGATGATCGAGTTGGCGCAGATGAAGAAGAACAGAGCGGCCAGGAAGGGGAAGTGCTTCTTCCAGGTCTGCTCGCCAACGATCGACTTGACCATGTCGTCGCGCACGAACTCAACGACATACTCGACGCCGTTGACGAATAAGCCCTTGGGCACGAGGCTCTCGGCCTGCTTCTTCTTGAACACGAACAGGACCACGAGCATCAGGGCAAGCGCGATGGCAAGCCAAAAGATGTAGGTGGTGAGACCCACCGTGGTATCGCCCACGATGGCGTGGGACATGAAGCTATCGAGAAGAGAGTCAATCTCCTCAGGAAGCTTGTCTAGTGGAGACATGCATCGTCCTTTCGCTTGCCCCGCAGCGGCACCTAGCCGCTCGCTTTCCCGCGGGCTGTCTGCGCCCGTACGGTGTCTGGGATTTTACCCCTTGTGCGGGATAGTATTTCCCAGCGAAGACCGTACGACGGACTCGCGTCGCACGCTCCTCCTTCTAAATCCGAATGGGCATACTAGCACTTCCGCATTCGGGTGGTAACACTATTTTTTGCGGGGTCTGAGCTTGTTATTTCCATAAGCTGTAAAGTTCGAGCTACCGCGCTTGTCACGCTCGCCGAATTTTTTCTCGCGCTCATGGATTTCTGGATGAACGGGGCCGTTCGCCTCTTAGGGGAGCCTGCGCCAGGTGACGAGAGCGGCTACCGTGACGCCGGCGAGAAGTGCGAGCGCCGCCGAGACCGCTACGGGCACGAAGGCCGCCGGGTTGGCGCGCCTCGCGAGGGCCGCCCCCACCAAGATGATGGCGGAGGAGACGATGACGCACGCAAGCCCGCTCTTGACGCCGGGGCCCTTGCTGCCCCGCGCAGCCGAGCGCGTGAGCACAACGGCGAAGGGCGCCGCCCCGACCAGGCCTAGGACGACGCCCACGAGAATCTGTGCGGCCACGACTAGAGCGTTCCGAAGATGCGGTCGCCGGCGTCACCCAGACCGGGCAGGATGTAGGCGTGGTCGTTGAGCTCGCGGTCGACGGCGCAGGTGTAGAGCCGCACGTCGGGGTCGAAGTCGAGCACGGCGCGCACGCCCTCGGGGGCGGCGACGAGCACGAGCAGGCGGATGTTGCTCACGCCCGCGCGGCGGAGGTACTCGATGGCCGCGGTGGCCGAGCCGCCGGTGGCGAGCATCGGGTCGACGATCAGGCAGGTGCGGCTCTCGACGTCGCTGGGGAGCTTGCAGTAGTACTCGCGCGGGACGTGCGTCTCGGGGTCGCGCTCCATGCCGACGTGGCCCACACGGGCGGCCGGGATGAGGTCGAGAATGCCGTCGACCATGCCGAGGCCGGCGCGCAGGATGGGCACGATGGCGACCTTCTTGCCAGCGAGGTGCTGGCAGACGCAGGTCTCGAGCGGCGTGGTGACCTCGACGGGCTCGAGCGCGAAGTCGCGCGTGGCCTCGTAGCCCTCGAACATGGCAAGCTCGCGCACGATGTCGCGGAACTGCTTGGTGCCGGTCTGCTCGTCTCGCAGAATCGAGAGCTTGTGCTGCACGAGCGGGTGGTCGACGACCGTGAGACGGGCCGCCTGCTCCGGCGTGAGGTTGAGTCTGTCTGTGTTCTCCACGTTGTGCTCCTTTATGAGGGTGGCCGCCGCTTGAGCGACGGCCACGCGCATGTCGCGCTCGGGGCGCGGCCGTTCCTGGCAGCTGGCGCTACTTGCGCTCGTCCTCGGCCATGATCTTGGCGACGCGGCCCGTGTGGCGTCCGCCGCCGAACTCGGTGGTGAGGAAGGTCTTCACGAACTCGCAGTTGTCCATCGGGGCGGTGAAGCGGCCCGAGAGGCAGATGACGTTGCAGTCATTGTGCTCGCGGCACAGCTCGGCGAACTTGTTGGTCTGGACAACGGTGGCGCGCACGCCCGGGACCTTGTCGGCGGTCATGGCCATGCCGATGCCCGTGCCGCAGATCAGGATGCCGCGATCGGCCGTGCCCTCGGAGACGCGACGGGCGACCTTGTCGGCGAAGTCGGGGTAGTCGACGCGGTCGGCAGTCTCGGGGCCCAGGTCCTCGACCTCGTGGCCAAGGCCGCGGACGAAGTCGCAGATGACGTCCTTCTGGCAGAAGCCGGCGTGGTCGGAAGCAACGACGATGCGCATGAAAGCTCCTTTGTTACGCATGAATATGACGTCAGAAGCGTACCACGCGCGGCGGATGCGCGGCGGCTCACACAATGTCCCTAGCTTATCGTGCGGCGAACGGCCTCGTGCCAGCCCTCGAGGAGCTCGGCGGCGCGCTCGGCGGGCATGGCGGGCGCATAGGCACGCTGCCCCTCTGCGAGGCTCGCGAGCTCCTCCCGGTCTGCCCAGAAGCCGCAGGCAAGGCCCGCGAGGAATGCCGCGCCCAGCGCGGTGGTCTCCGCACAGCCAGCCCGCACGACGTCGATGCCGAGAAGGTCTGCCTGGAACTGCATGATGAAGTCGTTGTTGGCCGCTCCCCCGTCGACGGCGAGCGCGGAGAGGGCGTGCCCCGAGTCCGCCTCCATGGCCTTGAGGATGTCGTAGGTCTGGTAGGCCATGGACTCGCAGGCAGCGCGCACGAGACGGGCCCGGTCGGTACCACGGGTGATACCCGCGATGAGGCCGCGGGCGGCGGGGCGCCACCAGGGCGCGCCGAGGCCCGTGAAGGCCGGCACCACGTAGCAACCGCCCGCGTCTGGCACCGACGAGGCGATGGCGGCCGTGTCGCCGGCATGCTCGATGAGGCCCAGGCCGTCGCGCAGCCACTGGATGACTGAGCCGGCCTGAAAGACCGAGCCCTCAAGCGCGTAGTCGACCCGCCCGCCCTCGGCGATGCCGATCGTGGTGACCAGACCGTTTTGCGAGGTCACAGCCCTGCTTCCGAGATTCATGAGCATGAAGCAGCCAGTGCCGTAGGTGTTCTTGACGCCGCCGGGGTCAAAGCAGCAGTGACCAAACAGCGAGGCCTGCTGGTCTCCGGCAACGCCCAGGATGCGCGGGTGATGGCGCATGATGTCGGCACTGACCTCGCCAAAGCTGCCCGACGAGGGGCGCGGCTCAGGCAGCATCGAGCGGGGCACGCCAAAGATCTTGCAGAGGCCGTCGTCCCAGTCGAGGCGGTGGATGTCGAAGAGCATCGTGCGGCTCGCGTTGGTGTAGTCGGTGGCGTGGACGCGGCCGCGCGTGAGGTTGTAGATGAGCCAGGTATCGACGGTGCCGCACATGAGACCGTCAGCCTCGGCCAGCTCGCGCGCGCCCTCGACGTTGTCGAGAATCCAGGCGATCTTCGATGCCGAGAAGTACGGATCGGGAACGAGGCCGGTGCGCTCGCGGATGAGGTCGCCGTAGCCCTCCTCCACGATCTTCTCGATGCGGCCCTGCGTGCGGCGGCACTGCCAGACGATGGCGTCGTAGATGGGCTGGCCGGTCTGGCGGTCCCACACGACGACCGTCTCGCGCTGGTTGGTGATGCCAATGGCATGGATGCGGTCTGAGTGGATACCGCTCTTGAACTGCGCCTCGATCATGCAGGCAACTTGGGCCGAGAGAATCTCGACCGGGTCCTGCTCGACCCAGCCGGGGTGAGGGTAATGCATCGTGAGCGGACGCTGTGCCACGGCGACCTTGCGGCCATACTCGTCAAAGAGAATGGCGCGCACGCTCGTGGTACCCGCGTCGAGCGCCATGATGCAACCCTCGGGCGCCGCCTGCACGCCCATCGCGTCGTCGTAGGCCGAATCTATGACGCTGTCCATGATCGTTGCCATCGCAAGCCTCCCATCAGTTGATTGCAACCAGTGTAGGAAGGTGCGGACGCGTGACGACGATGCTGTCGGTGGACGGCCCGGGCGGCGCAGGCTCGCCGCAGGCCCCTATGCGGAGGCGACGATGCGAGCGACGAGCTCGGCGGGGATGGGCCCTTCGCGAATGATGCGCGGCTCGGCGCCGGTGGCGTCGACGATGGTCGAGGAGGCGCCGTCGGGCGTGGGGCCGGCGGCAAGCGTGAGGTCGGAGGCCTCGGCGATGCGGCACTCGATGTCATCCGAGGTGGCGGGTGCGGGCATGCCATGGGTGTTGGCACTCGTCACCGCAAGCGGCCCCACCTCGCGAGCAAGGGTGCGCACGAGGTTCGAGTTGGGAACGCGCAGGGCAACGGTGCCATTGCGCTGGTAGTCTGCCGGCACGTCATCGCTCGCACGGAGCACAAGGGTAAGGGCACCAGGCCACAGGCGGTCTGCGAGGGCGTGGGCCCAGGTGGGGACGTCGACCGCCAGGCGGTCGAGCTCGGAGGCATCGCTCACAAGCAGCGGTAGCGTCTGGGAGAGATCGCGACGCTTGATGTCGAAGATGCGGCGATGGCCGGGGTTGTTGGGCGTGGCCGCGGCACCAATGCCATAGACGGAGTCGGTGGGCATCACGACGACACCGCCCTCGCGCAGCACGTTGGCGGCATCTGCCACGACCTCGGGCGCGGGGTCGTCCTGGCTGCACTCGACGATGCGACCGGCGGCCTGGTGCTTGGGCGCCACGACGGGCAGCTCGCCCGCGAGGCGCGCGACGATGAAGCGTGTGCGACCCGTAAGGTCGCGACGGATCTCGACGGTTTGCCACACGCCCTGCTCGCGCGCGAGGGCAGCGGCGGCATCAAGGCAGTCCTCGTGCAGCTCGACGGCCATGAGGCCGCCGGGCACGAGCGCCATGGGCGCAAGCTCGAGCAGGCGGCGATAGATGTCGAGGCCGTCGGCGCCACCTGCAAGCGCGAGCGACGGCTCGAACTTGGCAACCTCGTCGGGAAGGATGCGCATCACGTCGTCGGGTATATAGGGCGGGTTCGAGACGAGCACGGCAAAGGTGCCCATGAGCACGGGCGACACGCCGGCGGCAAGGTCGCACTCGACGATGTCGATGGCATCGGCAAGGCCCAGGGCGTCGCGGTTCTTGCGCGCGATGTCCACGGCCGCGGGCGAGATGTCGGTGGCGACCAGCTGGGTGCCGGGGCGCTCGCTGGCGATGGCGCAGCTCACGCAGCCGGTGCCGCAGCCAATCTCGAGCACGCGCACGGGGTTAAGCGCGCGGGCGGCGTCGATGCCCTCGAGGGCCGCATCGACCAGAAGCTCGGTTTCGGGGCGCGGGATGAGCACGCCGGGGGCGCAGGCAACCTCAACAAAGCGGAAGCTCGTCTTGCCCGTGATGTACTGAAGCGGCTCGCCCGCCGCACGACGCTCGATGAAGCCGTGCATGAGCGAGAGCTCCTCGGGCGAGAGGGGCTCGTCAAAAGCCATGTAGAGGCCCGTGCGGTCCTTGCCCGTGGCGGCGGAGAGCAGCCACTCGGCCGAGAGGCGCGCATGCTCGTCTCCCTTGCGTGCGAGGTAGTCGCGCGTCCAGGTGAGACAGCGGTTGATGGTCCAGACGGTGTCCTGTGCCATGGGAACTCCCGGGTTGGCATTGACGTTGCGGGCGCGGCGAGCGCGCGAAGGTACTACGTGTGCGGAACGCGCCTAACTATCATGCCTGGGGCCGATAATTAGGCGCGCTCGACGCACGTCATGGTTGGCTTGCGAGCGCGAGGGCGCCGCGAGGGGCTACACCTGCTGGGCGAGCTTCTCAGCACGGTCGGCCGCGGCGAGGGCCTCGATGACGTTAGAGAGGCCGTCGCCGAGCAGCACCGCGTTGTAGGTGCTGTTGAAGCCGATGCGGTGGTCGGTCACGCGGTCCTGCGGCTGGTTGTAGGTGCGAATCTTCTCGGAACGGTTGCCGTGTCCGATCTGGCTCTGGCGCTCGGCACCCAGCTCGGCCTGCTGACGCTCGAGCTCGGCCTCGTAGAGGCGGGCGCGCAGCATCTGCATGCAGACCTCGCGGTTCTGAATCTGGGAGCGCTGGTCCTGCGACTGCACGACCGTGTTGGTGGGCAGGTGCGTGATGCGCACGGCCGAGTAGGTCGTGTTGACGCACTGGCCACCAGGGCCAGAGGCGCAGTAGGTGTCGATGCGCAGCTCGGTGGGGTCGATCTGGATGTCGATCTCGTCGGCCTCGGGCAGCACGGCGACGGTGGCCGTGGAGGTCTGGATGCGGCCCTGGCTCTCGGTCTTGGGAATGCGCTGGACGCGGTGGACGCCGCTCTCGTACTTCATGACCGAGTAGACCTTGTCGCCCGTGACCTTGAACTCGATGGTCTTGAAGCCGCCGGCGTCGGACGGGCTCGAGGACAGGACCTCGGACTTCCAGCCCTTCTGGGCAATGAAGCGCTCGTACATCTTGAACAGGTCGCCCGCGAAGATGCCGGCCTCGTCGCCACCCACGCCGGCGCGGATCTCGACGATGGTGTCCTTCTCGTCGTTGGGATCGCCAGGGATGAGCATGAACTTGATGTCTTCCTCGAGCTGGGGGAGCTTCTCCTCGTTGGCGGCGATGTCCTCCTGCAGCATGGCCTTCTCATCGGCGTCGGTGGCTTCGTGCAGCATCTCCTTGGCCGCCTCGATGTCGTCGAGGGCACCGAGGTACTGGCGGGCGGCGGTCACGAGGTCGGTCTGGGAGGCGTGCTCCTTGGCAAGGCGCGCGTACTCCTTCTGGTCGGCGAGGACGGCCGGGTCGGAGAGCTTCTTCTCAAGCTCCTCGTAGACGGCAATGAGCTTCTCGAGCTTGTCACGCATGGGAACTCCTTGGGATAGCTGGCCGGGGCAGGGCGCCACGCCGGCCAAAGGGCGATTCGACACGATTGAGGGGCGGCGGGCACAAGGCCAGCGCCGTCTTGGGCAAGGTAGCTAGAGCTTGTCACACCTCAGGTACACGAATCCCCTTTCGCACAATTGCTCGTATCATACCCCGAGATGGTTGGGGCGGCCACTCGCACCCCTCGCCTTCGCGAGAGCGACACGAGCGAGAGCGTTCGGGTGGGCGGCAGACGTGCCGTGGGGCACGAGGGCAAGTCAAGAGCGTGCCACAGCGCCTGGCGGCCGACAGGCCATCAGCGAGTCAGGCCGGCCCACCGAGCTCTCAACCGCATCAAATGGGTAACCTACCAACTACGATTGAGACGCACGAAACCGCGCCCACAGGAGGACACATGCCCAACAAGCCCGAGCCGCTCTTCGTCAACGGCCACTACGTCTACACGCTGAGCTCGTACGACCCCGTCGAGGTCACGCTCACGATTCCGCACCTCTCCGACGACGAGGTGGGCATCGCCATGGGCTCGCTCATCGCCCAGCACGGCTGGAATAGCGCTGACGTCCCCAGCGACGCCTGGATTGCCGAGAACATCACGGGCATCTCCAACTTTGACGAGCTCAGGCAGGCGGTGCGCGAGGAGCTCGAGGCCATCAACGACCAGTACGTCGAGTCGACCAAGACCGGCCTGTGCGCCGAGAAGCTCGCTGAGCGCCTTGAGCAGAGCATTCCGGCCGAGGCCGTGCAGCGCTCGCTCGACACCCTCTACCAGGGCATTGCCATGCAGGCGCACGACGCCGGCCTCTCCCCCGAGCAGGCCATCGCGTCCATGGGCATGACCCCCGACGAGTTCGAGCACGCCATGACGCACGAGGCGGAGGGCCTTGCCGCCCAGGACGCCGCGCTCGACGCCATCGTCGACGAGTACGCCATCTTCGTTGACGAGACCGAGGTGCCCGAGCTGCTGGGCGTCTCGCCCAAGGACGCCCAGTCCATGATCGAGGACGCCAAGGAACACCACGACTTCGACGAGATGATGGCCTTCTGCCGCCGTCGCAAGGCCGTTGCCGCCGTGGCGCGCGACGCCAAGTACACGATGGAGCACGAGACGGCCGAGCAGGCGGCACAGCGCGTGGCCCAGATGCGCGCCCAGCTCGACACGATGGCGGTGGGCGAGAAGGGCGAGGGCGCGGGCGGGGACGACGACCAGGCGAGCGGCCACCCGCACCTCGAGCTTGTCTAACCAACACGGACGACATGGGGCGGCCGCCAGCGGGATGGCCGCCCCGAACAGAAAAAGGGCCCGCGCTGCAGGTGCAACGCGGGCCCTCGTTCTTGCCTATGAGAGCGAATGCTACTCGGCAGCGGCCTCGGTCTCGGCGGGAGCCTCGGTGGCCTCCTCGGCAGGAGCCTCAGCGGCAGCCTTGGCAGCCTCGGCAGCGGCCTTCTTCTCGTACTCGGCGGCACGCTTGGCCTTCTCGGCGGCCTTGGCCTCGCGCTCGGCCTTCTTGGCAGCGGCGGCCTCGGCGGCCTTGGCCTCGCGGGCGGCCTTGGCAGCAGCGGCCTTCTCGAGCTGGGCGGCAGCGGCGCCACCGAACTTGTCGGCGAAGCGCTGGACGCGTCCACCGGTGTCGACGAGCTTCTGCTGGCCGGTGTAGAACGGGTGGCACTTGTCGCACAGGTCAACCGTCAGAGAGGGGACGGTCGAGCGGGTGACCCAGGTGTTGCCGCAGCTGCAGCGGACGGTGCACTCGACGTAGTCGGGGTGGATACCATTCTTCATGAGCAGGACTCCTTCTTGCTTCGCGCCTGGTTCCGACCAGGCTCTGGATGCTCCCGCGTGCGTGCACGCGGGATGCTCTGGTTTCCGACCAGAGCGTACAAGCCTTTGAATGGTAGCATGGCACCAGTTCCGTGTCACGAAAAAGTCGCGAAGCCGCCGCTCACGCGCGCCAGGCTCCACGCCTTCATCACCTTGGGAGTCGCCATGTTCCTTGCGATTGACGTTGGCAACAGCCAGACAACGGTTGGCCTGTTCGAAAACGGCGCCGTGCAGCGTCACTGGCGGCTCAAGACCGACCGCCTCGATACGGCAGACGAGCTGCACGCCCAACTGCGTTCCTTCCTCGCCCTTGAGGACGTTGCGCTCGAGAATGCCGAGGGCGTGGCCGTTGCCAGCGTGGTACCCCAGCTCACCGCCATGTGGCGCCGCGCGCTCATCGACGCCACGGGCTCCGAGCCCTTCGTCGTGAACGCGGCGGCGGCGAGCGCCATGCGCATCGACATGCCCTACCCCGAGCAGGTGGGTGCCGACCGCATCGCCAACGCCGTCGAGGCACACGCCACCTATGGCGCGCCCGCCATCGTGGTCGACTTTGGCACGGCCACAAACATCGACGTGGTCGACGCGAGCGGATCCTACCGCGGCGGCTGCATTGCCCCGGGCCTCATGCTCTCTGCAGCTGCCCTGTTCGAGAAGGCCGCAAAGCTTTCGAGCATCCCCATCGAGGTGCCGCCCGCGCCCATTGGCGACACCACCGAGCACGCCCTGCAGTCCGGCTTGGTGCTGGGCGCGGCGGCGCAGGCCGAGGGCCTTGTTGCCCGCATCAAGGCCCAGCTTGCCCGCGAGCAGGACGCCGAGAAGATCGACTGCCCCGTCATCGCGACGGGCGGCCTTGGCGGCGTGGTGGGCCAGGCGACCGACGTCTTTGACGCCGTCGACGTGGACCTTACCCTGCGCGGCATCTGGCGCATCTGGCAGCAGGCAAGGTAGCAGCCGACGCGCCGCCTGGGCGGCGCACATCGTAATGATGAGGGCGGCAGGGACGTTCGAATCCCTGCCGCCCTTCTCGTCGACCTTGAAGATGAGGCAGGAGGGCTGTCCCTCCGTCTCATTTAGCGAAGGCTTGCCTGCTCGGGCGAGATGACGAGCTCGCGGCCATCGGCCAGGCGCACGGTGGCGCGGCCCCAAACGTCGACCGCCGTGAGGGTGCCCGCGGCGGCAACGCGACCGTTGGGATAGACGACGCTCGCCTCGTGCCCCATCAGGGCCAGATCGTCAAAGAACTCGGAGAGGATGGGTGCGAGCGGCCCAGCGGCGCCGCGGCCAGCCCTGACGTCCGCCGCCCAGGCATCGACGCGCGCGCAGATTGCGCGGGCAAGAGACTCGGCGTCCTTCTCGGACAGGAGGCCCGCACACGTTGCCTCGCAGACGGCAAACATCCCCGCTTCGCCGGTGCCGGCGTGAACGTTCAGGCGGCAGAGCTCGCTCGTGGCATGGCCGTCCCCGTCCGCGAGCACGACGTCGCCCGGCCACGCGAGCGTGGCCGCCGGGCTCTTCTCGCGAAGGGCATCGAGGGCACCCAGCGCGCAGACGGGGCGCAGGCCCATGAGGTGCCCCATGGGCACGCCAGGACGCAGCAGCACCGCTAGCCGCAGCGCGCCATCGGCGGCCTCACACAGGCAGGCGCCAGATGCCTCGCCGGCACGTCCGCGCTCGACAAGGTCCTCGGTTACTCCCATGCCAGCTCCCCCAGGTCGGCGCGGACAAGACCCACGCGCTGCTCGCGCGGCAGAACGCTCACGCCCGCATGCGCGAGGAAGCGCACCGGGTCGTGCATGAGGTCCTCCATGGGCACGATCACGAAGTCGCGCTCGCCCAGACGCGGGTGCGGAAGCACTAGCTTGCGGCCAGCGTGCGTCTCGCCCTCGACCCACAGAAGGTCAAGGTCGATCGTGCGGGGACCGTGCCCCTCCTGGCCGGCAGGGCGCGTGCGGCCCAGCTTCTTCTCGATTTCGAGCAGCTCGTCGATGAGGACAAGCGGAGCGAGCTCGGTGCGAATCTCTGCCACCGCGTTGGCGACCGGCATCGCGATGCCGTAGGCGGGGTCGGTCTCGTAGGCGCGGCTCACGCCCGTGACGCACGTGAGCGGGATGGCGTTGATGAGCGCGGTGGCGCGGCACAGGTAGTCAAGGCGGTCGCCCACGTTGGAGCCAAGGGCCACGAAGGCACGACGCGGGTCGGGGTGGGCAACGGACCAGTAGGAGTTGAGCGCCTGGGAGACGCCGGCCACGTCATGGACGCGCAGGATGCGGGCGCCGGCCTCGACGGCGGCGATGCAGACGCCGGCGGTGGCGGCATCGCGCGAGGTGGCGTCTGTGACGCCGGAGACCGCGCCCACGAAGCGCTTGCGCGAGACGGCGCAGAGCACCGGATAGCCCATCGAGACCATCTTGGCATTGGCACGCTGGATCACAACGTCCTCGTCGGCGAGCTTGCCAAAGCCGGGGCCCGGGTCAATGCAGATACGCTCGCGGGCAACGCCGGCACGCATGAGCTCGCGGGCCTGGTCGCCCAAAAAGCCCATGACGCGGCGCATGATGGGGGCGGACTCAGGCAGCGTGAAGCGGCGGTTGCCGCCGGCGAGCGTCACCGTGGGGCTCGTGACGCCACGGGCGCTGCGGCGCATGACCTCGTCGAGGCGCTCGGCAGCACGGGCATCGGCGCGCTCGTCCTCGGTGGGGGTGCTCTTCTCGGCAGCGTTCTTCTCGTCCGCGTCCTTGTCGGCATGGGCCGCGGCGGCGCGGGCCGCGGCGGAGGAGTCGAGCGTGACCGAGCGACGAGGCACGCGCTCCGAGACCTCGCCGGCGTGCATGACGATGCAGCCGCAGTCGCTCTCGACCGCAACGCGCACCATCTCGGGGTTCGTGAAGCCCGTGACGTCGTTGACGATGGCGGCGCCAAGCTTTACGGCAAGGCGGGCGACCTCGGGGTGGCGCGTATCGATCGAAACGATGGCACCGGCGTCGACGAGGGCGCGGACCACGGGAATGACGCGGCGGGCCTCCTCGTCGGGCGAGACCGGGCGAAAGCCGGGGCGCGTCGACTCGCCACCAACATCGATGATGTCGGCACCGTCATCGAGCAGCTTGAGGCCCCACTCGATCGCGGCCTCGGTGGTGTCGTGAGCGCCGCCATCCGAGGAGGAGTCGGGCGTCACGTTGAGCACGCCCATGATGCGCGGGCGCGCGAGCGTGAGGGCGTGCTTGTCGCAGTGCCAGGTCATGAGATCTTCTCGAAGCATAGGCACCTCTCCGTCGTGATTAGCTCTCTCGATTGTAGCGGGCGGGCAGATTTCGCGCCGTCGCGCGGAAAGCCAACACAGAACGAGGCCGCGGATGACACGCGTGTCAAAAAAGGGCGGCCCCAAAAGGCCGCCCCATCAAACGCTATCTTCCGGAAAGAACCCGGCGGCTTCCCTACCTCTCGCTACGCTTGCGAGCAATCACAGAGCCAGCTACGGCAACAACGCCGAGAAGCGCGACGGCGAAGATTGCCGCGTTGGCACTATCGCCGGTCTGGGGCAGGGCGGTATTGCCCTTGCCGCTCGCAGGCTTGCCGGAGTCGCTCGGCTTGCCAGGAACAACGGACAGCTTCGCGATGGGCTCGGTCCTGGTCTGGGTCTCGAAGGCCGTGTTCTCGAAGGTGGCGGTGTAGGTGCCCACGCCCTCCTTCAGGACCGTGGCGGGAGTGGTCACCTGGTAGGAGGCCTTCACGGTCTCCTCCTCCACGTGGCTGGCGTCACGCTTGCAGACGCGCTTGGCGGTGCAGTACCAGTCGTCGCCCTGCTTGGCCCAGGAGTACTCGGGCTCGCCCCAGTCATGGCCGAGCGGGTCGAGGTCGTCGGACCTGGTCTGAGCCGTGAAGCACTTGTGCTGGAAGGTGGCGGTGTAGATGACCTTGCCCTTCTCAGTACAGCTGGTCTCAGTCGTGGCCTCGGCCTTTACGGTCTCAGTGATCTCCCAGCCGCAGTAGCCGCACTTGGCGTGGCCGGTGCAGTACCAGTCGTCGCCCCTCTGCTCCCAGACGTAGTTCTTCTGGTCGACGTAGTTATCCTCGCTCTCGCCGTCGGTGTAGCTGTGCGTGAGCATCTTGCCGCCGGACCAAACGAGCTCGCCGTCGATGGTGACGTCGGTGTGACCGGTGTTGTTGCCCGCCTTGCCACCAAAGCCAAAGAGCTGCGAGCAGGTGGTGTTGTCGCGCTCGGCTGTGACTTTATTGCTTCCGGTCACGTAAATATCGTACTTATAGTTCCCCATGTTCGAATCGTTGATATTGAGCGCCTGCTTGTTGAACCAGCCCGAGGTCGAGTTGAACGTGCAGTTGTTCACGTTGACGACAATATCGTTCTTGCCTGCGCTGTAATCGGTGTAGACGTTGATAACCTTGCCACTGGCGTTAAAGGTGCAGCTTTCGAACGTCATGACCGGCGAGCTGTACGTCCAGATGGCGTAGTCGTGAGTGGGGGCGTTGAACGTCGTGTTCTTGAACTCGGCGGACTCGTAGCCCCAGTAGAACGTCTTGCCGTTAACGACGCAGCCGTCGAGCACGGTCTTGTTGGCGCGAATGAAGCCGAGATAGTCGGCGCTGCCGGAACGCATCGTCATGTTCTTGAACGTAACGGTACCGGCACCGTCGAAGGAGTAGTCGCCGTTGTACTCAGTGCCGTAGTTCGCAGGGTCGGGCACAAGAGCACCGATGTTCCATGCGGTCTTGTCCGCGCCCTGGCCCACAAACGTAAGGTTCTTGCCCTCGGTGTGGCCCGTGGAGCTCACCCCGTACAGGGTGTAGTTGCCCTCACCGAGCAAAATGGTGTCGCCGCTCTGCGCCTCGGCGGTCGCGGTAGCAAGGTCAGTGTAGGTCACATTAGTGCGAGTATTGGTGATGCTCGCCTCAACGGCCAGCGCCGGGGTGGCGCTCGCGAACAGGGCGCAAACCATGCTGAGAATGGCCGCTGCTACGACCCCCCCCGCTTAAACAGGGTTCCACACTTACGTTCCATTTGAATCTCCTTTCGACGCTCGCGCATCCGCCACGCGAAGCGAACCCATTGCCACGCCCGAAGTCATTAGGTCGACTGAAGTCAACCGATCTAATTAGAACGCCACATAATAATAGAACTTTCCCGTAATATACCTTATATACAATTAGTTAGGGTCACTTCGACCGTCGGAGGCAATCTAGAAGTCGAACGCCTTGGCGATGTCGGCCTGGATGATGACGCTGGCACGCGAGCTCACGGGAATTTGATCGCGGTTCACAACCACGAGCTCCCGGCCAAGGAAGTAATCGACGAGGCCCGCTGCAGGATAGACCACGAGGCTCGTTCCGCCCACGATGAGCATGTCCGCCTCGCGAATGGCGCGCACGGACTCCTGCACCACGCGGTCGTCGAGGCTTTCGCCGTACAGGACCACGTCGGGCTTGATGGGACCACCGCACTCGGGGCACACCGGCACGCCGCAATCGTCCTCATGCTCGCGCGCCATAATCCACTCGGCGGAATAGGTAGCGCCGCAGCGACGGCAGATGTTGCGATGGACCGACCCATGCAGCTCGAGCACGTTCTTCGAGCCCGCAGCCTGGTGCAGACCATCGATGTTCTGGGTCACCACAGCAGTAAGCTTCCCCTCGCGCTCGAGCTCGGCGAGCTTGAGGTGCGCCTGGTTGGGCTTGGCGCCGAGCGCAATCATCTTCGTACGATAGAACTCGTAGAACTCCGCCGGGTGAGTCTCGTAAAAGCCGTGGGAGAGCATGGTCTCGGGAGGATAGTCGAACTGCTGGCTATACAGCCCGTCCACGCTGCGGAAGTCGGGGATGCCGCTTGCGGTGGAGACGCCCGCGCCACCAAAGAAGACGATGCGGTGCGCGCGCTCGACGCGGCGCGCCAGCTCGGTGGCCGCCTCGGACGCGTCGGTGATGGTAACGGCGTTGCTCATGCTTCCTCCGTATACATAGGACTTCTGAGGTCATGTTAGCGGACAGACATGTTATCCCAAAGGTGACCCTTTCTCGTATAAGTATATCTAGCTGCTGATTTGCAAACTAATGCAGCTTTTTCAGACCCTATCTGAGAGAAATGTGCAGCTTTTCAGGCTATTCCCGGCGCCTGAGTGTAGCTTTTCATGGACGAGAAGAGCGGACGGGCTTTACTCGCGGTCTCTTCCGAAATAGCCGCACGAGACATCCTCGGAGGCGCACGCCGTACGGGTCGCGTCCGCCTTCGGGGCTAAAATGGCTTGCATTGTGGGTGCCTCGCCAACGAGCCCAGCACCCAGAAAGGACGACCATGTCGCAGCCAAACAGCTTCATCGCACCAGACGTCGCACTCGTGCTCGAGGGCGGAGGCATGCGCGCGGCACACACGGCGGGCGTCGTGGCCTCGCTCATCGAGCACGAGGTCTGGCTGCCCTACGTATGCGGCCTCTCCGCAGGCTCGTCCAACGCCATCAACTACATCGCGCGCGACGCCGACCGCACGCGCCGTTGCTTCGTGGAAATCGCGGGCGACAAGCGCTTTGGCGGCTTTGGCTCGTTTGTGCGCCACAACGGCTTCTTTAACTCTGACTTCCTCTACATCGAGGCCATCGAGGACGGCACCTTGCCCATGGATTGGGAAGCCTACCAGGCAAATCCCACCAAGCTGCGCATCCAGTCCTTTGAGCGCGACACCGGACGCGACGTTACCTGGACGCGCGCAGACACCACCGACCCCCTCACCACCGCTGCCCTCGTACGGGCAAGCTCCACGATGCCGTTCGTGATGAACCCCATCAGCTTGGGCGGCCAGGTCATGCTCGACGGCGGCCTGGGCACGGGCGCGGGCATTCCCCTGCACATGGCCGAGGAAGACGGCTACGAGCGCTTTCTCTTTGTGACGACGCGCCCAGCCGGCTACCGCAAGTCTCCCATGCATCGCGGGCAGCGCGGCCTGCTCCGCAGGCTCTGTGCCGGCCAGCCCCATCTGTTCGAGGCGCTCGACACTCGAGCTGAACGCTATAACGCCGCACTCGACCATGTCGAGGAGCTCGAGCGACAGGGCCGCGCCCTCGTCATCCGTCCCGAGAGCATGCCCATTCAGAACACCGAGACCAATGTCGAGCGCCTGCGCGCCGTCTTTAACCACGGCCACGCCCTGGCTGAGCGAGAGATGGACCGCTGGATCGACTGGCTTACCCGCTAGCCCCAAGGAGGCACCATGAGCACCACCCACGAGCTGCGTCTTGTTTCTTGGAACGTCAACGGCCTACGTGCCGTCATGAAGAAGGATCCGAGCTTTGTCGACGTCGTCGAACAGCTCGACGCCGACGTCTTTGCCGTCCAGGAGACTAAGCTGCAAGAGGGCCAGATTGAGCTCGACTTGCCCGGCTACCACCAGACCTGGAGCTACGCCGAGCGCAAGGGCTACTCGGGCACCGCGGTCTTCTCGCGCGAGGAGCCCCTGCGAGTGCTGCGTGCCGATGCCGTGCTCGAAGTTGCCCACAATGCGTTGAGCGCCGAGGACGAGGCGCTCGTGGCCGTTGCCGCAACCGAGGGTCGCGTCTGCGCGCTCGAATTCGACAGCTACTGGTTTGTGAACGTCTACACGCCCAACGCCCAGGGCGAGCTCGCGCGCATCGACACGCGCCTTGCGTGGGATACCGCCTATCGCAAGTTTCTCGTGAAGCTTGCCGCCGCGAAGCCCGTGGTGACCTGCGGCGACTTTAACGTGGCACACAAGGAGATCGACCTCAAGAACCCCGGCCCCAACCGCGGCAATGCCGGGTTCTCCGACGAGGAGCGCGAGAGCTTCACGCGCCTGCTCGATGCCGGCTTCACCGACACGTTCCGTGCGCGCTTCCCCGAGCTCACGGGCGCGTACAGCTGGTGGAGCTACCGCTTCAACGCGCGCAAGAACAACGCGGGCTGGCGCATCGACTACTTCCTCGTCTCGAACGATGTGGCTGAGCGCGTCACCGGAGCATCAATTCTCTCCGAGGTCATGGGCAGCGACCACTGCCCCGTGGAGCTCTCCATCGAGCTGTAAGGAACAGCGGGCGGACGAGGGTCAAAAACCTCGCCCGCCCGCTTCGTCTCAATTAGGCGAGGCAGGGATACCCCACGCCCCTTGCCTACAGAGCAGGAGCGCCAATGCCCGACTCGTCGAGCGCGGCGAGGAACGACTGCCTGCTCGCCGTGGCGATGAGCTCGGGCGGGAAGTGGATCTCCTCGAGCATGGCCAGCGCATGGTCAAAGTGCCCCACGCCCACGCAGATGTGAGCATCGGTGTTGACGGCAACCTTGCAGCCCAGCTCGGCGCACGTCTCGGCAATCTTCTTGCAGGTGGCATCAACCGCGGGACGTCCAAAGTCGAGGCTGTGCTCGTTTATCTCGATGAGTTTGCCCAGTCGCTTGGCCTCGCCCACTACCTCGGGGATGTCGAAGGGCACGGCCGAGCGGCCCGTGTGGGCGAGCATGAGAACCTTGGGGTCCCGCAGGGCGTTGAGGTACATCTGCGTTGTGGCCGCAAGCGAGGCGTCGCGCGAGAAGGAGCGGTCGTGCACGCTGGCGATCACGTAGTCGCTGCGCTTGAAGACGTCGTCGCGCAGGATGCGCGGCTCATCGAGCGGGCAGCCGTTGATCTCGATCTCGACCGGAATGTCGTGACCAAACATGTTGCCCTCGAGGTCGACGATGTCGGCCTCACAGCCATGGAGCAGCGTGACGCCCTCCCACTCGCGCGGCCAGCACGAGTAGTTGTAGAAGAACTGGAAGTTACGCATGTGCTGGTCGGGGTAGAGCATGCAGCTGAAGTGGTCGGTCGAGGCGAGCAGCTCGAGGCCGGCATCGCGCGCGGCCAGGACGTTCTCGCGGATCGTCGAGTAGGAGTGGCGCGAGTAGAGCGTGTGGGTGTGGGTATCGCAGAGGTTCTGGTACATGCGGTTCCTTCCCGGGGCTTACATCCCCATCAAAACGGGACGGCAACCCTCCGGGCCAACCATCCCAAAGAAAGGGCCGGGCACGCGATGCGCCCGGCCGCCAGCCATTACTTGTACTCGGCCGCAAGCGCGCGCCAGGCGGACATGGAGTTGACGATGGTGTCGCAACTCACGCAGTAGCCAACGCGCACCCAGCCCGGGCAGCCAAAGCTGTCGGAGGGAACGGGCAGCAGCTCATGGGCGCGGGCACGCTCGAAGAACGCGTTGGCGTCGGGCTCGAGGGCCTTGACCCACAGGTAGAAGGCGCCCGCCGGCTCGATGTACTCGTAGCCCGCCTTGGCAAGGCCGGCCGTGAGGGCCTCGCGGTTGCGCGCGTAGGCGTCAACGTCACTCGGCACGTCAACGCAGTCGATGAGGACGCGCTGGAAGATGGCCGGAGCGCAGACAAAGCCCAGCGTGCGACCCGCGCCAGCGACCGTGGGGATAAGGCGGTCATGCTCGGGGTTGGTGGGAGGCACGAGCACCCAGCCAATGCGCTCGCCCGGAAGCGACAGGCTCTTGGAGTAGCTGTAGCACACGATGGTACGGTCATAGATCGCGGGCACCCAGGGCACCTCGGCGCCATAGGTAATCTCGCGGTAGGGCTCGTCGGAGATGAGGTAGATGGGGTGACCCAGCTCCTCGCCGCGCCTGGCCAGCACGCCGGCGAGGGCCTGCAGGGTCTCGCGGGTGTAGACGGTGCCCACCGGGTTGTTGGGCGAGTCGATGATGACGGCGGCGGTGCGCTCGGTGATAGCGACGGCGACGGCCTCGGCGTCGATCTGGAAGGTGGCGGGGTCTGCCATGACCTCGACGCAGGTGCAGCCGCAGGTCTCGATCCAGACACGGTACTCGGGGAAGTACGGGGCAATGACGATGACCTCGTCACCAGGGTTGGTCACCGCATGGAGCGTGATGGTGAGCGAGGCGGCGGCGCCACAGGTGATGTAGAGGTCGCCAGCGGCAGCCACGTCACGGCCGCCCATCTCGGCGGAAAAGCGACGCGTGAGGGAGGCAGCGACGGCCTCGCGGCAAGCCGGCAGGCCGTTGGCGGGCGTGTAGCCGTGGACCTGCGCCGGGGGAAGTGCGGCAGAGGCCGTGAGCGAGGCGGCGACCTCGGCGGGCGCCGGGACGCTCGGGTTGCCCAGGCTAAAGTCGAAGACGTTCTCGGCGCCAATCTCGGCCTTGCGGGCGGCGCCATAGGCCGCGATCTCGCGGATGGAGCTCTTGGAGGCTCCGTAGCCGTACATGGTCTCGTTGATCATTTACATCCCCCTTGCAGGCAAAACGTCAACATCTCATCAAATGCATGGTTTGATTTTACTCTTGGAATTGCAATGGCATTTACGTATATGAGCCTTGCGATTCGACGGCGTTTAAAGAATAACCCAAGCTACCAGAACTATTGGCAGCTCGGGTTATTAACCTTAATTCCGTCAGGCAACTAGCCGGTGTAAGTAGCGACCAGAAGGGGAACGGTAACAGTTGCGCCCAGAACAGACTTGTAGGAATACATGCCGTTCATGGTCCCGTAGAAGGTCATGACATCATCCTCGAGGATTCGAGAATCACCAGCGCCCGCCTTGTACGAGACCAAGATGGTATCGCTCCAGATACCATAGCTGCCCTTCGTTACATTTACACGAAGCGTATAGCTATTCCCGTCTTGCATGACCTGGATAACTTTCCCAGTAAAGGCAACCTTATGACCCTCCCAATTATCAGGATCGCGTGCGACGTCCTCGTAGCTCGGAGACTCACAGGCGCTCTTGAACTGGTTGGCAACCTCCTCAGGGGAAAGCGAGTACTCCTCGGTCTTTAGGACCTTCCCACAAACGGTGCACTTGATTGAGCGAGTCCCGGGGACGGGATTCCCCGAGGAGTCGACCGTTGCCTCCTTTGTGATTTCCCAATCGCCTTCGGTGTGATCAACCACGGGGACTTCATCAGTAATGGTCTCTCCGCACCTGCTGCAAATCCCGTGCTTCGAGCCCTTCTCCGTGCAGGTCGAGGGGGTGTCAATCACCCAAGCGTCATCCTTCACTTCATGACCAAGGGGGCTACCAGACGTCACCCCACAGACCTTACAAGTCTTGGGCTTTGTGCAAGTCGCTTCAGCCCAGTCATGCCCGAGAGGTTCCCCCTGCTCCTTGCCGCAGATCTTGCATATCTGTGGACTTGTGCAGGTAGCCGGTTCCCAGTCGTGATAGAAAGTGACATAGCAAACAGAAACCGCAATAACGACAAGGATGCCAATTAGAACAGGCTTCGCCCACTTTGGAAGGCCAATCTTCAGCTTAGACTTGTCAGAACCCTCAGCGGGAGATTCTTCTACATCATTCTCGCCTGGAATCGCTACAGAATCGGCATCCGTTTCGCCAGTAGGATTCGATGATTCGTCCTTGTCGAGGGGCGCGGGAGGGGCATCGACCTCAACAGGGCTCTCCTCACTCGGCTCACGGGAAGCCGCATCGTTTTCAGACATGGTAGTCCCACTTCCTTCTTCCAAATTGTGTCCCCTAAGTTCTTTGACGGTACCCCTCCCCCCGACTTTCCGCGTCAAGGTTCTTTTCAGTCGTTTTCGGCAGTCGGCAAACTGAGCTACAAAAAAATGGGGACGCCATCGGCGCCCCCGTTTCAATCGTCTATGTCTTCTGTATTCAGCTCTCCTCGGCCGCATCGTCGCTCGCGTCCTCCGCGGCAACCGCGGCGCGCGCGGCCTCCGCAGCCTCGGCGGCAACAGCCTCGTCGAGCTCGCCGGGCTTCACGTCCTGCGAGGGCTTGGCGGCAGTCCCCTCCTCGGGATGGGCCTCGACGTAGGCATCCCACTCGTCGTCGAGCAGGGCCTCGACGACCTCGCCCTCGACCGTCTCGCGGGCAAGCAGGACGTTGGCCATCGTGTCCATCTGGTCACGACGGGCCTCGAGCACCTCGCGGGCGCGCTTGTGGGCCTCGCGCATGATGCGCTCGACCTCGTCGTCGATGCGCTTGGCAGTCTCGGCCGAGTAGTCCTGGTGGTCGGCGTAGTCGCGGCCCAGGAAGACCTCGTGCTGGGCCTCGCCAAAGACCTGCGTACCCAGGGCCTCGCTCATGCCAAGGCGCGTGACCATCTGGCGGGCGATCTTGGTGGCGCGCTCGAGGTCGTTGCTGGCGCCGGTGGTGATGTCGTCGCAGAAGAGCTCCTCGGCGGTGCGGCCGGCGAGAAGGACGGCGATCTGGTCGAGCATACCGTCGCGTGTGTTGAGGAAGTGGTCCTCCTCCGGCAGCTGAAGCGTGTAGCCCAGCGCCTGGCCGCGGGCAATGATCGAGATCTTGTGCACCGGGTCGGAGTTCTCGAGCACGTGGCCCACGAGGGCGTGGCCGCTCTCGTGGTAGGCAATCGTGGTGCGCTCCTTAGCCGTCATGACGCGGCTCTTGCGCTCGGGTCCGGCGATGACGCGCTCCATGGCCTCCTCGACCTCGTCCATCGTGATCTTGGACTTGCGGCGACGCGCGGCGAGCAGGGCACTCTCGTTCATGAGGTTCATGAGATCAGCGCCCGTGAAGCCAGGCGTGAGCTTGGCCAGGCGGGCAAAGTCGATGTCACCGGCGAGGGGCTTGCCCTGCGCGTGCACGCGAATGATCTGCTCGCGGCCGGCGACGTCGGGGCGGTCGACCGTGACCTGACGGTCAAAGCGGCCGGGACGCAGCAGCGCCGGGTCGAGGATGTCGGGACGGTTGGTGGCAGCAATAAGAATCACGGCGTCGTTGGCATCGAAGCCGTCCATCTCGACGAGCAGCTGGTTGAGCGTCTGCTCGCGCTCGTCGTGGCCACCGCCCACACCGGCGCCGCGCTGGCGGCCCACGGCGTCAATCTCGTCGATGAAGATGATCGAGGGGCTCGCGGCCTTGGCCTGCTTGAACAGGTCGCGCACACGGCTGGCACCCACGCCCACGAACATCTCGACAAAGTCAGAGCCGGAGATGGAGAAGAACGGCACGCCCGCCTCGCCGGCAACGGCCTTGGCAAGCAGCGTCTTGCCCGTACCCGGAGGGCCCACGAGCAGCACGCCGCGCGGAATCTTGGCACCCAGCTTGTGGAAGCGCTCGGGCTCGGCGAGGAAGTCGCGAATCTCGCTGAGCTCCTCGACCGCCTCGTCAACGCCCGCGACGTCTGCGAACTTGACCTTGGGACGGGTCTCCTCGGTAGTCTTGGCCTTGGTCTTGCCAAAGCCCATGGCCTGGCCGTTCTGGTTCTGGACGCCACGCATGAAGAAGACAAACACGCAGATCATGAGCAGCGTTGGCAGCACGGTGAACAGCAGCGTCTCGACCCATTCGTCGCTCGAGGTGTCCACGGTGTAGGAGACCTTGGGGTGCTCCGCCATAAGCTCGGAGAGACTGTCATTTCCGGCATAGGTGCTCTTGAACGAGACGAGCTTGGAGTCGTTGCCCTTGTCGGCGTCGCTCTTCCAGTACTTGCCGGTGAGCTCGCCCGAAGACACCTTGTAGGTGAGCGAGGAGACGCGATCGTCCTTTACGGCCGCCACAACGTCGCTCGTGGGGATGCTGGCAGACGCGGAGGAGACGCCGCCAAAGAGCGAGGGCGCCATCGAGTAGACCAGGTAGCCAACGAGGGCAATCACAATGATTGCCGAGATGACGTTGGTGCGCGGCGTATTGGGACCGCCCTGCTCGGGCGGGCGCGGGCTGTTGTTATTGCTGCTCATAGACTACTTTCCGTAGACCTCCGGCTTGAGGATTCCAATGTAGGGAAGGTTGCGGTAACGCTCGGCGAAGTCGAGGCCGTAGCCCACAATGAACTCGTCGGGCACGTGCGCGCCCACGTAGCGCGGGGTCACGGCGGTCTGCTGGCCCGGGACGTCCTTCACGAGGAAGGCGGCGATCTCGAGGGAGGCCGGGTGGCGCGAGCGCAGGTTCTTCATGAGGTACTTGAGCGTGAGACCCGAGTCGAGGATGTCCTCGATGATCAGGACGTCGCGGCCCTCGATCTTGGTGTCGAGGTCCTTGACGATGCGGACGACGCCCGAGCTCACCGCGCCGTCACCATAGCTCGAGACGGCCATGAAGTCGATGCCGAGCGGGCAGTCGATGGCACGCATGACATCGCCCATGAAGACGACGGCACCGCGGAGAACCGCGATGAGCAGCGGGTTCTTGCCCGCGTAGTCGCGCGTGATGTCGGCGCCCATGCGCGAGACGATGCCCTTGATGTCCTCCTCGGACAGAATGACCTTGCTAACGTCGGGATGAATCTGCTCCATGGCGCGTTCCTCTTTCCTTCCCGAGGCAGGCAGCCTCATGTACCACCGGCGCCGCTCGTCAGGCACACTCAGTGGAAATTAGATTCTAGCAACCCTCACGGACTGATATTGCGCGCGGCCCAAACCATTTGGGTGCAAGTTAACGTTGGGTGCTGCCCAGCGCCCAACCCGGGCGGCTACCAAAACAGGGGGACGCGGTCGAGCAGAAAGTCCTCGATGGAGCAGGCGCCAGAGACCGCACCGCCCACGACGATTCGCTTGGCCTCGGGATGCTTGACGAGGAAGGCCACTATGCCGTTTTGGCCAGCCTCGTTGCCACCCTTGACCTCGACGGCAGACAGGCTCGATCCGTGGCGAAGCACGAAGTCAACCTCCCGGACGCCCTCGCGCCACCACATGACCTCGAAGCCCTCTTCTGGTGCGCGAGCGAGCAGGCGTGCGCCCACGGCAGACTCTACAAGGTGACCGCGCAGGGCGTGGTCACCCATGAGCAGGTCGCGGACCTTGTCCGAGGGCGCGGTCATAAGCGAGGCGTCATACACCATGAGGCGGGGCGGGCTCCTCCTCTTGGTCATTTCCTTGTCCGAGAACTTGGGGATAGAGGTGACCATCTCCGCCTTCCCAAGGAGGTCAAGGTAATGGACTATGGTCACCGTGTTGCCGCTGTCTTGGAGCTGGCCAAGCATCTTCGTATACGAGAGCTCCTGGGCCGAGTAGGCAACCGCAAGACGGAAGGGCGCCCTCATGAGAGCCGGCTTGCGGACCTCGCCTTGCGCAAGGACGTCCTGGGAGATGGTCGGCTCGATGATGGCGCCGCGCATGTATGACGCCCAACGGACAACGTCTGAGTTGAGGCGGGCCGCGCCGGGGTAGCCGCCAAAGAACAGGTAGTCATCGAGCGAGAAGCCAAAGGCCTCGCGGCACTCGGCATAGCCCCAATGCGGCGAGCGGATGAGCTCGTAGCGCCCCGCAAGCGAGTCCTCAAACCCCTTGTGGAGGAGGAGCGACGAAGAACCGCTGAGAATGGGCTTGACCTGCACGTTTTCCCTGCGGTCCCTGTCGTAAAGGGACTTCACCGCCGCAGACCAATGCGGGACCTTTTGAATCTCATCCACGACGAGCACGACGGGCGCCGCGCGGGCCATATTGCGCGCCTGCTGTCACTCAGTTTCGAGCCATTGAGTCGACGGGGTGATGGCGTCATCGGCGCTTACGAAGTGATGGAGTGCCCCTGTCCTCGCGAGAGCCTGGGAGATCATAGTCGTCTTGCCCGTCTGGCGCGGGCCAACGACAACCTGGATGTACGGGCTGTCTCGTTCGACAATCCTGTTCGCGATGGTATCGACCTGACTTCGCTCAAACATGTGCCCTCACCTGTCCTTTTGCTCACCCAAAATCTATTACTCATTACGATTAGTATTCGATAAGGATGCAGGTAAGAGCATGCACTGATTGTTAGTTATGAGGGCCCTCAATCCTCTGCTGGGCACTCGCAAGCAGCGACTCAATGAGCCTGAGCTTCGTATCGTCCAGGCGATACGAAGGCGTAGTAACGCTCATTCCGTACATTGCTTTGCCGTTGATGTGAATGGGTACGGCCACGCAGGTCACGCCATCCGTAATCTCCTCATAATCATGAGCGAATCCCGTGCGGCGAACCTCGAGCAACTGGTCCCATAGGACATTGGCACTCGTAATCGTGTTCGCCGTGAATGAGGTGAACTTCTTGGGAAGCAACCGGTTGACCTCGGGACGCGTCTTTTCGGAGAGAATGGCCTTTCCAATGGCGGTGCAGTAAGCCGGGAACACCTTCCCCACGTCAGAGATCAGTCGAATGGGCGACGGGGAATCGACCTTGGCAATGTAGGCGACGTTACCGCCCTCGAGCATGCCCAATTGACACGTCTCGCCACAAGCGTCAACGATACGATGCATCTCTTCGATGATGAAATGGAGCTCAGGGTCCGAGCCTCCATACACCTTGCCAGCCAAATACGTGTTGACCCCGATGGCATAGCGACCGGAAACGGCATCGTACGAGATGTAGTTCATATACTCCATCGTATGGAGCATGGGCGAGAGCGTTCCTTTGGGGATGTCCGTCATTCGCTGAACGTCCGTAAACGTCAGCCCGTCCTCGTATTTTGAGAGCAAGCCAAGTAGTTCGA
Source organism: uncultured Coriobacteriaceae bacterium (assembly GCA_900543875.1). Lineage (GTDB taxonomy): Bacteria > Actinomycetota > Coriobacteriia > Coriobacteriales > Atopobiaceae > Parolsenella. Next base: position 4,744 of record UQSV01000006.1, on the reverse strand, counting down.
GGACGCGACAGGTTGCACGGTGGAGTTTAGTAGAGTCTTCGGCTTCCATTCTTTTCCCAACCTACGCGCGCGACACGCCGGGGTCAGACGACCCCTTGTGATTTCAATTTCGATGCTAGCCGAAAAGTCGAGCAAATCACCGATGAGTTTGAATATTCGAACTCAGTTTGCCATTTGCGGCCAAGAATCGACCGCTCGCTCTTGTCATCCTCCGTTCCGCTAATTATCGGGAATACGATGCAGCCATCAACCGAACTCGGTTTGATATATCGAACAAGAGAGAAGGGATGGGTATGTTTGGAACATCAGCCGGACTCATCGTTGCGGCGCTGATCGGCATCGCCGTAATCGTGTGTCTCATCGTATTTGCCAAGGTGCACGCCTTCTTGGCGCTTATGCTCGGCTCCTTTGTCATGGCTATTCTCGCGGGCGTCCCGCTGACTGACTCGTTTAGCTCGTTTACCACCGGACTCGGCAGCACTGTTGGTAACGTCGGCGTTCTCATCGTGCTTGGCTCGATGATTGGCGTACTCCTTACCAAGACGGGAGCTTCCGACCAGATCGTCGACACGATTGTTGACCACTCCTCCAAGAAGGCGCTGCCCTGGGCCATTGCCGCAATCGCCTTCATCATGGGAATCTCCCTCTTCTTCGAAGTTGGTCTGGTTCTGATGATCCCCGTGGTCATGAGCCTCGCCAAGCGTCAGAACATGCCCGCGATTGCGCTGGGCATCCCGGCCATCGCCGCCCTCGGCTGCCTCCACGGCTTCGTTCCGCCGCACCCCGGCCCCCTGACCGCCATCTCTTACCTCAATGCAAACCTTGGCGTCACCCTCGCACTCGGCCTGATCATCGCCATCCCCACCACGATCATCGCCGGCCCGCTGGCCGCCAAGTGGATGGCCAAGGCCGTGCCCGTCAAGGCAAACGAGGACTACGCCGCAAGCGACACCTCCATCGCCAAGGAGGACCGTCCCTCCTTCATCGCCTCCCTGATGATCGTTCTGCTGCCCGTCATCCTCATGCTGCTCAACGCCATCTTTGAGCTGACTGGCCTGCAGATCCCCTACGTGACCACGCTCGTCTCGTTCTTTGGCAGCTCCGTCGTGGCCCTTCTCACCGCCGTCATCTACGGTGTCTTTGCCCTTGGTCTCAAGGGCGCCCGCTCCTTCAAGGATGTCAACGGCCTGCTCGGCAGCTCCTTCACCTCCATCGCCGGCATCCTGATGATCGTTGGCGCGGGCGGCGGCTTCAAGCAGACCCTCGTCGACTCCGGCATTGCCGATGTCCTCGGTGGCTACCTCGTTCAGCTCGCAGTGCCCATCTTCGTGTCCGCCTGGCTCATCGCCGTCTTCATTCGCCTGGCAACCGGTTCCGCGACCGTCGCCACCATCACCGCGGCAGGCATCGTCGCCCCACTCGCGGCCTCTTGCTCGACGGCCGAGCTCAGCCTAATCGTTCTCGCCATTGGTGCCGGCTCCATGTTCTTCTCCCACGTCAATGACGGAGGCTTCTGGATGGTCAAGGAGTACTTCGGCCTCACGATGGGACAGACATTCAAGACGTGGTCCCTCAGCTGCACGTTGATCTCCGTCATCGGCCTCATTGGCGTATGCCTGCTGAGCCTGTTCGTCTAGCCCTCGATCCACCAGAAAGGTAAGCAATAATGCGCAAGTCCAAGTTCATCGTCCCCGCCGTCACCGTCTTCGACGAGAAGGGCGCGGTCGACCTGAACGCCAACGTCAAGCTTTGGAACGAGCTCATCGGGCGCGGCGTCGACGGAATTCTTCTTCACGGCAGCAACGGCGAGTTCTTCGCGCTCTCAGAGCAGGAGCGCACGGAGCTCATCGAGGTCGCCGTTGAGGTTGCCCGTGGTAAGGTCGACCTGATCGTAGGCACCGGCACCAACGCAGTTGCCGAGACCGTCAGGCTCTCCAAGCGCGCACTCGAGCTCGGTGCCGATGCCGCCATGGTCATCACCCCGTTCTACTTTGGCCTTGGTCACGAGGGAATCGTCGAATACCTCTGCGCCGTGGCAGGCCAGGTTGACGGCAACGTCATGCTCTACAACTTCCCCGCCCGCACCGGCAACGACATCGACGCCGACGTAGTTCGCCAGGTCGTCACCCGCTGTCCCAACGTCATTGGCATCAAGGACACCGTCACCGACATGGGGCACACCCGCGCCATCATCGAGGCCGTCGCCGACATCGCCCCCGACTTCATCGTCTACTCGGGATTCGACGAGAATTTTGCTCACAACGGTCTCGCCGGCGGAAGCGGGTGCATCGCCGCGCTGGCCAACATCTACCCAGAGCTCACCCACGCTTGGGCCACGGCACTTGGCGCCTCGGACTGGGACCGCGTGGAGAAGATCCAGCACGTCATCGACGGACTGGCCTCGGTCTACGACGTGGCACCGCTGTTCGTCCCCGCGGTCAAGTATGCAATGTCGCTTCGCGGCCTGCCGGTAAAGCCCATCTGCCGCTCCACGGTTCTCCCCCTCACCGAGGACCAGAAGGAGCAGATTGCGGCAATTCTCGAAACCGCACGTCAGAGCATCGAGGCCAACAACCTCGTCTAATTAGTGCGTAGGACGTCTCTCTATCAAAGAAGAACGTGGCCTTATGGCCGAGAAGAGAAAGGAACCATTGTGTCTACTCTCGACTCCATCTACTCCAACCAGCCCGAGGGTATCTACGACTCTCCCACGCATGCCGACGGCCCCAAGGGCAAGCTGCCCCTGACCGACAAGATCCTGCGCGAGAGCCCGAGCGGAGACATGTTTGGCATGACGCTTAACGCGGGAATGGGCTGGGAGCCGAGCGAGCTCGCCAACGATGGCGTCATGATGATCTCGACGCTGGCTGGAATTCGCTCCGAGGACGGCACGCCCAAGGCGCTCGCCCTGCACACGGGCGGCTACGAGCTGGGCGTTCAGCTTGAGGCCGCGGCGAAGGTCTTCAAGGAGAACCACAAGCTCCCCTATGCGACCTTCGTCTCCGATCCCTGCGATGGCCGCACCCAAGGAACCATCGGCATGTTCGACTCGCTGCCCTACCGCAACGACGCAGCCATGGTCTTCCGCCGCCTCATTCGCTCGCTTCCCACGCGCAAGGGTGTCCTTGGCGTTGCAAGCTGCGACAAGGGTCTGCCGGCGACCATGATGGCCCTCGCCTCCCAGCACGATCTGCCCACCGTCCTCTGCCCCGGCGGCTCGACCCTCATGCCCAAGGACGGCGAGGACGCCGGCACCATTCAGACCATCGGCGCCCGATATGCCTACGATGAGATCACTCTCGAGCAGGCCGCTTGCAGGGGCTGCCACGCTTGCGCCTCTGCCGGCGGTGGATGTCAGTTCCTTGGAACCGCGGGCACTTCGCAGGTGGTTGCCGAGGGCCTCGGCTTTGCCATCACCCACTCTGCCCTCGCTCCTTCTGGCACCAAGATCTGGGAGGACATCGCCGCCGGTTCCGCCCGCGCCCTGCTCACCCTCATGGAGAAGGGCATCACCACCAAGGACATCATCACCTGGGAGGCCGTCGAGAATGCGATGATCGTCCACGCGGCCTTTGGCGGCTCGACCAACCTGCTTCTCCACCTTCCCGCCATTGCCTTTGAGGCTGGCGTCAAGCGCCCAACCGTTGACGACTGGTCGCGCATCAACCGCGCCGTGCCGCGCGTCGTGAGCGTGATGCCCATTGGCCCCGTCCACTATCCGACCAGCATGGCCTTCATGGCAGGCGGCGTGCCCGAGGTCATGCTCAAGCTTCGCGACCTCGGCCTTCTCCACGAGGACGTCATGACCGTTACCGGCCAGACCCTCGGCGAGAATCTCGACTGGTGGGAGAACAGCGAGCGCCGTGCCCAGTGTCGCAAGCACCTCGAGGAGACCACCGGCGTTTCGCCCGACGAGATCATCATGACCCCCGAGGCCGCAAAGGGCCGCGGCATGACCTCGACGGTCACCTTCCCCAAGGGCAACATCGCGCCCGAGGGTTCCGTCGTAAAGTCCACGGCCATCGACCCGCGCGCCATCGATGACGACGGCGTCTACCGCCACACCGCCAAGGCCAAGGTATACCGTTCCGAGAAGGCCGCCATCAAGGCAATCAAGGAGCACGAGGTCCAGCCCGGCGACATCATGGTCGTTCTTGGCGTTGGCCCGATGGGCACCGGCATGGAGGAGACCTATCAGCTCACCAGCGCCCTCAAGAAGGTCCCGAACGGCCACCTCATCGCGCTGATCACCGATGCGCGCTTCTCTGGAGTCTCCACCGGCGCCTGCTTCGGCCACGTTGGCCCCGAGGCTCTTGCCGGCGGCCCCATCGGCAAGCTTCGCGACGGCGACGTCGTCGAGATCATCGTTGACACCAACAAGCTCGAGGGTTCGATCAACTTCGTCGGCACCGACGAGAAGAACCCGCTCCCCTACGATGAGGCCGCGAAGATCCTCGACGAGCGCGAGCTTCTCGAGGGCGTTGGTCCCGACGAGGACCTGCCCGACGACACGCGCATTTGGGCTGCTCTCCAGGACGTCTCCGGCGGCACTTGGCAGGGCTGCGTCTACGACGCCGACAAGATTGTCAAGGCAATCAATGCTGGCAAGAAGGCACTTGCGGATAAGTAGGAAGTCAATAGGCGCGCTCCCTTCTTAACGCGTCTGCAAGGCAGCAGGGGCACCCAACCTGAACTGCGCCCCGAATCTTGGACGGGTTAATTAAAGCGCGCCGTCATGCCGCCA
>UQSV01000005.1 GCA_900543875.1 uncultured Coriobacteriaceae bacterium | reverse complement strand
GGGAGGGTGGCAAAGTAGGTGTGGGTATGGGGTGCGTAGACGATGTGCTCATAGACCTCGTCGGTGATGACGTAGACATCGTACTTGGTGGCCATCTCCGCGATGGTCAAAAGTTCCTCCCGGGTGAACACCCGGCCGCAGGGGTTGGAGGGGTTGCACAGCACCAGGGCCTTGGGACGTTGGCGGAAGGCAGCCTCCAGCTCGTCCACGTCGAAGGTGAAGGCGGGCGGGTGCAGTGGCACATAGATGGGCTCCGCCCCGGAGAGGATGGTGTCTGCCCCATAGTTCTCATAGAAGGGGGAGAAGACGATGACCTTGTCCCCGGGGTTGCACACAGTCATCATGGCGGACATCATGGCCTCGGTGCCGCCGCAGGTGACGCACAGGGCAACGTCCGCGCGGGCGGCCTCGCGAATGGCGTGGGCGATGCGCCCGGCGTCGTCGGGCTCGACGACCACGTGGGGGTCGACGTCAAAGCCCGCAGCGGCGAGCTGCGCGACGAGCGCGGGGCCGGCGGAATCGACGCGCGTGCCGGCGGCGCAACGGTCGCTCACCGTGATGACGCGAGCCGTATAGGGCAACTGAGCTGCGGCGTCGCGCTCGTGGTTGTGCTCGTGGTCATGGTCGTGGTGGGCCATGGTACCTCCCAAACAAAGAGGCGGCCGCCCCGCAAGGCAGCCGCCAAGACAGATGCATCAAGTGTAGTACGCGCGCGGGACCCACGGCGCCCGGCCTTGGGCGAGCGGCGCGTGGCCGCAAAGGGCGGCAGTGTCGCTCTCGCCCAAACGCGCCATCGGTTTGGCACGTCCAACGCCGCTCAAACGCGCGCAACCGATGGCTGGAAAGTGGCCGAGCAGCGTGGCAGGCGCCCTCACGCTCCCCTACTTGCCAAACGGGCAGATCGGGTAGTGGCACTCGGCGCAGCCCAGGCACAGGCCGCCCTCGCCATAGGCCACGATGTCGTCGCGCGTCACGGGGATGCCCGCGGCGATGCGCGGCATCACGAGGTCAAAGATCGTGGCGCCGGCGAACATCACGCAGCCGGGAAGGCCCAGCACGGGCGTGCCGTCGTCGTAGTAGCCCACAAAGAGCATGGCGCCCGGCAGCACGGGCGCGCCGTAGGTAACCATGCGCGCGCCGCTGCGCTGGATGGCGCCCGGGGTGTTGTCGTCGGGGTCGACGCTCATGCCGCCCGTACAGACCACGAGGTCGCAGCCCGCCTCGCGCACGCGGCCAATCGCAGCCACGATGTCGTCGATGTCGTCGCCGGGCAGCTCGTGGGCCACCATCTCGATGCCATAGGCCGCAAGCTTCCTCTGGACCACCGGGGTAAACGAGTCCTCGATGAGGCCGCCGGCGACCTCGCTGCCCGTGGTCACGATGCCAACGCGACGCAGCTTGAAGGGCACGACCTCGCACAGCGGGCCCTCGCCGGGAGCGTCGGCCGCGGCGGCGTCGGCCGCGTCGAGCACTCTCTCCTCCACCACGAGGGGAATCACGCGCATGCCGGCGAGCTTGTCGCCCTTGCGCACGGCGGTGTTGCCGACACGCGTGGCAATCATGACCTTCTCGACCGAGTTCACGGCACGCAGGGCCTCGGAGCGCACGGTAAAGCAGCCGTCCACGGCCGCGCGCAGCTCGATCTTGCCCTCCTTGATGTCGTCGGAGTGGGTGCAGCCCGCGCCCTCGGCGAGCTTGCACAGCCGCAGGGCCGCGTCGTTCTCGTGCAGCATGCCGGGCTGCATCTCCCAGACATAGACGCTGCGCTTGCCCATCGAGAGCAGCACGGGCACGTCCTCAGGCTGCACCACGTGGCCCTTGCGGAACCGCGCGCCCTTGAACTTGCCCGGGATGATCTGCGTCATGTCGTGGCACAGGACGTGTCCCACGGCATCCTGAACGGCCAGTTCCCTCATCGCTCGCACACCTCCACCACGCGGACCTCGTCGCCCGCGCGAACCTTGCCATCACGGATGACCACGGCAAAGATGCCCTCGGTGGGCATCGCGCACTTGCCGGTGATGCGCTTAATCTCGCAGTCGTTGTGGCACTTCTTGCCAATCTGGGTCACCGCGAGCAGGGCCTCGCCCGCCGCGACGACCGTGCCCACGGGCAGGCTCTTGAGGTCGAGCCCGCGCGTGAGGATGTTCTCGGCAAAGTCGCCGGGAGCAAGGTTGGGCAGCACCTCGCGCAGCTCGTCGACCGACTCGTCGGGCAGAAGGCTCACCTGGCGGTGCCAGGCACCGGCGTGAGCGTCTCCCACGACGCCTGTGCCCACGGCCAGCTCGATGACGTCGACGGGTTTCTTGCGCACACCCTTCTTGTCGCTGGTGCAAACGGCAACGACGATTGCCACCTGCGTGTTATTGGTCTCTCCCATTTTTTGCTTATCCCTACTCTTGACGCACGAAGTGGCCCGAACGGCCACCGTCCTTCTCCATGAGCCGCACGGACTCGATGACCATATCGCGCTGGTGCGACTTGCACATGTCGTAGATGGTGAGCGCCGCGACCGACACGGCCGTGAGCGCCTCCATCTCGACGCCCGTCTCGCCCTTGCAGCGGGCGGTCGCCTCGATGGCGATGCCCTCGGGCTCAAAGGCAAAGCTGATGTCGACGCCGCTGAGCGGCACCTGATGGCACATGGGCACGAGCTCCCAGGTGCGCTTGGCCGCCATGATGCCCGCGACCTGCGCCACGGCCAGTACGTCGCCCTTGCGGGTGCCGCCCGTGCGCACGAGCTCGAGGGTGCTGGGTGCCATGAGCACGCGGCCCGCGGCGCGGGCAACGCGGCTGGTAACGGGCTTGGCACCCACGTCGACCATGCGGGCGCGGCCCTGGGCGTTTACGTGAGTGAGTCCGGCGTCGCGAATCGATTCGTTCTTCTCGTCCACGCTAGCCTCCTATCTCGTTCATGTCGCGCGGCGTGGCGCTCGCGCTCACGCCGGGACGCAGGTTGTGGTGGGCGGGCTTGGCCTCGATGCCGGCGCGGATGGCGCCCACGAGCGTCTCGCCGTGCAGGCCCACGAGCGGCACCTCGGCAGCCGAGTGCAAGCAGGGCTTGAGGCGGCCGTCGGCCATGACGCGAATGCGGTCGCAGCCCGAGCAGAACCGGTGGCTCACCGCGCGGATGAGGCCCACGCGACCCGCGAAGCCGGGACCCGCGTAGAGCTCGGCCACACCGCCCTCGCCAATGCGCACGAGGTCAGGACAGGTGTTGAGCACCACGTCACCCGAGACGAAGCGCTCGCGTGGCCAGGCGGCGCACTCCCCCATGGGCATGAGCTCGATGAAGCGCACCTCCACGGGCTCGCGGCGCGCGATGTCCACGAAGTCCACGACCTCGTCGTCGTTGACGCCGCCCATGAGCACGCAGTTCATCTTGAAGTTGGCAAACCCGGCGTCTGCCGCGGCGCGCATGCCGGCGATGGCGTCCGCGAGCTCGCCCGTGCGGCTAATGGCGCGGTAGCGCTCGGGCCGCAGGGTGTCGAGGCTCACGTTGAGGCGCGTGAGGCCGGCCTCGCGCAGCGGACGCGCGAGCGGGGCGAGCATCGTGGCGTTGGTGGTCATGTCGACCTCGTCGATGCCCGGCGTGGCCGCGACGAGGCGCACGAGCTCCTCGACGCCGCGGCGGGCGAGCGGCTCGCCACCCGTGATGCGTACCTTGCGCACGCCCAACGTAGCGCCACCCCCTCGGCGAGCTCCTCGAACGAGAGCAGGTCGCGGTGACGGCGGTGCGCAACGCCTGCCGCGGGCATGCAGTAGATGCAGCGGCAGTTGCACTTGTCGGTGATGGAAAGACGCAGGTAGGAGATGTTCCTGCCCAGGGTGTCCCTCAACTAATCATCCCCTCAGAACCATGACGTCGGCGGGCGAGACCTCGATGGTAACGCTCGTGGGGTCTTCAAGGGAGGCCCAGGCGTCCTTGGACAGCTCAACGCGCAACTGGGCGGTGCCAGGAGTGTCGCACATGACGATGGTCGAGAAGACGTTGTCGATCACGCGGGCAACGCGGCACTCGATGCGGTTGTCGGGCGAGACGGATGCGGAGCCGGGCGCGTCGTCGCCCGCGGCACCGGCGACAGCGCCCGCCACCCGCGCGCCCTTCTCGGCATCATGGGCGGCCGAGCCAAAGCCCGTCTCGGCATCACCAATGGTGTCGACCACGCGGCCGTCGGCACGCACAATGCGCAGGAAGTGCGCACGCACGCCCACACTCGTGACGCCGTCGACGTCCTGGGCGCAGGCAAGGTCGACGCCCCAGTCGGCGCAGCGCACCACGCGCTCGCCCACCGCAGTGGCCTCGCTCACGTTCTTGCAGCCGCTGATGATGGCCTCGGAACGCGTGGCCGGTGTGTCGAACAGCTCGTGGGTGGGCACGGTGCGGCCGCTCTTGCCAGCCGTGAGCACGCAGACCTGGTCGCACATGCGGTAGGCCTCGTCGCGGCTGTGCGTCACGAAGACCACGCCGCCCGGGAAGGCCTTGAGGGTGTCGGCGAGCTCAAGCTCGATCTGCCAGCGCAGAAAGCCGTCGAGCGCGCTGAACGGCTCGTCGAGCAGCAACAGCTCGGGCTCGTTGGCCATGATGCGGGCCAGGGCGCAGCGCTGCTGCTGGCCGCCGGAGAGCTCCGAGGGCTTGCGGTCCTCGAGGCCCTCGAGCCTAAAGGCCCGGATCTGCGCGGCGACGCGCTCGCGGACCTCGTTCTTGTTGCGGCTGCGCACGCCCGTCTCGACGTTCTTGGCCACGGTCATCGTGGGGAACAGCGCGTAGTTCTGGAAGAGGTAGCCCACGCGGCGCGCGCTCGCAGGCACGTTGACGTGCGCGGCGGAGTCGAACAGCACGCGGTCGTTCAGCACGATGCGGCCCTCGTCGGGTGTCTCGATGCCCGCGATGCACTTGAGCGCCATGGACTTGCCGCAGCCCGACGCGCCCAGAAGCGCAAGCGTCTTGGTGGCGTCAGGCGCCTCGAAGGAGACGTCGAGGCTAAAGCCCGGGAAGCTCTTGCGAATGTCGACGGATAGACTCACTTGGTACCTCCCTGCGTGCGGGCGCGGCCCTCGAGCCAGTTCATGGCAAGCAGCACCACAGCCGAGATCGCCATGTTCACGAGCACCCACTTGAGGGCGAGCATGTCGTCTCCGGTGCGCCACAGCTGGTAGACCGTGGTGGAGACGGTCGCCGTCTGGCCGGGGGTGTAGCCGGCGATCATGGCGGTGGCGCCGTACTCGCCCAGGGCGCGAGCAAAGGCCAGCACCGCGCCAGCGAGGATGCCCTGCGCGCAGCTGGGCATCTGGACGTGCCAGAAGGCCCAGATGCGGCTCTTGCCCAAGGTCTGGGCGGCGTCGGTGAGCGTGTCGTCGTAGGCCTCGAACGCGCCGCGGGCGGTGCGGTACATCAGCGGGAACGCCACGATGATGCAGGCAAAGATCGCGCTGTACCACGTTATGGTGAGCTTGATGCCAAAGGTCTCGAGCACCCACGCGCCCACCGGGCGGCGCGGCCCCAGGACGAGCAGCAGCAGGTAGCCAACGACGGTGGGCGGCAGCACGAGCGGCAGCGTGAGCACCACGTCGAGCAGCGCCTTGACCGTGCGCGGCATGCGGGCAATGAGCTGCGCGGCGCCGATGCCGGCAAAGTACACCACCACCGTGGCCACCGCGGCGATGCGCAGCGAGTTTATGAGCGGATACCAGTCCACGGCTTCCTCCAACGACACGTGCCCCGACCGTCGAAATTCGGCCGGGGCGCCGCTTAGACTCTTATCTCACGCCATACGCGTGACCCATTACTCGGACAGCGGCTTGAAGCCGACCTCCTCGAAGCAGGCGCCGGCCTCGGAGCCCTTGAGGAACTCGAGGTAGTCCTTGGCGGCCTGCTCGTGCTTGGTGCCCTTGACGACGGCAGCCGGGTAGATGACCTGGCCGCACATGTCCTTGGTGGCGACGTCGACCACGGTGAGACCGGCAGAGACGGCATCGGTGCGGTAGATGATGCCGCAGTCGACGGCGTCCTCGGAGACCTGCGTCGTGACTTCCTTGACGTTGGTGCCGTAGGTCAGCACGCCAGCGGCGGCGAGCTCGTCCTCGTTGAGGTTGTAGTAGGCCAGGATCTTCTGGGTGTACTGACCCACCGGCACGTCGGAGTTGCCCATGGCGAGCTTGATGTCACCGGCCTGGAGGTGCTGGGCCAGCTCATCGAAGCTGTTGATGTTGGCGGGGTTGCCCTCGGGGACAACGAGGGTGACCTCGTTCTCGAGGATGTTGAAGCGGGTGCCGCTCTCGATGAGGTCGAGACCCTCGGTGTTGACGCTCGAGTCAGCGGTGGCGTCGAGCTGGTTCATCTGCTTCTGGCCGGCGGAGATGAAGACGTCACACTCGGCGCCCTCCTGGATCTGGGTCTTGAGGGTGCCCGAGGAATCGAAGGTGAAGGCGACCTCGGTGCCGGTCTCCTTGGTGAAGGCGTCGGTGGCCTTGGTGAGGCTCTCGGTCATGCTCGCGGCAGCGAAGACGATGAGGCTCTCGCCCGAGGCAGCGGCCTCGGTCGTGGCGGCCTCGGTGGTGGCGGCGGAGCCACCGCAGCCCACGAGACTCATGCCGGTGGTGACGGCGACGATGCCGGCGCCCATTCCCTGCAGAACCTGCCTGCGGCTGACGTTACGCATGTTGCATCCCCTTCTCCCCCGCTCGGCCCCAGTGTGGCTTGGATACCAAGAAATTCTTATTTCCGCTTAGGCGTTGTGTATGAATTTAAACAACGCTCGCCATAAGAAACTGAATCAAAGTCTGAACCCTTACAAATGGTTTGGCAACCCTTAAGGGAAAAGAACAGCCCTAACGGGTCAACCGTTCTTGCGAGCGGTATATAACGCTATGCGAACGGCGCCCGCCGCGACGGGGACAGGGGGACGGGTCTTTTGTCCCCGCTGGCACATGGCCGCCCGGGACAGGGGGCGAGTCCTTTGCCCCCGCCGGCACATGGCCCCAACCGCAGCCAGCCATAGCCATCCCCCAACCGCAAAATCCTAGGAAAATGCCGTTAACACTATCCGTTAAATGCTGATAACGGCATAATCCTAGGATTTTGAGAAAGAGGCGGGAGCCGAGCGAGCCCGGCCGGTGCTGCTACATGCTGGGGCAGGCGTGCGAGACGTGCGAGGGACCCTTGTCGGCGTCGCCGGCGTGGCGCACCTCGATAACTTTGGCGGCGATGCTCACGGCAATCTCGGCCGGGGTCACGGCGCCAATCGAGTAACCAATGGGCAGGTCGACTGCCGCGATCTGCTCAGGAGTCGCACCGGCGTCGGCCACGACCTTCTCGAGCACGCGGCGCTTGTTGCGGCTGCCCATACAACCAAGGTAGCAGGGGTTATGGCGCACGGCCTGGGCCACGACCTGCTCGTCTGCCACATGCCCGCGGGTCATCACGATCACGTAGTCGCGCGGAGTAAGCTCGATTCCTTCGTCGATGTTGGCAAAGTCGCCGAGAATGACGTGGCTCGCTGCCGGGAAGTTCTCGGACTTGGCAACGTCGGGACGGTCGTCGAACACCGTGACCTCGAAGTCAATCGCGGCAAGCGCGGGCACCAGAGCGCGGCCCACGTGTCCACCGCCAAAGATCACGGCGCGCTCGGCCGCCGCGACCGTCTCGACAAAGACGTCACCCTCGAGGTGGGGCTCGCCGGCGTGGGTCGGCACGTCGTCGGGCTCGTAGGTGGCCACGGGCTCGGGAGCGCTCCAGTCAACGAGCAGCCGGCCCGTGCGCCCGGCGTCGGCGGCGTCGAGCGCGGCGGTGAGCGCCACGAGGTCTGCCTGGCTCAGGGCACGAACACCCAGGTCCTGGGCCCCGCCACAGGCGATGTCGACGATGCCGCGCTCCATCGTGACGCGGCGCGGGCGGCCGTCGAGCAAGCACTCGCGCGACATCTCCTGGCAGCGCAGCTCGGGCGTGCCGCCGCCCACGGTGCCCAGCAGGGTGCCGTCCTCGAGCGTGAGCATACGGGCGCCGGCGTGGCGCGCGGCCGAGCCACGCGTGGCGAGCACGACGCACTCGACCACCTTGCGGCCGGCCTCGAGCTCCCCGGCAGCGGCGCGCAGCAGCGAAATTCCCTCCATGGCTAGCCTTCCAGACGCGACGTGAAGTGGCAGATGGCCTCGAGCACGCCGCCGCCAACGGCGCGTGCCTTGTCCGAGGCGGTGAAGCAGTGGGCGCGCTCGCAGCGCGGGTCGATGTCGCCGGACTTCATGCCGGCCGTGACCTCGACGCCCTCCTGGAGCAGGCCGCGCAGCACGCCGTCGATGGTGCAGGTCATGGGCACGCCGGCAACCGTGGCGGCCACCTGGCCCGCACGCACGACGTCGCCAATCTGCAGTACCGGCTCAAAGACGCCGTCGACCGGGGCGCGCAGCACGCGGTCGGCGGAGTGGCCGGCGATGACGCCGGGAATGCCCGTGTTGGGCGCGGCCGGACCGTCGAGGATGACCTGGCCCAGGTAGTGGCCGCGCTTGGTCTCGACCACGGCATGGCAGTCCCTACCTGCGGTAAAGCCGGGACCCACGCCAATGACGACGGGCGCCATGTCGCGCGTGGTGCCCAGGTTCTTCTTGGCGAGGATGGCGTCAACGAGCACCGCGGGCTTGAGCTCGGCGGCGCTGGCGCCTGACGGGTCGACGAGCACGGCGACGTCGCCGTTCACAACGATGGTGCGAGCCTCGGCCAGGTTGTGGGCAAGGCGGGCGCGGATGCCCTCGACCTCGCACGTTCCCAGGCGGATGGCCTCGGAGAAGCAGACGGTCCTGCGGATGGAGGTGGGGATGGCGAGGTCGCACATGACAACCTTGCAGCCGGCGCGGTGCAGGCGAATGGCGATGCCGGTGGCGATATCGCCCGCTCCTCGAATCTCAACGAGCATGGTCTCTCACGTCCCTTTCGTGCGTCACAATGGTGGTGCGAGACGGGCGCGGTATGTCTGCGAGGACAACGCGCTACCCGCCAATGCTCACTATAGGTTAGGTTGCCTGATGAATTGTCTTGACGCCCTTGGGTTTTCCGCGAGCGCGATGGCCGAGAAGAGCGGCGCGCGCGTGCTTGGCGACGCGCAGGTCGAGAAGGGCGACGTGCGCAAGGCCGGCGCTGCGCAGGACGAGAGGGGTGGCACGCGCGAGGCCGGCGGTGTGCGCGTAAGTCACCCCGCACCTCTCGTCGCCGCGATTGGCGGCGGCGGCAAGACGACGCTGCTGCACTCCCTGGCAGAAGAGCTACGCGAGCAGGGCGCGCACGTGGTGCTGGCAACGACCACCCACTTCATGCCCTTTGATGGAGTCGAGACCGTAAGCTCAAGCAATAAAGCCGAAGTAGAAGCCGCACTTGCCCGCGACGGCATCGTGTGTGCGGCAGCCCCGGCAGCCGGGCGCGCAGGCGCGGCGGGAAAGCTTGGCCCCTCCCCCATCGCTGTCGATGAACTGCGACTTCTTGCAGACGCCGTGCTCGTCGAGGCCGACGGCTCCAAGCGCCTGCCGCTCAAGCTGCACGAGAGCCACGAGCCCGTTGTTCCCGCAGGCGCCAACGCGGTGGCGTGCGTGCTGGGGGCCAGTGGCTTTGGCCAGCCGCTCGCAAGCGCGTGTCATCGCGCAGAGCTGGCAAGCGAGCTGTTGGGCATCGATCCGGGCGAGGCCGCGGCAACGCCCGAGCTTGCGGCAAGGCTCCTAGCTGCAGAGATCGAGCGTGGGGCCATTGCGCCCACCCACATCATCGTGAACCAGGCAGAAGGCGACGGTGCCCACGCGCAGGCCGCCGCCTTCGCGGCCGATTTGTTCGCGTGCGGCATCCAAACCCCCGTCTTCGCTGGCTCGATCCGTGACCACGCCCTTATGCAGGTTTGAGCAAACGGACCGCAGCACCAAGTTGATGCTTCCGGGGCTCGTCCGCGCGCTCTCTTGCATCACCTTCGCGCACCCCGCATCAACTAGTTGCGATTCCTTGAGGCTAAATTCCACACTGCCGGCTAACCTTAGGGGCGCTCGTGACATCGCAGCCAATCTACCAGCGGTTTTACAAATGGCCCTCAGCAGCTACTCGCAACAACGATTTTTAGCCTCAAGAATTCGAAAATCACTTTGCCGCCGCAGCGGAAGAGTAGTTGCGTTTTCCTGAAGCTAAATTCCAGGCCAGCGAATAGCCGCCGAACAGTATCGATACCGCAACGAATCTACCTGTGGTTTTGCAATTGCTGCTCACCATCGGTGCGCACGTCTACTCGCGCCCCAGCATATTAGCTTCAGGAAAACGCAAGTACCCACACGACCCGCCCAAAACAAGTCACAAAAAACGGAAGCAGACTGACCGATCGGCGCCCAAACGAAGCATAACCGTAAGGCAAAATCGGCCATTTTGGCCAACCAAGCTGCCTGGCTACTCACCGGCCACCCATATTGCTTCCGAATATCGAAAACGGCCACGCATCAGCTGGGAGGCACTGCAAGAACGTGCAGGTTGTGGGCTGCGTCGTCAAGGCGGGCAACACCCTGGTGGCCTCGCGCGGGGGGCTACGAGACAGGTCTCGCAATCTAGCGAACGCAGCGTCTAGCAGCAGGTACATGCGTTAGAGAAAGCGACCCTGGCCATACGGTCAGGGGCGCTGATTTGTGCTCCGAGGGACAACCCCCGGTTCCTGGAAGCCCCCTCCTTTGAGAAGACCAGATTCAGTTTCTCGCAGTGCCGCTCATGAGGCAAGAGTCCCGGAGCAGCCGTGCTGAGCAAGGCGGCTTGGGCGGAGAAGTCTAACTGCTTTAGCAAGGTTTAACAGCTTTAACAAACTTTAACAAGTTTAACAGCGCGAGAAGGACCGAGGCTTGAGCGTCCCTAGATACAAAAAGAGCCGGAGTTGCGCATCTACGAGAGGCTGTCCGACTTTACTAACGAGCACTATACGCTGCAACGAACAGCCGTCAAGAGAAGCGCAATCACGCCCTCGCGCGCCGCGCAGTGCATAGTTGTATCCACAACACCTATGTGCTGCGCCCCGGCTATCATATGGCCGAGAAGAACGAGAAGGAGCATCCCAGGTTTACCTACACGCTCAACGTTGCCATGGCCAGCCCAAAGCTGAGCATCGAGGGCGAGCTGCTCGCGGCCCTTGAGCAGGCAACGGAGGCCGCAAACGGCTCCATCAGCGCGCAGCGCTGGCAGCTGGGAGACGTGGCGGCAGACAAGGAGAGCGTGAGCGTTCTGCTGAGCGCGCCCGATGCCGTGAGCAGCCCCACGAGGACGCTCTCGAGCCTGTCGCGCACCCTGCTGGCGGCGGCGCCGCAGCTGCTAGCAGGCAACACGCCGGGCAATCGCGTCTTCTACGCCGAGGTGGTGGACGAGCAGCGCAGCGGCAAGGCTGCCCTCACGGACGGCGAGGCCGCCAGGCTTGCGATCGAGGTGTTCTTCGAGCAGGACGGCCTCTCCCCCGCCAACAAGAAGTTGGCGAGAGGGGCAGCTGAGAAGGTCAAGGAAGTGCTGCTGGAGTACGTTAACAGCAAGGTCGAGTAGGGCGAGGAGCTTTGGCGGACGCAACGTGGGGAGATGCAACAACCGCCTTGTTAAAGCCATGCGAATCGTGCAATAGCATGTGCAGACCGAATGGGCCAGGTGCCCTGCAGGTGTCAAGTTAGCGAGGTTCGCACCTCGCCCTTTTGGAGCATTCCACGTCGCAATACAAATTGAGCCCCGGCGACTTGAATCAGCGGTCGTCCCGGGGCTAACTGGTTTAATGCTACACGATGAGCGTAGCTCGCGGGATGTAACGGGGCATGGTCTCACGAATTCGTGTCAAACCGCAAAATTCGCGTAGTGTATCACCCCGGACAAAAGCAGCAAGCAGCTCGTTCAGCCAGATAGACTACGCAAGCATCTCAAATTAACTAGCGCGGCAATGGTCCGAGCGCTAAACAGGCGTTCCTTGCTTTATGTAACAAGAAATGCCCTGCCGAGCGCAAAAGTTTCTGACAATATTAGATGACGACCTATAAAAAGCCTCAGCATCGGCATACGATGAGGCGCTATTCGCGTAATGCACCCGCCCAAACACAATTTTGTCAACAAATGACACCCGCTGAAGAATGGGAAGAAGATCTTGTTTCCATATATTTGGCGTCGGATACGGTTCCATGCTTACCCAAGTCTTACAGCCGGCGTCATGCAACTCTTTTAGAGACTGAATTCGTTTTGACAAGGGAGCGGCGCCTGGCTCCATCTGTATGCGAAACTCTTCTGATAATGAAACGCAGGTAATTCCATACTGGTTATCCAGTCTCCTGCTCTTTAGCTCGCTAGGCAGCAAGCCTTTAGTTAGAGTAACGCAGGGTATTCCATAGCTGTTAATCAAGTCGATAGCCTTCAAAGAGAGGGCCGAGACTTCTGGATAACCCTCCATAAAAGGGTCAGTAGTAAAGCAAAGCTGAATCTGCTTGATTTTGTTTCGATATTTCGGCAGCTCCCTCTCCAGGAGCTCCAACGTGTTGGTAACGAGGTATGGTCGAACCCATTCTTCGTATGTCTTAGCACGGCCGAATCTACGAGCCATAAGAAACGCGTAGCACGGGTAGAGGCAACCATGAGCGCAGCCCTGCACATGGTTCATTGCCCAATCTCCATATTCGACTTTGGTCTGATATAGCATCGTCTTTCGTTCGATATAACCAATAGGCTTCACCGCTACATCCCCAATCTCAGGCCGGTCCAATCCCCTGACAACATCACAGATGGCTAGCGCGCCTTGTAGACGAGATCCTTTGGAGCAAAGCTGTTCTTCGGTTTACCGCTAGGCGTCACTTTCTCCACGCGCTCGAGCACCCCAGAGTCCAGCAGCGGCTTTACATAGTCCTTTAACAGCTTGGTCGATTTGGAAAAGACACCACAGCGGGAGATGACAGAGGCCGCGATCTCGGCCATTTTCACCTTCTCGCCGAGCTGCAATGACTCAATGACGCAGTTGGCGGCACGCTGAATGGAGGATGGCTCAACATCCCGTCCATCAACGTCAACGACAAACATACCTGGTTGAATAGTCTGCCTCTCTGCGTTACGTTTCAGCATGTTATCGTTCATGAGGACGCAGCCGTCGGCATTATTTGTCATATGAATCATGCGATATTTAATGAGACCCCTACCATATGCTCCGCACCTCATATCCTTGACTGGCATGTTTGTTACAAATCTATAGTGTGTAGCAGCATTTTTGCAAAAAAGCCGTGCTATCTGATATTCAGCTTCCCAGAATTCGGTCGCATTGTTTTGCCTCGCCCGAACAATATCAACCCAATCCTCACTACCGATGCACGAGGTTAAGCGAGCAATCCGCTCGCTAGCAGGCAACTCGAAGGATAAAGCCTCATCAGCAACTTCAATTGTGCTCGGCACAGCAAGAGCCGATTTAAGCGCCGCGCAGGCATCACGGATAAAGCCGATAGTGTTGAAATTCAGAAGGACCTCTGCATGCCTAGGGTTGGGCAAGTCACGCAATAGATCCATCCGAAGGTCTTTCACGCCAAACGGGTCAATATAAACGAAATACGTAGAGGGCCTGCAACCTGATTTCAGAACAACACTCCGAGCGGAACCAATTGCATGCTGAAAACCATCGCAGACAATAGGCTCCTTGACATAGCGGCTATTTCCACGAGCGGCGCGAAATGAACTGACCAGCTTCGCGCGAGAATCAGAGTTCGATTCGGCAAGCACAAATTGAACCGGGACCTTGGCTCTCATCCCCCTAGCTATTGATTGAAGCTTGGATAATGCTATTAGCGGAGAGCCCAGGGTTCCATCGGCAAACTTACCTTCACCGGCAAATGCATCCACGTAGACAATTCCGCCTTTAGAGAAGGGAAATACTTTCTGGAAATAGGGGGTGAGATAACAGCTCAGCAAGTCATCCTTCGTTTCCGACCAGAGATGCTTACCCGCAAAATATGAAGATTGATCTTTTGCCATTGCCCACCCAACCTACTCGATGCAAAACGGATACCGACATCAGCGGCTCTGCTAGTTAGCCCCTTCTTCCATCATCTTTTTGAACTCAACGGGCGTTATGTCCTTGTAGACCTTGGTTACATAGCGCCGCTTCATCGGGAAGATGACTTCGTTCTCGCAGGCCGTACAGGGATTGAAGCAGCCTAGGAACTCACTCAGCTTATTTGCATCAATACCAGCACTCGTTAGAGTGTTGGCACAGATAAACGTGTAAGCCCTGCCAGGATAAACGTGATTAAAGCCCTCGGTAAAGTTATATGACTTACTCCAGGAGGCCACCATGCCGTGCCACTTTATCTCCGGCATCTCCAAGCGAGGTTCTTCAGCGCCTTCGTCGCAAACATAAGCCGCGCCGATAATCCGATATAAATCGCCGCGGTATTCCCAGTGGGATGCAAAGTCTGCAAACCCGTTAACAGACTCGCACATCCCGCTATCTAGGAACGAATCCCTTGTACGGATGAGATTTCCAAGAACACCATCATAAAAGCGAAGGTCCTCTTCGTCATAGCCTCCACCGCATAGGGGACGTTCCCGAAACTGAGTCAGAGTGCGCGCAAGCATAACCTTCTGCACCGAGAAAGGCGGCTGATTTAGAGGATGCATAGGGCTCCCGTCAAACAGTAGCATCGGGGACAAATCCGTCATCACGCCCCTCATATCGTCAACAGCCCCTGCTCAAACGCATTGGGGAACAGGAACATCCTGTGCTTGGGCTTGCGTCTCTTGTCAACGCCAAAGATGGCCTCGATGGCCCCCCTCTCGCGATCGACACGCACAACCTCACCATCGCCAAACGCTCTGTGATGCACGATGTCGCCCGGCTTGATGGCATCGAGCTTGCCCTGAGAAACCGCGGGCGCCTCCTCCTGCACGGCCTCCTCATCCGGATAGCCCTTGAGCCACCAGGCAGGTTGGCCACCCGTGGCCTTGTCACCACGGAGGCTGAACTCGAACTCCGCCCCTCGCTTGGCAAGCTCCTGCATCTTAGCGTCAAGCTCTCCCCCACCAATCACCCAGAGGTAACCGGCTCTGGGGCGCTTGTCGACATACTTAAGGCCCTCAGCAGAAAGAGCCTTATAGACCCAATCCTGCTTAGGAGGAACTGGTGGCGCAAGCACCGTCTTGCGGCGCGCAACAGCCTGGGAAGCCCCGCGACCCGCAGCCTCACGCGCAACCGGCTTCGGGGCGCTTTCCCTAAGCTCAACAGCCTCAGTCTCGCGGTCCCTCGTGGTGCCGTCGGGGTTGAGCAGCGAGTCCTGGAGCTTCATCTGGGCGTAGTCCTCGGCGGAGAGCGCCGTGTCGAACAGGCCGACGCTCGAGTCGTACTCGTGGCGGTTGAGGCCCGTGTACTCCAGCGAGGCGTCCTCGTACAGGCGGAACTTGTACACGGCGTCGTTCATCACCGAGTCGCGGAACACGCCCAGGGAGACGAGCAGCTCGAAGTCCTTGACCGAGAGGCCCGTGACCTTCTTGAACAGACCCGGCTCCAGCTGCGTGATCACGTCCTTGAGGCACTGCTCGCGGTAGTCCGTCAGGTACATGAACACAGGGATGCGCGTCGCGAACTTGATGAGCTTCTCCTGGATCTGCTTGCGCTTGCTCTTGAACTCCTTCTCCTCCTCGGAGAGCTGCTTCTTCTCCTTGGGGGTGAGGTTCTGCTTCTCCTTCTTGGCCTTCTTGACGGCCTCGGACTTGTTGATGATGGTCTCGATGTCGGCGTTCAGGCTGCGGAAGCCCTCGATGTTCATGAGGGCGCGCATGGCCTCGTCGCTCGCCAACAGGCGGCGCAGGGTGTCGTTGTCCACGCACACCAGGAGAGCGCTCTCCCAACGACGCGCGAGCAGGGTCGCCGAGGTGCCCGCCATCGCGATGTCCAGGATCTCGGCGGCGTTCACCTCGCGCATTGCGCTGCCGTCGTAGGCCAGCACCGGCAGGAACTTGATGAACTCGCCGACCTTGCGCTCGGGGCTGCTCTCCGAGACCGAGAGGCGGCACGAGTAGTCCGACACCATGGCCAGGGCGCGGTCCAGCGCGAAGTCGAACACGTAGCACTCGCGCTTGAGGATCTCGGTCTCGCCGGCCTCGGTCTTGGTGGTCCAGGGGCTCTGCACGCGGAAGGCGGTCTGGAAGTACGTCTCGGGGCTCTTGAGGTTGCGCAGCATCAGCACGCCGCTCCAGGGCTTCACGGTGACGCCGGTGGTGAGCTTGCCACAGGACAGCGTGATGGTCTTGGTGGCCAGCGGGTCGCCCATGGCGCGGCGCACGGGCCCCACGGCCTCGACGCCCATGCCGGCGGCGCTGCCGGCAGCCACGATGACCTTGTAGTCGTGGAAGAACGTGTTCTGGCGCTCGGCGAGCAGGTTGGCCATCGCCTCGCAGGAGGCCACGTTGGGCAGGAACCACAGCGTGTGGGTCAGCGTGCCCAGGAGGCGCGTGTCCGAGAAGGGCATCGGCGGCTTCTCGGCGCCCATCTTGAGGTCGTCGACGGCGGTCTCGGCCGCAGAGCCGCGGATGAGGTCAAGCCACTTCTGGACGTACTCCTTGTACTTGAAGTGAGCGTCGGCGCCGTGCCCCTCGGCGGAGAAGAAAACGTTGAGGTCGAACTCGTCGAACTCGCCCTGACGTGCGATCCGCGTGATGGAGTCGGGCACCTTGTAGGTCATGAGCACCATGCGCGGCAGCGACTCGTAGGGGTTGTCCGAGCCGACCCAGCCCTCCTTGGCGGCCTGCTCGTCGGAGTAGGTCCAGTTGAAGACCTGCTCCTCGATGAACTCGCCGGAGTTGAGGGCGCGGAAGGGCGTGCCCGAGAGGTAGAGGTAGAACTTCGACTGGATGGGCAGCCACGTCTCGTCGAGGGCGTTGCCTCTCGTGGCGGCGTCGGCGTCGGCCTCGGCGGACTCCACGGCCTCGTCGTCGTCAGTGGCCTGGAAGAGCGACTTGGCGGTGTCCTTCCACGCGCCGAAGTGGTACTCGTCGAAGGCCACGAGGTCCCAGTCCTCGAGGTGGACCCACTCGTTGCGCGCCTTGATGCCGCCGGTCTCGCGGTTCACGCCCAGGAAGTCCTGGAAGCTGCCGAAGCACACGATGGGGCGCGTCGGGTCGCACTCCTCGTAGGTCCTGCCGTCGCGCGAGACGAACTGCCAGCCCTCGAAGTCTACGTGGCTCTCCAGGTCCTCCTGCCACGCCGCCTCGACGGCGGGCTTGAAGGTGAGGACGAGCACGCGCCTCATGCCCATGCGCTTGGCGAGCTCGTAGGTGGCGAACGTCTTGCCGAAGCGCATCTTGGCGTTCCACAGGAACTTGGGCTGGTCGTGGCTGCCGGGCTCAAGGCAGCGCTCGAAGTAGGTCTGCGTCTTCTCCACGGCGGCGCGCTGCTCGGGGCGCATCTTGAAGTCCTCGGTGCGCTGGCTCTCGTAGTCGGCGCGGTCGCGCACCTCCAGCCACGCGTTGCGCACGTCTTCGACCGTGCAGCGGTACCACTCGCCGCCGACGTTCTCGAGGCCGTTGCGCTCCAGGCGCCTGTGGACGTCGTGGTCCATGAACGAGGTACCGTCGGGGCGCATCGCGCTCTCGGCGAAGACGATCTCGTAGGGCTTGCCCTCGCCGGGCTGGATCACCGGGAACTGCTGCGCCACTCGCCGCTCGACGTCACGCCTCGTGTAGCCGACCTTGAGCAGCCCCGCGTGGTCGGGGTTCTTGTCGCGGTAGGCGTAGATGGACGGGTGAACGTCCGGACGTTGGGGGAAGTAGGAATTATTCATCTTCCGGCTCCCCAAATGGGATAGCGATTATTGAATCATCAACCGCTTTGATTTCGTCCTCGTCGAGGGAGTATTTCCCAGCAAGTTCGTCATCACTCCATTCGAGAGAAACGTCTGGGACTGGACAGAACGCAAACGTTCCCTTCGTCAGGTGCTGGCCGGAAGACAGTTGCGAAATCAAGTAGCGAGGCAACTTGCATGACAAATATCGCTGAAGATTTAGAGCCTCTATTTGCGAATCGTAGGCACCATACACAAGATAGGTCTCTGTGCAAATTGTATTGGGGGGAAGAATCCTCATTCGAGAGAGGACCTTCCTCTTCCCATCTTTGTTTGCTCTTCCGGCATGGTCAAAAGAAACGTAGGACGCAACGACTTTCCACTTATCAATTAGCTCATGGCCGGCTGTAACCTTATTGTGAGGGAATGGGCCCTCGCCACCAAGATACCGAAGAATAAGGTCTCCGTGTTTTTCTGGAGTCACATTCGTTGCAAGCCCGAATGGCTTACGTGAAGAAACCTGGCTGTCCATCTTTGGCTCATTACGAGCAAGGACTTTATGGACTATTGAAATGGCCCTTGAGTCACGAATAAAGGTTGGAAATTCATCGAGCCGCCGTTGAGATTCACTGACCACCCCCCCTCAACGGTAGTTACATCGCACTCGCTACAAACGCGGTCTCTTTCGCGAAGGAAATAGCAGACACCACCTGCAATATCAACGCCAGGGAAGCAGTCTTTTGAATCGGGATAGTCTACAAGTCGCGTAACATGCTTATCGTTAAGCATCTCGCTGCGAAATGCATCAAGGCCTTTGCCGCCCGCGTACCAACGTGCAGGAATAATCATCGCCAGAAAACGCGGGTTCAACTTCTTAGCTTGCTTCACAAACTTGTGATAGAGAGGTGATGCGCTCGCCTTGTTTCCTCCGTCGCTCAACTGATAGGGCGGGTTACCAACAATTACATCGAACTTCATATCGAAAATCCTCTCGGGGGCGTCAGTGTGGATGAACTCATATGCGTAGTTCTCCAGGCCCTTCGATCGCTTGTACTCCTTCTCGGACGCCCCGCAATACTTGCACCTGCCGTTTACCCACGTGTGGGGGATGCTGCGGAACCGCACGTTCCCCTCGGCATCGCCAAACTTCGAAACGCTGAAGATACCGTTCGGGTACTTGGAGCAGTAGAGGCTGCGTCGGCTGAGCAGGCTCGTCAGCTCGGTAACGGCGATGCCGTAGAGCTGCTCGTGCATGATGTGGTCAACGCGCTCCTGCAGGTCGGGGTAGATCGGCTCCAAACCCTTGATGAAGCGCTTCGCCGCCTCGCGCAGGAACACGCCGCTCTTGCAGAACGGGTCGAGGATCTTGACGTCGGGGTCGCTCCACAGCTCCTTCGGCAGCATGTCGAGCACGCGGTTCGCCAGCTCGGGCGGGGTGAACACCTCGTCGTTTGAAAGGTTCGCGATGCAGCTCAACACGTCAGGGTTGTAGGCGTGCGCAAGAAGGCTAGCCATTCCTCTGCACCTCCCAGTAATTGATGGGAGGGTACTCGCGCACCGCAGAGGGGATGTAGGCCTTGGTCTCCTCGTCGTACTCCCAGTCGGTCACCATGCTGCCGCTCTCGCCGAACAGCGAGGGCTGCTCGTCGTGGCCCTCAAGAAGCTCGCTCAGCAGGTAGTCGCGGCGCTTCACCTTGTCGCCGGTCACGACGGACCACTCCGCGAACGTGATGGGGTTGCCGTTTGCGTCCTTGAGCGTCAGCGCGTCGCCGCAGAGGATGTTCTTCTCCAACACGTAGTGCACCGCATCGAGGAAGAGGGGATCGACGGCGCCCTTGATGGCCGCCCTAGACTCGCTCTCAACGATGCCGTAGAGGCGCTCGCGGCACTCATGGGCGTTGTCCTCGAGGATGTCCACGCCGTAGATGCTGGCCACTGCCACGAAGGCGTAGCGCATGTACTCGGTGGGACTCTTGCGATAGAGACTCGCGACAACAGCGAGCTTGCGGCGCAGGACCTCGGCCAGGAAGTTGCCGTCGCCGCACGCGGGCTCCAGGAAACGGCTCTCGATGCGCTCCGTCTCCTGCTTGACCATGTCCAGCATGGCGTGCACCTCGCGCTCGTTGGTGAACACCTCACCGTGCTCCTGCACACGCTGCTTTGATTTGACCTGTGCGGACACTTCCGCTCCCCACCATTGTTCACAACCATTACCGGGCAAAGGGAGCACTCGCTCCTTTGGGCTAGAAGTATACCAACCATAGTGGACAATATCTTGTTATTAGGGTTGAGCGACGCATTTAGCAGCACTTTTCGTATCCATTTGAAGCGAAAATCGCCTTTCTGACCTTCGCAAGGAAAATCTACGTACAGAAGGTCCGGATGTCCGTGCGATAATCCATCCAAACACTCAGAAAGGCAGGCCACATGACTACTTGGATGATTCGCGCGGGGCGCGGCGGCGTGTACGCAAAGAGCTGGGTCGAGGCCGGCATCGTTGGCATTGGCTGGGACTTCGCCGGCGCAGACATCGCCTCCATGACGCAGGACCAGCTGCGGCAGGCCTACGCCAGCGCCCACCCAGACTACAGCGCGGGCAAGCTGGGACAGGCCGTTAGCCAGACCTCCAAGTTTGCCCATGATATCGCCAAGGGCACCACCGTGGTTACCTATGACCCAGAGGAACGCCTCTACCACATCGGCAAGGTCACCGGCGACTGCATGCCCGTCTCGGACATCGATGGCATCACCTACAAGCGCAACGTCGAGTGGAAGCGTGAGACGTCGCGCGACCTTCTCGCCACCTCGTCGCGCAACAGCCTAGGCAGCCTCACCACCATCTTTAGCATCTCTCTCGAGGTTGCCGCAGACCTCAATCATGCCGCGGGCGCACCCACAAGCAGTGCCGCGCCAGACGAGGCCGTCTCCGACGCCGATGACGACGAGGCGCGCTTCGCCACCTACGACGACGGCATCGAGCGCATCAAGGACCGCGCGCTCTCGCTTGGCTGGGACGAGATGGAGCAGCTCGTGGCGGGTCTCTTGCGCTCCATGGGCTACCATGCCGAGGTTACGCCCAAGGGGCCCGACGGCGGGCGCGACGTCGTGGCCTCACCCGACCCGCTGGGCCTGGAGTCGCCGCGTATCATCGCCGAGGTCAAGCACCGCAAGGGCCCCATGGGCGCCCCGCAAGTCCGCGCGTTCATTGGCGGCCTTCGCGCCGGCGACCGCGGACTCTACGTGTCCACGGGTGGCTTCACAAAGGAGGCGCGCTACGAGGCCGACCGCGCCAACGTGCCGGTGCGGCTGCTCGACCTCGACGGGCTCGTGAAGCTCTACGTTGGCTCCTACGACAAGGCCGACGAGGAGACACGCGCCCTTCTCCCCCTCACCCGCATCTGGTGGCCGGCGTAGGGAAGCTGCCCGGGTTGAGTAGTCCCTCCCCATTCCTCTAGATATCGCAAGCCCTTGCGGCGCTGGCTCTGGATTTGCTATACACTGGTTGGTGGCTGTTCCAGCTACCTCCAAGTGCCGGGGGCCTATCCCCCGGCTTTTTCTTATAGGAGGTGGCATGGCGCGAGACCTAAGCATATTTGTTGACGAGAGCGGTAATCGAGGCGGAAAGGCTCGTTATTATCTGCTCACGCTCGTAATGCATGATCAAACAAACGGAATAGCCGATAAGATTGCGCGCTACGAGCAGTCACTTCGCGACTCTAACCTCCCAAACATACCGTTCCGCTCCGAGTCCCTGCTAAACGGGCATTGGCCCTATCAGGGAATCGTCATTCGGGCTCGCAAGAAAATGCTGTACTCATTCAACATCTTGGCCCAGCGCCTTCCCATTTCCTACAGCACGTTCATCTACCGCAGGAGTGAATTTAGCGACCTCAACAAGCTCATGCTTAGACTGAAGCGCGGCATCTCAGACCTTCTCTTCGACCACTTGGATTTCTTCCAGGAGTTTGACGAAGTGAAGGTCTACTACGACAACGGGCGGGACATCGTCAAGCAAGCGCTCGACCAGTCGATTGGTTTTGTTCTATCGAAGGGCGTCGTAGAGCGCCGCAAAACCTCGATGACTGCTTGCCGTCTTGAACAAGTGGCGGATTATCTCTGCACAATCGAATTGGCGGCGGTCAATTACGGGGCGGGAGAAGCCGGCGAGACTTACAACATATTCTTTGGCAAATTCGGCCCCTTTAAGAAGAACTGGCTCAAGCAAGCGCGTCGAAAGAGGATTAATTAGGCACCCGAAAGCCCCATCCCGCTCACCGAATTCGTCATCGCGCACGCAGCCCCTGGCCTCACGGAAACCACCGAGCGCCACACGCCTTGCAAGAAGTTACGACCATACTCGTAACTATTCCTGGTTCTCGGATAGTTTCGACTATGGACGAAACCGTGTAGCGTCAGGCGCGTCTTTATCATGGATGCCTCTACATGTCGCAGGACGGCGTGGATACAGTCAACATCGTGGACCGGTTGCTGGGGCGTAGAGCACAGCGGGGCTGGAGCCTGTGGCGGTCGGGTCCGGGCGGGCGGGTCCCGTGCCTGCGGCAATTGGCCTCAGAGTGGGCGGCGCCTTGCGGTCGCGATGGCTGCTTGAAGCAAGGGCTTGCCCGCGTTGCGAGCGCTCCCGATTATTCGCGGCGACGAAAATGTCAGTGTAAACGGTTACACGTGCGATGGAAATTTAATAACGGATAGGTTTGGTGGCTCGCCGTGGGCGCAGGGACCGCCCAGGCTGCTTCATATTCATCAATTTGGCCTCGTTTTGTACGGATTCGTATCAAACAAGGCGCTCACGGACCACTCGGACCATAGCGACCGCACATGTAACCGGTTTCACTGACAATCACGAGTGCGCAAACTTGTTGCGCACTCCTCCAGGCAAGGAAACGGCCATCCCAACGCCACCCCAACACCGCGTCGACCCGCACGGGGCGGGCCACGGAATTATGAAAGGTCGAATTATGCAATGGTGAATAATTCACCATTGCATAATTAGCGCAGAAGATTGCCGCACGTCATATTTAGGTATTGCCCAACACACCCAGCTCGGGAACGCCCTCAAGAGCAATTTGCGGAACCCCAAGACAAAACCAAGAGCGCCGTTCTGTCGCGAAACGGGCAATTACCAGAGCACCCCGCAAAATGGGACGATAAAGCTACGGGCTAATTTGTCCCATTATGTGTGTTAGCCGCGGGCGATCTCGGTAATGGCGTCGATGGCGGCGTCAATCTCGTCGGCCGTGGTAAACCAGCTGGTGGAGAGGCGCACGATGCCCTGCTCGACCGTCCCCAGCGCCTGGTGCATGAGCGGGGCGCAGTGGCCGCCCGGCCTCGTGGCGATGCCCCAGCCTTCCATGAGCATGTCGGACACCTCGGCCGAGTCCACGCCCTCAATGTTGAGCGCCACGATGCCCGCGCGCGGCGCGTCCGCCGCCACGAGCCCGGCGTCGCGAGCCGCCCAGTCGCCGTAGACGGTGATGCTTGGCACGTCACGCACGCCCTCGTAGAGCCTACGCGCGCAGGCCAGCTCGTGCGCGCCCGCGGCCGCAACGCCGCCATTCTCCGCGATGTAGTCAATGCCGGCGGCAAGGCCGGCGAGGCCGTGGCCGTTCAGGGTGCCCGCCTCGAGCCTGGTGGGCCAGCCCAGGGGCTGCTCGGCATCGAAGCTGTGCACGCCCGTGCCGCCCACGTTCCACGGCGCCACGTCGACGCCCTCGGCCACCGCCAAACCACCCGTGCCCTGCGGGCCCATGAGCGCCTTATGGCCCGTAAAGCACACCACGTCGATGCCCTGCTCGGCCATGTTGATGGGCATGATGCCCGCGGCCTGCGAGGCGTCAACGATGACGAGCGCCCCCGCCGCATGGGCCAGGGCGGCCACGGCAGCCACATCGACGGCGTTACCCGTGACGTTGGAGGCGGCCGTCACCACCACGGCGCGCGTGCCGGGCACGACGAGGCGCGCGAGCTCATCCATGTCCAGCCGGCCGTAGGCGTCGCAGCCCGCATGGTCCAGCCGCACGCCCCTCTCGCGCACGAGGCGGTTCAGGGGGCGCAGCACCGAGTTGTGCTCGAGCACCGTGGTGACCACGTGGTCGCCCTGGCCCACCAGGCCGTTGATGGCACAGTTGAGCGCCGCCGTGGAGTTGGGGGCAAAGGCCACGTGGTCCGCGCGGGAGCATCCCAGCAGCGCCGCCACGCGCTCGCGGCAGCCCATGATCGAGCGCGCCGCGTCGAGCGAGCTCGCAGACGCCCCACGCCCCGCGTTGCCCATCGTGTGCATCGCGGCGACCACCGCGTCGATGACGGCCTGCGGCTTGGTCATCGTGGTGGCGGCATTGTCCAGGTAGATCATGGGCTCTCCCCCAACGCAGGGGCGGCGGCGCGCGGCCAAACCAGCCACGGGCGTCGCCCAACAAACCTGCAAGCGGCGGCGCACGGCCCACATGGCCGAAGGCACCGTCGCCCGCACATCAACTATTTAACGAACTCGAGCATCTCGATGACGTCCATGCCCTCCACGGCGACACCCGCCGCGTCTAGGGCGCCCGCGAGCACGTCGCAGTCCTGCGGCGCCGCCTTCCAGGCGAGGCCGCAGCCGGCAGAAATCTCTCCCGGCACGGGAATCATGCGCCCGGGCAGGCCCTGCTCACCACAGAGCTGCTCGCAGGCCATCGCCGCCGCCGTGGTGGGAAACGTCACCACGAGTGCCGGCTTGCGTACGCGCGGCACGCCTACGGCCTCACGACGTTGGTGGCGCCCGTGAGCTTGTCGGCGATCACGTACATGTTGGTGACCTCGCCCACCGCGAGCTTGTCGGTGATGCCGTAGTGGTCGAGGCAGGTGCCGCAGGTGAGGATCTCGACGCCAGCGTCGGCCAGGTTCTTGAGGTCCTCGAGCGAGGCGGAGCCCTCGCAGGTCACGCGGGCGCCGGAGTTGTAGAAGAGCATCGTCTTGGGGAGCTCGGGCAGCTGCGTGAGCGAGAAAATGAAGCCCTTGAGCAGCTTGTGGCCCAGCTCGTCGTCGCCAATGCCCATGGTGTCGGCCGCGACCTGGATCACGACGTTCTTCTCGACCGGCGCGGCGCAGGTGGCGGCCTCGGGCTCGCCCTCGGCGACCTCGACGGCGTGGTCGGTCGTCGTGGTGGTGTGCCACTCCTTGTCGCCCGTCCGCTCGGAGGCAAAGGCGCAGCCCTTGGAGGCGGCCATGCGCGAGAGGTTCTCGACGGCGACCTTGTTGTCGACGATCGTCTCGACCTCGCCGGCTCCGCCCAGGGCGCCCAGCGCCTTGAGGGTCTTCACCACGGGGATGGGGCACGCGTCGCCGCGGGCATCGATGACAAGCTTGTTCTCACTCATGTTGCTATCCCTTTCTGTAGGGCGCGGGCCGGGATGGTCTGCGTCGTTGTTGCTGTTGTTGAGCGGAGCGGGGCCACGGGGGGGTTTGCGTGCCGCGGGGCCGCGCGCCGCGACTCGCGCGCGGGACCGCTACATCCCTACGATAACGGAGTGCTCGCCGCGCGGCTCGCAGGTTCCCACCACGGCGGCGGGCTGGCCCTTCTCGCGCATGCGCTCGGCGTACGTCTCAGCCTGGTCTGCTGGCAGAGCCACGAGCAGGCCGCCCGAGGTCTGCGGGTCAAACAGGATGTCGGAGAGGTCCAGGGGCACCTCGGCGCCCATCTGCACGCGCGGGCCAAAGAAGTCGCGGTTGCGATACGCGCCGGCTGGGATCAAGCCCATGCTCGCCATCTCGCGGGCGCGCGCCATGACGGGCACGCTACCTGCGCTGATGCGGATGGTGACGTCGCTTGCCTCGGCCATCTCACAGCCGTGGCCCATGAGCGAGAAGCCCGTGACGTCGGTCGCGGCGTGGGCGTCGAGCCCGGCGAGCGCCTCGGCGCCGTACTTGTTGAGCGTGATCATCGAGTCCGTGGCGACCTTGACGCCGGCGTCGTCGAGCAGCTGGGCCTTGTGGGCCGTGGTGAGCACGCCGGTGCCCAGCGCCTTGGTGAGCACGAGGGCGTCTCCCACTCGGGCGCCGCCGTTGGCGAGCATGCGCGCCGGGTCGACGAGGCCCGTCACGGCCAGGCCAAACTTGGGCTCGTGGTCGTTGATCGAGTGGCCGCCCGCCACGATAACGCCGGCCTCGGCGCACTTGTTGGCGCCGCCGGCCAGGATCTGGCCCGCAACCTCGAGGCCCAGGCAGTTGGGGAAGCACAGGAGGTTGAGCGCGAGCTTGGGCGTGCCACCCATGGCCCAGACGTCGGAGAGGGCGTTTGCGGCCGCCACCTGACCAAAGAGGAACGGGTCGTCGACCATCGGGGGGAAGAAGTCCGTGGTGCCCACGAGCGCCTGGCCGCCTCCCAGGTCGTAGACGTAGGCGTCGTCGGAGGCGTCAAAGCCCACGAGCAGGTTGGGGTCGTCGATGCGCGGCAGGTCCGCGAGCACCTCGGAGAGGTAGCCCGGCGCGAGCTTGGCCGCGCACCCGGCCGCCTCCACGAGCTCCGTGAGCTTCACTCCGGTCATGTCCATGTGGTACTTCTCCTCCTGTTCAAATAACGGGCTGGGACAATAGGTGCCTGAGCAACTGTCCCAGTTGGGACGAAGGAGCCGTCCCTTCGTCCCATTATCGCCCCGCAACGCTTGGCAGCTAGATGGTCTCGAGGAACGCCTCGATGCGGGTCTTGAGCTGACCCGCGTCCTCGCCGGCGTAGTCGGTCGTGATGTGCATGAACGGGATGCCGGCCTTCTCGGCGGCCTTCTCGACGCTAAAGGCCTCCATCTCGTAGAGGGTGCAGAACTGCAGCGAGCAGTCGATGATGCCGTTGGCGTGCAGGTCGCGCGCCATCTGCACGACGTCCTCCATGCGCTGGTCGTTGGGGGTAAAGACGGCGCAGCTGATCTTGAAGTAGCGCTCGGCGATGGCGTCGAGCATCTCGTCGACCGTGGTGCCGCCCTCGTCGACCAGGTCCTTGTAGTAGCGCGAGCCCGTGCAGGACTCCTCGCCCACCACCACGCCGCCGGCCTTCTCGATGATGTTGAAGAGCTTCCAGTTGGGCACGGCCATGGGGGTGCCGGTGTAGAGGATGCGCTTGGTGCCCTTGGGCGTCACGCCCTCGCCAGCGGCGGCGCGGGCCTCGCACTCCTCGGCCATCTTGTTGACGGCATCGGTGAGGCGCGGGGTGTCGTCCATGAAGGCGGCCTGCACCGTGAGCAGGCTGTCGAGGCCGCTGATGGGCGCGGGGTCTGCGGCGCGGGTGGCCGAGAGGCGCTTGAGCGCGCGGCGCTTCTCGTTCACCGCGTGGATGGCGGCGGACAGGCGCTCGACCGTGAGCTCGACGCCGCACTCCTCAGAGATCTTGGCCGCGAGCTTCTTGACCTCGGCCTTCCAGTCCTCGAGCGTGCGCTCGTTGTGGACGTTGGGGATGTCGACCACGTACATGTTCTTCTGCGTGGCAAAGAACTCGTAGGCCTTCTTCTTGCCGTCGCAGGTGTTCTCGCCCACCACGAGGTCGCTCGACTCGATGTAGGGGCAGACCTGGCCCAGCTTGAAGCCGGCGAAACTCTTGATGAGCGGGCAGGTGTTGCGCGGCAGGTGCTCCTCGACCTTGTCGGTTGCCCAGTCCGCGCCCGAGCACAGGCCCACGGGAATGCCGTCACAGGCCAGGACGATCTCCTCGGGGACGTAGAGGCAGAACGATCCCACGATCTTGGTGGCCTCGCCGCTGGCCTTCTTGTCGAGCATCTCCTTGATGCGACCCGAGTGGATGTTGGTGGCAACGAAGTCGAGGTAGCTGGTCGACGCGGGGCGGTTGCTCTGGGTGAGGAACATGTCGCCGTACATCTGGCCCACGGCGCCCAGAAGCATGTCGTGGTCCTCGAGGTTCATGCCGAGCGAGTCCCACATGGGGTGGAAGTCGTACTGCTCGTTGTCTGCCATGGCTCTCTCCCTTTTGTCTGCGGGCGCCACCGCGATGACGTGGCGCCTTGGGCCCCGCCGCGCGCATGGCGCTCGCTGGTTGCGGGCGCCCGCAGCCCCGCGCCGCCGACGCCCCCTTCTCTGGCGCCGCGCGGCCCTGCGCCGCGATGCACCCTTTGGGTTCGAGGGTACCCCCGTCGAGTGTGCAATAATTTTTTCTTACACAGCGTTATCGGCGAGGATGTATAACGATTCTGCGAGCGGTAAACCCTTGGCCAACCGTTGTTCCTCGCTGGGATAACGCAACGGGGACAAAAGACACGTCCCCCTGTCATGCGAGCAGACCCTTCCCGCATGGAAAACCTGACAAATCCCACTATATGACTGGGATTTTGGCACGCTCCTTACTCGCATATTGAGTTCAATGGCATAAAAGTAAGTCATGAATTCGAGGACAGACCTATCATGGGGTCACAAGACAGCGATTGGGCGCGCGGCGCCCAGATGTGGAGGCGGCAATGGACGCGCAGGCGCACACGAAGACGGGCGACGAGGCTTGGGAGCTCGCCCGCGAGCTCGTGATGATTGACTCGTCGGACCCTGGCGCCTACGAGGGGCAGATCGAGTGCTACATCAAGCGTTGGCTCGAGGAGCGCATCGACGAGCTACCGCCCGCCCTGGCCGCCCAGGTGGTCGTCGAGGAGCTCGAGGTGCTGCCCGGCCGCACCGAGCTCATGGCCACGATTCCCGGCACGTCCAACGACCCGCGCCTCGTCTTCATCTGCCACATGGACACCGTGACCTTGGGCGACGGCTGGGACGCCGACATCGACCCGCTGGGCGGCCTCGTCCGCGACGACCGCCTCTACGGGCGCGGCGCCTGCGACATGAAGAGCGGCCTAGCGAGCGCCCTCGTGGCCTTTGCCGACGAGCTCGAGCGCGTGGGCGCCAGCGGCAAGCTGCCGCGCCGCGGCATCTCAATCATCTGCAGCGTCGATGAGGAGGACTTCATGCGCGGCGTCGAGGCCGCGATCGGGGCCGGATGGGTTGGTGCAGACGAGTGGGTGCTCGACACCGAGCCTACCGATGGCCAGCTGCAGGTTGCGCACAAGGGGCGCACGTGGTTCGAGGTCACGATGGAGGGCGTCACGGCCCACGCGAGTCAGCCCTGGAAGGGGGCAGACGCCATCGCGGCGATGTCCGAGGCAATCTGCCGCATCCGCAGGGACATCCTGTCCCAGCCCACCCACGACGAGCTGGGGCCCTCGACGGTGACGTTTGGCCAGGTGGAGGGTGGTTATCGACCCTACGTCGTGCCTGACTCGTGCAAGGTGTGGATCGACATGCGCCTGGTGCCGCCGTGCAACACCGAGGTGGCCAGGGGCATTGTGAAGCGGGCGATTGCCGAGGCCGAGGACGCGGTGCCGGGGTGCCACGGCTCCTACGTGTGCACCGGCGACCGCCCCGCCATCGAGCGCGACCCCGCGTCGCCGCTAGCCGCCGCCGTGCTCGATGCCACGCGCGAGGTCTGCGGCGAGCCGGCCGAGGTGAGCATCTTCACCGGCTACACCGACACGGCCGTCATCGCCGGGCGCTGCGGCAACCACAACTGCATGAGCTACGGACCGGGGTCGCTAGCGCTGGCGCACAAGCCCAACGAGTATGTGCCCCACGCCGACGTCCGCCGCGCGCAGGCCGTCCTCACGCGCCTGGCCGAGCAGGTCTGCCGCGGAGAGTAGCGAGGACGCCGGAGCTTCCTCACGGCGCGCCTTGCACGGCGCTTCTCGGCCGTCTTATCTCGACAGCGCGTTTCGCACGGCGTTTCTCGGCCGCAACGCCCATTTCTCAACCACAACGCCCCGGAGCCAAACCAGCAGTTCCGAGGCGTTGCTTGTGTGAGAAGAACTAGGCCATGCGAGAGTGGCGGGCCCGCTCTTCCTCCTCCGCCTCAATCCGGGCGCTTCTTGCAGCCTTCTCGGCATATCGCTCCGCAGTGCATTCCTCGATGAACTCCTTGTAATTGAAGTCCTCCGGGAACAGCGGCTTATCTTCATCGAGCCCCAGGGCGCGCATCCCCTCTCGCGCAATTTCACGACCGCGCCTCAGCGCTTCAAGACGGGCGTTGGCCTCCTCGCTAATAGACTCTGTCATAGCAGCTCCAATCAGCCGTTACCCCTTTGCCAAGCACAAGGCCTCCTCAGGCCTCATTGCAGCGAACAGCCGCTGGCGAAGAAAACGTTCGTCGTTGGTGACAATGCAATCTGCATGCGCACGGCGCGCGGCCGCAATTACAAGACAGTCCTCAAAATCGCTGAACTGTTTGCAGTACTTCTCGGCCAACCAAACGTCAGACATATCGACGCCGATTGCAGTGGCTTGGCTATTCATCATTTCAATACAGGCATTTGCATAGCTACTAGCAGCCGCGAGCGCAGAGGGT
Source organism: uncultured Coriobacteriaceae bacterium (assembly GCA_900543875.1). Classification (GTDB taxonomy): domain Bacteria; phylum Actinomycetota; class Coriobacteriia; order Coriobacteriales; family Atopobiaceae; genus Parolsenella. The sequence goes on along the minus strand of UQSV01000005.1, from coordinate 16,454 downwards.
TCAAGCGTGCCCGTGTCTTCCCTGATCACGTGCTTCAGCTTATTCATGAGCATGTAATGCACGTCCTTCACCGAGGTGACGGCGAACAAAAGGTCAACGCCGCATCGGCTTAACCCTTGCAACGACTTAATCGACGAAGGACTGTGGGGACGGTCGCCATCGAACATGTCAATCCAGACATTCGTGTCGATGACCATGCTCATCCGCTCAGAGTTCATCTCGCCAACCCTCCCCGTAGTTCTTTGCCATCAGACGCTCAAACTCGCACTCCTTGTCGAAGTCGATTTCTTCTTGAATGGACGGGGCCGTCCTTTGAGCGTGCTGAGAAAGACCGGCATCGGAAACGAAGCGGTTCCAGAGGCTCTTCAGTTCGGAGAAGGGCAGCTCGTCCGCTTCCTCGGTCTGGGAAAGCACGGGATCCAAGGTTGCCCGGTCCATAGCATGAGAGCAGGCAAAGCGATAGAACCCCCTCACCGCCTCGGAAGGTGAGAAGCCCATTGCCTTGAAGACACGGTCACCCTCCTGCTTGAGGGTGCGGTCAATCCTCGTGTTCATCTGGACCATCGTTGACGTGGCAGCCATGCTATACGCTCCTCTCGCGCGCTATACATCGAGTGTAGTACGCGCGGCTAAGAAGGGCAACTGGGTGTTCCATAGCTTTGTAGCTGCAGTTTTGCACAAACTGCTGTTTCTGACGCGCAGTTTTGCACAAAGCTGCGGTATATGACGCAGAATTGAGCTATACGGCGGAGAATAGTGCGCATTTGTGCAAAACGGCACGGCAAGAACCGCAGTTTGGTGCAAACGGCAGGTGGGAAAGGCCGCGACCTCCCGAGACGCGGGAGACGAGCGGGCCCGGCGCCCTTCTCGGCAGCGTCCTTATCGAGATGTGGGAGGCGGACGGGCCGTTGCCCCTCTTGACAGCGTCCCGCGCGACGACAAGAGACCCGGCACACGGTGCGCTATCATGGACGCCATGGAAAACAAGCAGCTCACATACCACGACTACGCACGCATGGCGCGCCTGCCCCTCGACCAGCTGGCCGAGCAGTGCAGCGCGCAGGCCTTCCATGCGTCGGGCCCCGGCGGGCAGTGCGTCAACACGACCGACTCAGCCGTGCGCATGACCCACGAGCCCACGGGCATCGTCGTCGTGTCGCGCGAGAGCCGCAGCCAGTTCCGCAACCGCCAGCTCTGCCTCGCCAAGATCAGCGAGGAGCTCGGCCGCCGCGGACGCGCGCCCAAGGTTCGCCACCGCACGAAGCCCTCGCGCGGGCAGCGCCAGCGCCGCCTCGACGACAAGCACCGCCGCTCGCAGGTCAAGCAGCTGCGCGGCCGCTACCACGACGAATAGCGCAAACAGGGCAAACGCCATATGGCAGAGGGACGCGCCTTTTGACATATGACAGAAGGCACGTCCCTCTGTCCTGCCCCGCTATCGCTACCTCGAGAGTTTGTCGATGACGCCCTCGATCTCGGCGAGCTTGACGTCGCGCTCGGCCTCGTCGCCGCAGCAGCACGCCGTGCGCACGCAGCCCGCGACGTGGGCCTTGAGCACGGTGGCGTTGGCCTTGGCCACAAGGCTCTCGATGGCCATGAGCTGGTTGGATATGTCGATGCAATAACGGTCGTCCTCGACCATCCGCACCACGCCGTCGAGCTGGCCGCGCGCGGTCTTGAGCAGGTTGAGCACGGTCTTAGGGTCTGCCTGCATGTTCTTCTCCCCCACGTCTGGGCGCTTGCGCGGCGCACGGCACCCGCCGCCCGCCACGCACGCGCCTCGCAGTACAAACGTATGCGCGTCGCAGGTCCCCTCCCGCGACAACGCGCCATCTACCTGCGGTTAATTGGCCGCAACCTCGAGCACCTTGTACGAGCCGGCACCCTCGATGGCCTCCTTGAGCGCGTCGGCCGAGACGCCCTCGCCACACTCGACCGTCACGACGTTGGCGTCGTGGTCGGCCTCGGCGTCTGTCACGCCGGCAACCTTGAGCAGCGCGCTCTCGACGGTGGCCTCGCAGTGGCCGCACATAATGCCCTGGGTCTTGATCGTGTAGTTCATCTATCTCTCCTTATCGTTGACGGGGCGGGCAGGCCGCCCCATTGATGACGTTGCCGAGACGAGCGGCCAGGCCGGCCCATCCCATTTTTGCTGCCGAGAAGGACGAGCGACGGAGCGGCCGCCCGTCGCGCGGGACAAAAGACGCGTCCCCGCATCCCATCTTGCTACACCCGTGGGCGGAAGCCGCGAAGGCGCAGGGCGTTCGTGACGACGCAGACGCTCGAGAGACTCATCGCCGCGGCGCCGAACATCGGCGAGAGCTGCCAGCCCAGCAGCGGGTAGAACACGCCCGCCGCCAGCGGGATGCCACAGGCGTTGTAGCACAGCGCCCAGAACAGGTCCTGCTTGATGTTGCGGATCACCGCGCGCGACAGCTCGACGGCGCGCGCCACGTCGAGCAGGTCGGAGTGCATGAGCACCACGTCGGCCCCCTCCTTGGCGATGTCGGCGCCGGTGCCGATGGCCAGGCCCACGTCGGCGCGGGCAAGCGCGGGCGAGTCGTTGATGCCGTCGCCCACCATGGCCACGCGCAGGCCCTGCTCCTGCAGCTCGCGCACGTGGTGCTCCTTGTCGGCGGGCAGCACCTCGGCGACGACCTCGTCTGGCTCAAGGCCCACCTCGGCGGCGATCGCCGCGGCCGTGAGCACGTTGTCGCCCGTGAGCATAAGTGGGCGGATGCCCAGCCCGCGCAGGGCCGCAATGGCCGCGCGACTCGTCTCCTTCACCTGGTCTGCCACGGCGATGGTACCCATGAACTGGCCGTTCTTGGCAAACATGAGGGCCGTCTTGCCCTCCCCCGCCAAGCGCGCGAGAAGATTCTCGTCCACCGCAACGCCCAGCTCGGCCATGAGACGGGCGTTGCCGGCGGCGATGGCGTTGGACCCCTCACGGGCTGTGACGCCGCGGCCGGGCACGGCGGCAAAGTCGACCACCTCGCGAGCCACGATGCCGCGCTCTCCGGCCTTGGCGCGAATGGCCTCGGCAAGCGGGTGCTCGGAGGACGCCTCGAGGGCCATCGCGAGCTTGAGCAAGGCCTTCTCGGATGCGGCGCCCGCCACGACGATGTCGGTAACCTGCGGCGCGCCCTTGGTGATGGTGCCGGTCTTGTCGAGCACCACGGCGTTGACGCCGCGCAGGGTCTCGAGGGCCTCGGCGCTCTTGAACAACACGCCCATCTCGGCGCCGCGGCCCGTGCCCACCATGATGGCCACGGGGGTGGCGAGGCCCAGCGCGCACGGGCAGCTGATGACGAGCACCGCAACGCCCGAGGTAATGGCCTCGCTCACGGAACCGCTCACCGCCAGCCACACGGCAAACGTCACGAGGGCTATACCTATGACGACAGGCACGAACACGCCGGCGACCTTGTCGGCCAGACGGGCGATGGGCGGCTTGGTGGCGTTGGCGTCCTCAACGAGCTCCACGATCTTGGCAAGGCTCGTGTCGGCGCCCACACGGGTGGCGCGGAAGGTGAACGTGCCGGTGCGGTTGATGGTCGCGGCACTCACGGCATCGCCCGCACGCTTCTCGACGGGCATCGATTCGCCGGTGAGGGCGCTCTCGTCGACGGAGCTCGCGCCCTCGAGCACCACGCCGTCGACCGGCATGCTCTCGCCCGGGCGGATGCGGATGACGTCACCCACGGCGATCTGGGCGGCCGGAACCTCGCGCTCCGCGCCGCTGGCGTCGACGACGTTGGCCGTCTTGGGCGCAAGGTCGATGAGGGCCTCGAGGGCGCCGCCGGTCTTTGCCTTGCTGCGCGTCTCGAGGTACTTGCCCACGGTAACGAGAGCGAGGATCGTGCCCGCGCTCTCGAGGTAGAGGTTGTCCATGCCCGTCATCATTGCGGCGTGGACGTCGCCGGCGGCGAGCTGGTCGGCCATGACGAACATGGCGTAGACCGACCACGCGAGGCTCGCGGAGGCGCCAATGGCGATGAGCGCGTCCATCGTGGGCGCGCGGTGGAGAAGGCTCTTGAAGCCGTTGATGAAGTAGGCGCGGTTCTCGTAGACGATGGGCAGCACGAGCAAAAGCTCGGTGAGGGCAAGCGTCATCGAGTGAGTGTGGTCGGTGAAGACGGGCGGCAGCGGCCAGCCCAGCATGTGGCCCATCCCGATGTAGAACAGCGGGACGAGAAAGACGAGCGACACGACGAGGCGGTGGCGCATGGCGTCGGCCGCCTCGTCGAGCTTCTTGGTGGGATTGGTAAGTGTGGACGTCGCGCTAGCGCTGCCAGCGGCGCCGGCGTCGCCCGCTGCCGCGTTTGCCGAGACGGGCGTGGCGGAGTAGCCGGCGCGGTCGACGGCGGCGCAGATGGCGGCGGGCGTGGTGCTGGCTTCGTCGTAGTCGACGGTCATCGAGCCGGAGAGCAGGTTGACCACCACGTCGCTGACACCGTCGACACCCGCCACCGCCTTCTGCACGTGAGCCTGGCACGCCGCGCAGGTCATGCCTCCCACGTCGAACTTCTCGTGAGCCATATGATGCTCCTCTCGCTCTGGTTGCCGAGGCATGCCAGCAGGGCCGTTCCCCTTTGGTTGCCGGGGCGCGTCAGCAGGGACGCCCCTCTTGGCACGGGCGCCACTACCCATCCCCCGCGTGTTTCTCGACTGGAGTATACCCCTCCCCAGGGGGGTAGGGCCACGAATGTGCAAAAGTTAGCCATCTGCGCAACCTAGACGAAGCGAGCCACGCGCACCCGCTTATACGCGCCATCTACGGTAGCTTGCACCCGCTTTTACGCACCCATGCCCCGAGCACCCGCTTTTACGCGCTCAGAGGCCATCTGGCACGTAAAAGCGGGTGCTCAAAGGTTAGGGGCGCGTAAATGTGGGTGCTCAAAGATTGGGGTGCTTGGAGATGACGCGCCACACAAAAGCCCGCGAGCGCATGGCCCGCGGGCTTCATTTGACCGTCATGGGTTTTCGTTCATCCAAATTACGCGTCCAGAACCACCCAAACTCGTAAAACGGATGAGCGACGGAGGCAAGAGGCTGCCGGCACGTAAAACGGACGAACGAACGAGAGGCCGCGGAATAGGCACGCCCCGCATCGCCGTGCGGGGACAAAAGACACGCCCCTCTGTCCCCACGCCTAGTGCTTGGCAAGCCAGTCGATGACGTTAGAGAACTCGATCTTGGCGCGGCGCTGCATGGACTCCTCGGTGAGGTAGGCCACGTGCGGCGTGAGCACGCAGTTCTTGGCGCTCGCGAGGGCATAGCCCTCGGGCAGCGGCGGCTCCATGTCAAAGACGTCGATGCCGGCACCGGCCAGCTTACCGCCGTTGAGCGCGGCCGCAAGCGCGTCGTTGTCGACGATCGCGCCGCGGGCGCAGTTGATGAGCACGGCGCCGTCGCGCATGGCGCATATCTTGTCGGCGTCGAACCAGCCGCGGGTCTCGGGCGTGAGCGGCACGTGCAGGCTCACGATGTCGGACTGCTCGAGCAGGTCGGCGAGGCCCACAAACTCGATGCCCGCCTCGCGCGCCGCCTCGCTCTCGTGGCGCGCATAGCCCACGACGCGCGCGCCAAACGCGCGGAACAGGCGCGCCGCGGCGCACCCGATGTGGCCCGTGCCCACGATGCCCACCGTCTTGCCGCAGATCTCGCGGCCCACGAGGCCCGCCGAGGTGCCACCCGCGCGCACCGCAACGTCGGCTGCGACCACGCGGCGCAGCACGTCGATCGTGAGGCCCACGGTGAGCTCGGCCACGCTCACGTCGGAGTAGCCGGCGCAGTTCATGACCTCGACGCCCCTCTCGCGGCACGCGTCGAGCGCCACGTGGTCGACGCCCGCAAACGCCACGGCCACGAGCTTGAGTGCATCGGACGCCTCGACCACGCTCGCCGGGTACGGGTTGTTCGCGATCATCACGACGTCGGCCCCGGCCGAACGACGCACGAGCTCGGCCGCGTCGCAGGTCTTCTCGGGGTAGGAGACGAACTCGTGGCCGGCGGCCTCGATGGGGGCCGCCAGCTCGTGGATCATCTCGTCGGGCACGCCCAGGGGCTCAAGCAGCGCCACCCTCATCTACATCGCCTCCAGCTTCTGGACCAGCAGCTGGTTGAACAGCTTGGGGTTGCCCTTGCCGCGGCTCTCCTTCATGCACTGGCCCACGAGGAAGCCTACGACCTTGCGGTTGCCGCCGCGGAACTGCTCCACCTGGTCGCCGCAGCGCGCGAGCACCGCGTCGACCACCGGCTCGAGCGCGCTGGTGTCGCTCACCTGGCGCATGCCGCGCTCGTCGACGACCTTCTCGGGGTCGAGGTCGGTGCCGTTCACGGCGCCGAGCACCTCGCGCGCCTGGGCAAACGTGATGGCGTCGGCCGCGAGCAGCCCGGAGAGGCTTGCCACCTGGGCGGGCGTGATGGCGTCGTAGGCGGGCGCCAGGTTCACCATGACGTTGGCCACGGTCGAGGCCGCCTTGGGCGCGAGCTTGCAGGCCTGCTCGAACTCGGCCGCCACGGCCGGGTCGCCGGCGAGCTGCTCGGCGTCGGCACGCTTGAGGCCGTAGCTCTCGCAGAAGCGGTCGCGCTTGGCATCGGGCAGCTCGGGAATCTCGGCTGCGCACTCGTCGATGAAGCCGTCGGTGAGGTCGAAGGGCGCGAGGTCGGGGTCGGGGAACAGGCGGTAGTCGTCGGCCGTCTCCTTGACGCGCATGACCACGGTGCGCTTGCGGCTGGGCTCCCAGTGACGCGTCTCCTGGTAGATGACGCCGCCCTCCTCGAGCACCTCGGCCTGGCGGCAGATCTCGTACTCGAGTCCGTCGTGCAGGGCTTTGAACGAGTTGAGGTTCTTGAGCTCGGTCTTGGTGCCCAGGCGCGTGTCGCCGCGGCGGCGCAGGCTCACGTTGCCGTCGCAGCGCATCGAGCCCTTCTCCATCGAGCAGTCGGAGATGCCCAGCGTCATGAAGATGCGGCGGAGCTTCTCCATGAACAGGCGCGCCTCCTCGGGGGTGCGCAGGTCGGGCTCGGTGACGAGCTCGATGAGCGGGGTGCCGCAGCGGTTGTAGTCGACGAGGCTCTCGGTGGCGCCGCCGATGCGGCCCTCCTCGCCGCCCACGTGCACCATCTTGGCGGCGTCCTCCTCCATATGGATGCGCAGGATGCGGATGGGCACCGTGTAGGAGCCGTCCTCGGCACGCACCGGCACGGCGAGGTTGGCGGTGTCGTAGCTGCCCTGGCTCGAGGCCTTGGCGCCAGCGGCCATGCCGCCCTCGGGCAGGTGCTGTGCCATAGCGGTGGACAGGCCCACGGCGCCGGCGCTCGCGCTGGCAAGGCTCGCCGCCTCGCCTTCGCCAAAGGCACACTCCGGACGCTCGGCGGCGCCGCGACCCGAGACCTCGAGGTCGAGATGGCCGTGCATGCAGAAGGCCACCGGGCCCTGCGTGGTCTGGAAGTTCTTGGCCATGTCGGGATAGAAGTAGTGCTTGCGGTAGAACATGCTGTGGCGCATGATCTGGCAGTTCGTGGCCAGACCCGCCTTCACGATGGACTGGATGGCGCGGCGGTTGGGCACCGGCAGCGCGCCAGGCAGGCCCAGGCACACGGGGCAGACGTTGGTGTTGGGCTCGTCGTCGTGCGACAGGCGGCAGTTGCAGAACATCTTGGTGTCGAGCGCGGTGAGCTCGGTATGGATCTCGAGGCCGATCACGGCCTCCCAATCCCTCAGAACGTCGGCGAGCTTCTTCATGCGAGCTCACCCCCCTTCCCGGTGAAGTTGGGCGCAACGGACGCGTGGGTGGCGGCGCCGCGCTCGACGGCGGCGGCGAACGTCAGCAGGTCGCGGTCCTTGAAGGCCGGCCCCACGAGCTGGGCCGAGACGGGCAGGCCGGAGGTAGCGCCCAAGCCCAGCGGCACGGAGATGCCGCCGTTGCCGGCGATGTTGATGCTGATGGTGTAGAGGTCCGAGAGGTACATCTGCGTGGGGTCGCTCATCTCGCCAAACTTGAACGCCGTGGTGGGGCTGGCGGGCATGAGGATGACGTCGACCTTCTCGTAGGCGGCGGCGTAGTCGCGCGTGATGAGCGTGCGGGCCTTCTGCGCGGCGAGGTAGTACTTCTCGTACACGCCGCTCGACAGCAGCCAGGCGCCCAGCATCTGGCGGCGCACGGCCTCAGCGCCAAAGCCGTGCGCGCGCGACTTCGAGCTCTGCTCGGCAAGGTTCGCGCAGTTAGGCTCCTGGTAGCCATAGCGCACGCCGTCGAAGCGGGCGAGGTTGGAGAAGGCCTCGCAGGGACCCAGCACGTAGTAGGCGGCGATGGCCGCGTCGAGGTTGGGAAGGTCGACCTCGACGAGCTCGGCGCCCTGGTCGGCCAGGCTCTGGGCCGCGGCGTTCACGGCCGCCCTGACCTCGTCGGTGAGGCCCGCAGCGCTCATGAGGGCGGGGATGACGCCCACCTTGCGGCCGGCGACGCCATCGTTCAGGTGCTCAGTGAAGTCGACTGGGCAGTCCTGGCTCGTGGAGTCCCTGGGGTCGCGGCCGGGGGCGGTGAGCGCGTTCATGGCAAGCGCCACGTCGGCCACGCTGCGGCCAAAGGGACCCACCTGGTCGAGCGACGAGCCAAAGGCAACGACGCCGTAGCGGCTCACGGCCCCATAGGTGGGCTTCATGCCCACAACGCCGCACAGGGCGGCCGGCTGGCGGATCGAGCCGCCGGTGTCGGAGCCCAGCGCGAGCGTGACCTCGCCGGCGGCGACGGCCGCGGCGGAGCCACCCGAGGAGCCGCCGGGCACGCGCTCGAGGTCCCAAGGGTTATTGGTGCGGTGGAAGGCCGAGCTCTCGGTCGAGGAGCCAAAGGCAAACTCGTCCATGTTGGCCTTGCCGATGGGCAGGCAGCCCGCATCGAGCATGCGCTGGACGCAGGTGGCGGTATAGACGCTCTCGTAGTTCTCGAGCATCTTGGAGGCACAGGTGGTTCGCGTGCCCGTGAGCATCATGTTGTCCTTGATGGCCAGCGGCACGCCCGCAAGCGACGGCAGGGCACGGCCGGCGGCGCGGTCGGCGTCGATGCGGGCCGCGGCGTTAAGGGCGAGCTCGGGGGCCACCTGGAGGAAGGCCTGGACGGCGTTGTCACGGGCCTCGACCGCGTCGAGGGCGGCACGCGCCACCTCGGTTGCGGTGAAGTCGCCGGCGGCGATGCCAGCCGCGATCTGGGCGGCGGAGAGGGTGTCGAGGTTTGCCATTACTGCTCCTCCCCCTCTCCCAGGATCGAGGGCACGCGGAAGTAGCGGTCGCGCGCGGCAGGGGCGTCGAGCAGGGCCTCGTCGATGCCAAGGCCGGGCGCGGGGACGTCTGCGCCCATCACGTTCGACAGGTCTCCGATGGGGTGGAACGTGGGCGGGACGTCTGCCTGCCCATACTGGAGGACGGGCGCGAGCACGCCCTCGATGGCGCCGTTCAGGTACTGCGTCATCTCGGCGAGCTCGTTGCCGTCAAGAGCGATACGCGCGTAGTCGGCGATGCCGCGCACGTCGTTTTCGCTGAGTGCCATGGGGCCTCCCAACATGGTTCATAGGATGCAACTTAGTCATTCTATGGCAGGTTGGTGGCGCGGCGCGTGTCGGCGACGGCGATTGTGTCAGGACAGTAACAGTGGAGTAGGCGGGAGCCGGCGCGGGCGCGGCGGAGAAGGGCGAGGTGGTGCGGGCGGGACCGATGGCGCGAGCGCGGTGGCTGGCCCGGGCGCGACGGCTGGAGCAGGTTGCCTGAGTTGCTCGACCGCATGGCTGGATGATCGGGCCACGCGGGCCGCTCTATCCGCGCAACCAAACGACCTGCACGTTCTTCTCGGCCTTATCGATCTCGTCGCCCCGCTCGACCCGCTAGGTTTTATCGGCCTTGTTGTCCTTCTCGGCTTAGTCGTCCACACGGCGAGATGCCGCGAGCAGGGCCGCGCCGGCGACCGCCACGCTCGCGCTCGCCACGACGAGCAGCGGCTGCACGCCAAACGCGTTGGCCAGAAACGGGGTCGCGAGCAGCGGCAACGTCCCCGCCGACGACAGGGCCACGCGCATGAGCGCGCTCACGCTCCCCAGCCGCTCGATGCCACACGAGCGCTGCGTGAGCGTCACGCGCACCGGCATGATAGCGCCGTTGGCCACGCCCAGCACGAGCTGGCCCGCGCAGGCGCACGCGACGAGCGGCGTTCCCACGTAGAGCACCGCGCCCAGCCCCTCGAGCACGAGCAGCGCGCAGAGCAGCGGCATCGTCACGCGCTGGGCACGGAGCCGCCCGGCGGCAACGGAGCCCAGCGTGGCTCCCACGCCAACGATCGCCGTGAGCCACCCCATCCACTCGGCGCCCACCTGCAGCACGTCTCGGTAAAAGAGGCTCTCGAGCGAATCGAACGCGCCAAAGCCCAGGTTGCCCAAAAAGCCGATGGCGAACAGCATCAGCAGGGCCGGGCTCGCGATGATGGTGCGCGCGCCGCTTGCGAGCTGGGAGAGGAGCGAGGGCGCGACCTGCTCGGCGGGGTCGCGGTTCTCGGCCGCACCGTCCGTCTCGGCGGGGTTGCCCTTCTCGGCATGGCACGAGCCTGCGGGCATCGTGCAGGCACAGAGCGCGGCGGCGGGGGCGGTGGCCAGAAGCAGGGAAAAGACGAGCGCGGTCGAGAACGCGTCCGCGACTGCTCCCGCCGCGAGTGGCCCCACGATCACCGCGGCAAACGTGGCCGTGCTGTTGAGCGAGTTCATGCGCACGAGCTCGGGCTCGCTGGCCGTGAGATAGCGCGGGTAGGTCTCGACCGCCGTCGAGGCGGCCGCACCGGCAAGGCCCATCACAAGGGCACAGGCCAGCAGGACGAGAAACGACATCGGCAGCGCAAGGGTGAGCGCGGCCGCGGCGAGCGGGGCGAGCGACGACGCGAGGAGCACGGGCTTGGGACCCATGCGGTCGATGAGGGCGCCCGCGAGCGAGTAGCCCACGAGCAGCACCACGTTGAGGGCAAAGACGAGGGCCGACACGCCCGCCGCGCCCAGGCCCAGCGCGTAGGTGGCGCAGCCGATGATTCCCACGAAGTAGACGGACTGGAAGCCCAGCTGGTTAAAGAAACCCGCGGCGACGAGCAGCGCTCGCGATTTGACCATGGAGGCAGTCCTCTCTCTCCATTAATTGTTGGCAGTATAGCACCGCAGCATTGCGGTGACGTTTCTGACCTGGCGGTCCACAGGGCTTTTCTTGGTTGCTCGGCCCCGCCCTGCACAAACTGGCCGATTGCTGCAAACGCACGCGGCCGGCAGCCTAACACCTTACCCAAACCGGCCATTTGTCGCAAACGCACGGACACGGTAGTCCACCGCCCTGCACAAACCGGCCATTTGTCGCAAACGACCCAACGCGCGCAGCCCGCCGCTCCACACATATCGGCCGTTTGCCGCAAACGGCCTTTCCCTCGCAAGCGACGCAAGACCACCCTCCCCCACCCCGGCATTCCATCAAACCGTCAAGTTTGGCGATTTTTTCCTTCTTGAAAGTAAATACCGGTTAACTAGTGGTATATATGTTCCAACAAGCGTCACGAGGCGGCGCGACACCAACAGCGCCGTCCAGCACGCAAAACGGACGGCCCCGCGGCGGCGACTCGCCGCGAGGGCGCCCACCAGAAGCGGGCCAGGCGGCACCAAGCGCCCCACCCCGCACACGACGGGTCACGCGGCGCCAACCGCCCGCGTCCCACACGAGAAGGAGATGCACATGAGCGAGATCATCGACGTCTACGGCCGCCAGGTCCTCGACTCCCGCGGCAACCCCACCGTCGAGGTCGAAGTCACCCTCGATGACGGCTCCTTTGGCCGCGCCATCGTTCCGTCCGGTGCGTCCACCGGCGAGTTTGAGGCCGTTGAGCTGCGCGACGGCGACAAGGCCGTCTACGGCGGCAAGGGCACCCTCAAGGCCGTCGACCACGTCAACAACGAGTGCGCCGACGCCGTCCTCGGCATGGACGCCACCGACCAGCGCGACATCGACGCGGCCCTCATCGCCGCCGACGGCACGCCCAACAAGGCCAAGCTCGGCGCCAACGCGATCCTGGGCGTCTCGCTTGCCACCGCCCGCGCCGCGGCCGAGTCCGTGGGCCTGCCCCTCTACCGCTACCTTGGCGGCCCCAACGCACACACCCTCCCCACGCCGATGATGAACATCCTGAACGGCGGCGTGCACGCCGACAACAACGTCGACTTCCAAGAGTTCATGATCATGCCCGTGGGCGCCCCTACCTTTGCCGAGGCCCTGCGCTGGTGCACCGAGGTCTACCACACGCTCAAGGGCGTCCTGTCCGAGAGCGGCCACGCCACGGGCGTGGGCGACGAGGGCGGCTTTGCCCCCAACCTGCAGACCAACGCCGAGCCCTTCGAGTGGATTGAGCGCGCGGTCGAGAAGGCCGGCTTTGTCCCCGGCACCGACTTCATGTACGCCATGGACCCTGCCACCTCGGAGTGCTTCAACAAGCAGACCGGCCTCTACGAGCTCAAGGGCGAGGACCGCACGCTCTCGTCCGACGAGATGATCGACTACTGGAGCCAGCTCATCGAGCGCTTCCCCATCATCTCGATCGAGGACGGCCTGGCCGAGGAGGATTGGGACGGCTGGACCAACCTCACCCGCGCCATTGGCAACAAGGTGCAGCTCGTGGGCGACGACCTGTTCGTCACGAACAAGACGCGCCTCGAGAAGGGCATCGAACTGGGCGCCGCGAACGCGCTGCTCATGAAGGTGAACCAGATTGGCACCCTCACCGAGAGCCTCGATGCCATGGCAACCGCCGAGCGCTATGGCTACGCCCAGGTAGTCAGCCACCGCTCCGGCGAGACCGAGGACACCACGATTGCCGACATCGTCGTGGCCACCAACGCCGGCCAAATCAAGACCGGCGCCCCCTGCCGCACCGACCGCGTGGCCAAGTACAACCAGCTCCTCCGCATCGAGGACGAGCTGGGCGACGCCGCCACCTATGCCGGCATGAGCCCGTTTCGCTTCCTTCGCTAGCACGCGCTAGCCGCTCCTTGCGGGCTTGCGCCCGCGGGCGGGGTGCCATCCCTTCGCCATCCCGCCCCCAAGCTTGCTTTACCCGATGTTCGCAGGTCCTCTCCCCTGCGAACTAAAGCCCCAGGGCATCGTGTCCCCGCGCGATTGCCCGCGAGCCGCCGGTGTCCCCGCGCCTGCGCTCGCACAGGGCGTGCGTGTCCTGCACACCACGTCCTCTCTCCCAGGCGCCCGCGTGTCCCCGCACGCGGGCGCCGTTTTTGTGCGTCGCACAGAGGCGTGAGGTTGCGCCGCCCGTCACACGTCCCCACATGCGAACGCCAAGATTGCGCCGCGGCAGCGCGGCGCCAGGATTGGAGGCCCGCCACGGGGACTCGACCACGCCGGAAGTCACGAACGAGGTGTCCCTTCATTAATTTTTCCCATCAATTAGGTAGCCTCACGGGACAATGCCAAGTAGAAGCCTGCGAGAGGCTCTGTCCAACAGGCGTTTTGCTTCAAAGAGAACACACCTACTCGGGCAGCCCAAAGCAAACTACCCAATTGATGGTTTTTCGCCCTCTGCTGCTGGAGCAGACGCCAAACCGATGGCCCGTGGGCTTCGTCGACCCCTCGCACAATGTCCCCAAATATATAATTCCGCCAATTAGGTAACCTTTCAGATAAACGCCGAGTAGAGATCCGCAACAGGCTCTCCTCAACAGGCGTTTTTCAGCCGAAGAAAGCCTGTCCATTCGAGCAGTTCTAGGCAGGTTACCTAATTGATGACATTTTCCGTTCTCGCCAGCCAAACAGACGATGCGCCAGGGGCATGCAGGGCCACCCGCGCCGTCCAAACAAAAAACGCCGCCACCCACAAGGGGCGGCGGCGCTCAAGAAGGCGTGCGAGAAGCACGAACTAGAACATGCCAAGGAAGGTGTGAACAAACAGCGCGGCCACGATGGCACCCACGAATGGGGCCAGACCCGGCACGAGCAGGCCGTACTTCCAGTTGTTGTCGGCCTTGTTCTTGATGGGAAGCACCTGGTAGGCAAAGCGCGGACCCAGGTCACGCGCCTGGTTCATGGCAAATCCCGTGATGCCGCCCATGCCCATGCCAACGGCCCAGACGATGAGGCCCACGCAAATCGCGAGCATCAGCACGTTCTCGCCGGCGCGGCTCGCGGTGGCCAGAATCGCGGAGATGAACACGAAGGTACAAAGGGCCTCGCAGAAGAAGTCGCGCGGAAGGTTCTGCAGCCCCTCGGTGGGGTTGGTCGAGAAGATGTTGCGCTGGGCAACCGGGTCAACGACGCCCTCGGACGCGCGGAACTCGTCGGCATACATGAACCAAGCGATGACGGCGCCGGCAAAGCCACCAAGCATGTCGGCGACCATGTAGGGAATGCAGCTGCCCCAGGGCACGAGGCCCACGATGCACTGCGCCAGCACCATGGCCGGATTCATGCAGACGGCGCCGCCAAAGATGAACAGTGCAACAGAGATGCCAAACGACCACGTGGTGATTGCGAACATGTGGCCCGAGCCCTGGTACTTGGTGCCCTTGAGCACCGTGTCGCAGTGGACGCCCACGCCAAAGATGATCATGAGTGCGGTGCTGCCAAACTCGCACAGCATGTGATAGAGCAGATCGTTCACGAGCAAAACTCCTTCGTACGTTCCTTCCATTCCTTATGCGCTCGCGCACGCGCGGGGCCGCCCCCGGCCCCATCGCGCCGCGTTAGTACTGAGCCACGACGACGCCCAGGCCATCGGGGATGACGGCGACCTTGGCGTCGGCGCCCTTCATCTCAAAGGCAAGCTTCAGAGCCTCGTCAATCGTGTTGACCGGCGTCATGTGCATGTCGCGCAGCATCTGGTGGTCGCACAGGTCACTGACCATGATCACCGGGTGGTGGGCCAGGATGCGGGCAAAAATCTGCGAGGTCCACTGGTCGGGCAGGGTCTCGCTCTTCGGGCGATCGATGCAGGCGCGCTCAAACGCTGCCGGGTCGTTGTCGGCGATGTTGTGGAAGAAGCCCTCGCCGCCGTGACCGTCTGCGCAACCCGCGACGTCGATGATGACGCCGCCCTCAGGCAAGGTCGCCTCGGCCGCACACATGCCCTTGACGGCCTGGTAGATGTTCTGGTCGAGCGGGTAGCCGCCATTGGTGGTCACCGCGACGTCACAGGTCACGGGCTCGACGCCGGCAAGCTTGCGCACGAAGTCGCAGCCGGCCTCGTGGGCCTGGTGGATGTCACCGGCAAACGAGCCGATGACCTCGTGCTTGCCGTTGAGCACGACATTCAGGACAAAGGCCAGGTGCGCCATCTCGGCAGCGGCGAACATGTCCTCGTTCACGTGGTTGTGGGCGAGGTTGCCGGCGCGGGAGTGCGAATCGTTCACGAACTGGCCGTTGTGGTTGTACATGATGGTCTTATAGGAGGCGATGCCCGGCAGCACGGACTTGCGGCTGCCCGAGAAGCCCGCGAAGAAGTGCGGCTCGATGAAGCCCTCGGCCAGCAGCAGGTCGGCGTGGGCGGCCACCTTGTTGATGATGCACTCGCCGCCGGAAGGCAGGGTGCCAATCTTCTCCATCATCGAGTCGTCGGTCGCCACGTGCATGACAATCTCCTCGTTGGCCACGATGTCCTCGCCGTACTTGTTGACGAGTTCCTCGTGGGTCGAGGGACGGTGCATGCCGGTGGCCACGAGGATGCGAACGCGGGCGTCGGGCGCGGCGGCGTGGATGCGGCGCAGCAGGATCGGCATGGTCACGCGCGACGGCACGGGGCGCGTGTGGTCGGAGCTGATGATGACGATGTCATGCTTGCCGGCGCACAGCTCCTCGAGCTTGGGCGAGCCATAGGGGTGGTCAAGCGACTCCTCGACGAGCTGGGCGGGGGCAGCGGCGGCCTTGAACTCGTTCTGGTGGCCCTCGAGCAGGCCTGCGAAGTTCTTGTCCTCAAGCTTGATGGTCATGGTCTTGTGGTCGTACGGCAGTTGGGTCTCGAACATGGTCCGATATCCTCTTTCGGTCCCTGTTCCGCTCGCACGCGCCGTCGGATGTGCCGACAGCAGGCACGAACGGAGTCCAATAATACCTAGCTGAACACCTTACACCGATATTTCTCTACCGTTCGCAACAATTAAGTCGATTTTTAAGCTCAATACCGTTAGCAGAATTGCCATTATCCTCCACATTCCTTGAGCGTGCTCAAAGGGCCTTTTGTGGCCGAGAAGAGCGCCCATGCTCCCCCATCCTCGCGGCACAAAAATGCCCCGGCCACCACGGAGGCAGCCGGGGCACGCAACCGTGCTCAGCGAGCTATGAGTCGCAGCGAACTAGGCGTTCAGGGCGGCGTTCACGGCAACGGCGCAGGCGACGGTGGCACCGACCATGGGGTTGTTGCCCATGCCGATGAGACCCA